>NZ_JBVKDS010000003.1:0-266772 GCF_055633695.1 Kitasatospora sp. NPDC114501 | reverse complement strand
GCGGTGCCGAAGACCTCTTCGGCACCGCGCCCCCGCCGCGCCCGGTGGCCGCTCGCAGCCCGCGTCCCCGCGGGCCGGGGCCGGCCCTAGCGGTAGTTCACGTACTGGATCGCGAAGTCCAGGTCCTTGCCCTTGAGCAGGGCCTGCACGGCCTGGAGGTCGTCGCGGCTCTTCGAGCTGACGCGCAGCTCGTCGCCCTGGACCTGCGCCTTGACGCCCTTCGGGCCCTCGTCACGGATGATCTTCGCGACCTTCTTCGCGTCCTCCGTGGTGATGCCCTCCTTGACGTTGGCGAAGATCTTGTACTCCTTGCCGGACAGCTGGGGCTCGTTGGCGTCCAGGGCCTTCAGCGACAGGCCGCGCTTGACGAACTTGGTCTGGAGGATGTCCAGGACGGCGCGCACGCGCTCCTCGCCGTTCGCCTTCATCTCGATCTTCTCGCCGGAGCGGCTGATCTCGGCGCCCACGTTCTTGAAGTCGAAGCGCGTCGCGATCTCGCGGGAGGTCTGGTTGATCGCGTTGTCGACCTCCTGCCACTCGACCTTCGAGACGATGTCGAAACTGGAGTCGGCCATGGGTGTTGGTCTCCTTGATGCTCTGGCTTCACTGGCGCGGGCCGCCCACCGGGCGTCCGCGGTCCCAGCCTATCCAGCGCCACACCGGCCCCGCCCGTAGCGGTCGCCCGAGGTTTCCCGGTCGTCGGGTGATCCATCGAGTGGCGAAGCACCCCCTGGCATCAGGTATGGTTTACCACGTCGAACGGGGTGAACACCCCGGGAGACAAAGATCCTGGCTGGTTGCCCGAGCGGCCAAAGGGAGCAGACTGTAAATCTGTCGCGCAAGCTACGCAGGTTCGAACCCTGCACCAGCCACAGGATAGAAAAGCGGTCCCTGACCTGCGGAAACGTAGGTGAGGGGCCGCTTTTTCGTTTATTTGCTTCCGGGGCGAGTGGTGCCTCGTTTGGGCGACTTGTCTCACTTTGCGCCACCCGGATCCCAGCGCTGACCAGCGCATACGGACCAGCTACGGACCAGGATCCGGAGCCGGCGCCGCCGGGCGGTTCCGGTTGAGCCGCTTCGAGATCAGCTCGTTCGCGTACTCGACGGTGCCGTGGAGGCACTTCGCGTAGACCCGTAGCAAGACGGCCACGCTGTGCCCCGCCCGCCGGGCGACCTCCGTCGGGTCGACCCCGGAGTTCAGCCCGAGCGAGATCCCGGCGTGCCGCAGATCGTACGGACGCTTGCCGAGCTTCGTCGCGCAGTCGGCCGGCGACAGCACCTCGGCCCGGGCCCGCTGCCAGACGACCCCGTACCCGCTCTCCTGCACCATCCCGCCCCGGGACGTCCGGAACAGCCGCCCGTCGGGCGCGGCGCCGAAGGCGGCGACGTGCTCCCGCAGGATCGCCACCAGCTCGGGCGGGATCGGAACGCGGCGGGTCGCCTTCTCGGCCCGGTGCTTCAGCCCGCGCTTGTCGTGCGAGGTCCCGTCGTCCGTCCAGGACGACCCGACCCGCGGCCGGGTCTCGTCCAGGACCACGTAGCCCCACCCCTCGGCCGGGAGGTGGCAGCGGGCGAGCGTGAGGAACACGGCCTCGGCCGGCCGCAGCCAGCCGTAGTAGAGGCAGGCGAAGAAGGCCCGGAGGTGGGCCCCGCGCTTCCCCTGGCGTCCCGCCGCCTCGATGAGCGCGGCGGCCTGGTCCTCGTTGACCACCACGCCGGGGTCGACCTCCTCCTCGGCCTCCGGCGGCTGCCACTGGACGGTCGGGAGCGGGTTCGCGGCCAGGTAGCCCTCCTCCACGGCGTAGCCGAAGAGGTGACCGAGGATGCGGCGCTTGCGCAGGATGACCGACGGCGCGGCCTTCTTGCCGTCGAGCTTCACCGCGAGGGCGTTCAGCAGGCGGCGCACCATCGGCGGCTCCTCGAAGGCGGAGACCAGCACGGACTGCTTCTGCACCCACGCCAGGGCCTTGGCCCAGTCCGCCGGCGGCTCCTCGCCCCACGCGTTCACGTTGAAGGCCCAGCTGTAGAGCGCCCGGCGGACGATCCGCTTGTCCGGCATGCCGGCCTTCGACTTCACCAGCTCGAACGTGACCGTGGCGAGGGCGTCGGCCCAGGTCGTGCGGGTCTTGGCGGGGGCTCCCTCCCACCGGGCCTCGACGTACCGGCGGCCGAGCTCGTACCAGCTGATCTGCTTCTCCTTGCGGAGCTCGGAGAGCGGCAGGCCACGGGCGACGTCGAACGGCTTCCCGTCGCGGAGGGCGGAGATCAGCTCCGCCTTCCGGCCGTCGGCCGCGGTCTTGGTCAGGAAGGACTCGGAGAACTCCCTCCCCGCGACGGTCCAGCGGACCATCCAGGGGGCCCGCCGGTCCGGACGGTGTCGGTGGTCCCAGAACTTGACCTTGTAGGAGGTGGGCATCAGGCGGCCACCTCGCAGGCGGCGAGCCACGCGTCCAGGTCGGACCGGTCGACCCGGACCTGGCCATTGGGGAGCTTGATCAGGCGCGGCGCCTGGCCCCGGGCGCGCATCCGGTAGAAGGCGGCACGGGACATGCCGAGTTCGGCGAGCACGACGGGGAGCTTGAGCAGTTCGCGCTTGGGCATGGCGAAGTCTCCTGCTGTGGGTGCGGAGGGTGGCTGCGGAGTGTTACGAGCCCTCTTGCGGGCGGCGATGGAGGGCGGAAGACGTCAGGCATGTCAGGGGAACTCGCTGACCTGCTGATACGCGCCCTGGCCGGGCGTCAGGGGTTGTCAGGGCTGTCAGGAGATCTCGGCTATCCCTGACAGCCCTGACGTGCCCTGACTGCGCGTCCGGCGGCGTATCGCCAGGTCAGGGCTTTGTCCTGACGTCCCTGACGGTTACGAGAGCGGCGTCGTGTCCACGGGGGTGCTCAGGACCGGGTGGACGCGATAGGTGACGGCCTGGGGCCGGCCGCGCTGGCCGCTCGCCGAGGGCTGGTCGGTGCGGAGCCAGCCGTGCTGTTCGAGGAGGGCAAGCGCGGGTTCGACGTCGGCGACCTTCTTGAACCGCCGGGAGGACGCGACGGCGTCGTGGGCCTTGATGTGGGTGCGATGGGTGCCGTCCTTCTTCGGCCGCTGGAGCCACTGGAGGAGGGCGTGGGCGTCCTCGGTGGCGGGGTCGGCGGCGATGAGGTCGAAGACGGCGAGGGTGTGGGCGGTGTAGTACTCGGCGATCTCGGCAGCGCGGTCGACGGTGGCGGCCTCGACGGGGGCGCGCCAGTCGCCGGCGACGTGGTCGGCGAGGTGGAGGAGGACCGCGATGCGGGCGATGTGGCCGACGAGCTTGCCGGCCCAGTCCTTGATGTGGGCGAGCGGCTCGTCCGGGCGGAGCTGGACCTCAAACTTCTCCTGGAGCTTCTCGACGGCGAGGTCGGCGGCCTCGGTCATCTTCACGGTGAACGGCTCCTCCAACGCGGTGAGGGCGCGAAGCAGCGCCGACAGGCGGGCGTCGTAGGCGGTGGCGACCGGCTCGGGGATGGGGGTGGTGCGGATCTTGCGGTAGCCGAGGTTGGAGGGCGGGAGGGAGTACAGGAAGCGGGCGAGCAGGCCGCGGTCGCGGGCCCCGGGGGCGGCGCCGAGCTCCTGGAGGACGGCTGGCTGCGGGGTGACGCCGATGGTGAGCGCGGGCTTGTCGACGGTGGGCTGCTCGCGGGTGATCCGGTCGGCCTGGAGGCGCTCGCCCTTGTGGGCCTGGAGGAAGACC
Organism: Kitasatospora sp. NPDC114501; assembly: GCF_055633695.1. Taxonomy (NCBI): domain Bacteria; kingdom Bacillati; phylum Actinomycetota; class Actinomycetes; order Kitasatosporales; family Streptomycetaceae; genus Kitasatospora; species Kitasatospora sp. NPDC114501. The sequence goes on along the minus strand of NZ_JBVKDS010000003.1, from coordinate 263,051 downwards.
CCGAGGTTGGGCTTGCTGCTGTAGCGGCCGACGATGCTGTCGAACAGGTCGCCCTCGGGGGAGAGCGCGGCCAGGCAGCGGTGGACGCCGAGCTGGTGGGTGACGGTCTCGGGGGTGATGTCCCCGGAGAGGGTCAGCCGCGGGCTCGGCGGGACGACGATCTCGTCGGCCAGCATTCGGGCGCCGGAGATCTCGGCCACCAGGTGGGCGCGGTCGAGGTCGGGGTTCTTGCGGGCCTTGGCCATGAGCGCCTCGACCTCGGCGAGTGCGGTCTCCTTGGCGGTCTCGGCTTCGATGATCCGGGGCCGGGCCTCGGCCCGCAGCTCGTCCTCGACCCGGTAGACCGGGCCGGTCATGAACGCGAACACGTCGGACTTGCGGCTGGCGGGCGGCATCGCGCACACCAGGTAGAGGTTGGACTGCTCGCGCCAGCCGGGCCGGATCTCCACGTTCACCCGGCCGCCGGCGGCGGTGGACAGGGCGGCCAGGGACATGGTGGCGGCCATGTCGGCCGGGGTCTGGGTGAACTCTGCCACCGCCTCCACGTACGCACCGACCCAGCCGGGCAGGGCGCGGGCGGGGAAGGTCGGCAGCGTCCCGTGGGAGCCGAGCGGGACGGGGTCCAGCCAGGTCTCGCCGGACGCGAGGTCCGCGAGCGCGGCGAGCGCGGCGGTGCGGACGGCGTCGAGGTCGGCCTGGTCGTCGCCGGCCATGTGGGCGAGGCGGCTGGTGGCGGTGTTGATGCGGCGCCGCTCGGCCGCGATGCGCACGATCTCGGCGTAGTAGTCGCCGTTCGCGGCAGTGGGTGTGGCTTCGATGCAGGTGTGCAGGTAGCCGGGCCCGCCGACGCGGACCAGGTCCCCCTGGCCGCGCAGGACACCGGCCAGTAGCAGCGGATCGACCGGCCGCTCACCGTCGGCCATGCGGACGATGGCGCGCCAGATCGTCTCGTGCACGGGGTGGTAGAACGCGCCCGGGTCGCCCAACTGGGCGGCGAGCGCGGGGATCTGGGCGGGGTCGAGCAGGGCTGCGCCGATGACGGCCTGCTCGGCGGCCTTGACCTCGGAGGGCTCGGGGCGGAACGGGATCACGTTCGGCGCGTACTCGGTGCTCAACGAGCTGATGACCGGGCCGCTCACCGGACGCCGCCGAGCAGGTCGGCGACGAGCGGGGCCAGGTTCCGGTTGGCGTGCTCGGCGAGCGCCGCGACGACGGCCTTGGCCTCGCTGGTGAGCGCGCGGCCGGGCCGGGCCGCGGTGGGGGTGACGAGGATGCTCTCCGGGACTGGGAGGAGCACGGTGGCGGTCACCAGGACGGCGGGGCGGTCGGTGCGCTCCGGGCCGACCAGCACGGGCCACGCCTCATCGGGGCGGGACCACGGGGCGCACTCCCAGTCCAGCGGGCGGCCGGTGGGGCGGTGGGCGAGCGCGTTGTGCCGCAGGCCGACCTTGACGCAGAACTGGGCGCCGCCGTCGTGGTCGACGTACACCTCGACCCGGTCGAGGTCCGGGCGCACGACCGCGTAGCCCGGGGCCATGACCGGGCTGGTGGCGATGCGCCACGCGGCGGCGGCGAACTCGGCCGGGCGGAGCGGCTGGCCGTCGTCGTGGAACTGGCCGGCGTGGTGGGCGATGTAGGCGCCGTAGCGGGAGTGGCCGTCGCTGGCGCTCTCCCGGTCGCCGGTGTCGGCCACGATGACGAGCGTGGAGCGGTCGAACTGGGGCATGCTGGTCCCATCTCTGTGAAGGGGATGCACAGCCCCGCACCGGCCGACTCTCTGCCAAGAACAGGCGGCCGGTGTGGGGCTTCGTGCTGTGTGGATCACGCGGCGTTGGCGCGGCCGACGATGATCGTTCGGGCGGGGTTCTCGGGGTCGGCGCGCATGACGAACCCCTCTCGGGTGGACCACTGCTGGGCGTTGTTGTGGTTGTTGTTGTTGTTGCTCTGACCTGCGACAACAACGCCGTCAGGGGCGCTCTCGGAGGGGGAGGGGAGCGGGGGCACGTCGTCGTGGTGGATCCCGGGCACGCTGATGCCCTCGACCTTCACCCCTCCTCGGACCCTGATTCCGGCCTCGTGAAGGAGGGAGCGGACGGCCTTCCCGGACCGCTTCCAGAAGGGGTGCGCGGAGGCGAGATGTGCGGTCACGGCGGTGAGGGCGACGTGGGTGCCGCCGGCCCCCAGCAGGGCGACCGCATGGCGGGCGTCGGCGGGGGTCGGGGCGGCCGCCTCGGAGGTCTCCGGGTAGTCCTCCTCGGCGGGCTCCTCCTCGGTGGCCTCGACAGCGGGCACCGGCTGGTCCTGGTCCTCCTGGTCGGCCTCGACCGGGGTGGTCTTGTCGGGGGTGGGGGCGTGGATCAGGGCGGCTATCCACCACGCCCCGATCAGGAGGCCGATGCCGGGCTGGATCCAGGGGCGGGCGAGGGAGTAGATCAGCGGGCCGCCGACGATCAGCATCAGGGCGGCCGCGCCGGCGGCGTCGCCCGCCCGGCTCCGCGCGGCCTTGCGTGCGGCTTTGGCCTGCTCCAGTTCCAGCTGGCGGGCCGCGACCTGCGCGGCTTCCTGGGCCTGGAGCATCGAGGCGCGCTTGGCCGGGTCGGCCTCCGCCAGCTTCTTGGCGAACGCGGCCTCGGCGGCCTGGGCGATCTGCTGCGCGAGCTCGTCCTGCTTGGCCTTGAGTGCGGCGGCCTCGGCGCGGCGCTCGCGCTGGGGGGCCGTCAGCTTGCGGACGAGGACGGGCGTGCCGGCGGCCAGGCCGGTGAACGGCCACAGGAGGGTCGGGATCAGCTTCTCGGTGGGGAAGATGCGTTCCACCGCCGTCAGCCGATGAACGAGTTGATCAGGCCGCTGAGAACGGAGGCGGGGATGGCCCAGAATCCGCCGGCACTCGCGTAGAGGCTGGGCGCGATGGCCCCGCACAGGGCGTCCTTCCAGGCACGGGGCTTGAGCCCGAAGACGGCGATGGTCAGCACGGCGGCGGTCGCGCCCTGCTGCCATTCCCCCAGCGCGGCGTTGCCCTCGAACGACGCGCCCAACTGCTCGCCGATCCCGGACAGCTGCTGGAAGGCGGTGCCGGCGTTGGCGGAGAGGAGACCGATGCCGAACGCCCAGTAGGGGACGTGGTCGGGGTCCACGGTGATCTTGTTCTTTCCGCGGATGCCGACGTAGAGGTACATGGTGGTGACGGTGGCGGCGCCGCCGGCACCCAGCGCGATGAGGCTGCTCATGGAGTGTCTCCTTGGCGGGGTCAGTAGAGGGGGAGGGCGGCGAGGAGCGGGGCGAGGCCGGTGGCGACGGCGAGGCCGGAGGCGACCGGGATGCGCGCGGCGATCAGGATCAGCAGGGGGCCGGGGCGGTGGACCTCGCTCACGCGCAGGCGGCCCCGGTCACGCAGGTGCAGGTCGAGGGCCCAGCCGCCGGCGGCCAGCAGCAGGCCGACGAACGGCCCGCCCGGCATGATCAGCTCGACCAGGCCGGTCGCGTAGCCGCCGACCGCGCTGATGGCGGTGAGGACGCACCAGCGGCGGAAGCGACGGGTGCGGTCGGAGGATCCGGCCGTGGCGCGGGCGGCCTTGCGGTGCTGGCGGCGGGCCCGGGCCTTGGCCTCGCGCTGGTCGGCGAGCCGCTGCTGACGGTGGCGCAGGTCGCGCTGGGTGGGAGTCTCACCTGCCGCGGCGCGCAGCTGGTCTTCCCGGACTCGGGCCCGCTGCCGGTCCAGCTCACGCTGGGTTTCTAGACGGGTGGCCCGGTCCTCGGGAATCTCGGAGAGCCGGTCCGCGAGGAGGTCGACCAGGCCGACGAGGTCGTCCCGCTGAGCGGGACCAGAGGGAGTGAGGACGTCCTCGATGCGGTGGCGCGCCGAACGCTCCTGGGCGCTCTCCCCGACCGCGCCGAGCGCCGCGTCCATCCGGGCACGCTGGCCCGCGAGCAGCTGCTCGTACTCCACCTGCTGGCGAGCCTGGCGCTGGGCCTCGGTCTCGGTCAGCAACTGGCCGATCTGTTCCCCCACCTGGGAGGCGATCGTCGAGGCCTGCTCAGCGAAGAGCCTGCTGGCCGGGGCCCAGAACGCCTCGGCGGCGGCCTCCATCGAGGGCGGTCCGGCGGCGGTGATCGGGACCGGGATGTGGACAGTGGAGTCCGGCGTGCCCGAGGTCGGGGTGGGGAGGACGGGGCCGGACTTGCGCCACCACTCGGCCACGGGCTCAGGGCCGGGGTTGGGGGTGCCGGCGGTGGGCGGCTGGGACGGCGGCGGGGGGATCGTCATCGGTCCCCCCGGATGAGCGCGCGGAGGCAGACGATGATGATCAGGGTGTCCACCGCGAGGAAGATCGTGCAGAGCATGTAGCCCATGGGTTCTCCCTGGTCAGGGGTGGTGCAGACCCCACACGCCGAGGCGTGTGGGGTCTGCACCACAGGGGCGGGGGTCAGGAGGAGCGCCACCATGCGCGCGGGGTCGGCGCGCGGTGCCAGGCGGTGGTGCTCTGGCTGGTGCGGTGGGAGTCGATCTGGCGCTGGCCCTCGCGGTCGGCGCGGCGGACGGCGGCGGCCCGGCGCTGCTGGCCGGACTTGGGCTGCTGGCTTCGGCGGAAGAGCTGCATCGGGTTCGTGCGCTCCTTCAGCGGTCGACGACGGGCTTGTCGAGGTCGCGGTGGGTGAGGCGGACGGTGGTGCCGGTCTTGGCGAGGCGCCTGGCGAGGACCAGGGCGACGGTGGCGGCGCGGTGTCGGCCACCCGCGCAGCCGACGGCGATGGTCAGCGGGGCCTCGGCCGGACCGGCGTCGAAGGCGTCGGCCAGCAGCGCGGTGGCGGTGATCAGCTCCCGGATGCCGGGAGTGGCGAGCACCGCCCGGCGCACCGGCAGGTCGTGGGCACTCTGGCGACGCAGGGACGGGTCAACGTGCGGGTCACGGAAGTGGCGCCGCAGGTCGAGGATCAGGTGGGCCTCGGGCGCGGCGGCGTGCAGGTAGCCGAAGCTGACGACCTGGATTTCGGTCACGGACATGGAGAGCGCCCCTACTCGCCGGCGACGGCCGGGCTGGTCTCGGCGGTGTCGGTGGTCACTGTGCGTTCTCCGTTCCGGGACGGTTGCGCTCGGCTTCGATGGCGGCGCGCAGGCGGACGGCGGTCTCATTGCGGCAGCCGAGCAGCGAGCGGACCTTGCGGGTCGACAGCTCCTCGCCGTCGGCGGCGAGGTCGGCGGCCAGCACCCGGACCCGAGCCAGATCGGCCGGGTTCAGGGCCCGTTCCCCGGCCGGGGCGGAAGCGTTCCCGCCGCCGTCGGTCGAGGACCCGTCGTCGGGCTCTTCGGGCTTCGGTACGGGTACGCCCGACCCGTTTCCGTAAATGGCTTCGAGCGCTTCCGTCGTGATCGGGGAAGCGTTCCGCAACGCGTCGGGAACGGTGTCGAGGTACACGCCGTCGGACGGTCCAGAGGGCAGCGGCAGCGTGAGCGAGGGGAACGGGTCGTCGGGCATGCCCGGCCACAGATCGGCCGGTGCTGGCAGCGCGCTCAGCTCCGCCACCCGGGCCCTCGCGTTGAGCCGCTGGGCCAGCAGCTCGGCCGTCAGGCCGGGGACGGTGACGCCGTGGACGTACTCCCACGCGATCCGCCACGCCTCATCGGGCGACAACGCTCCGTAAGCGGCGGCGGACAGCAGACGGTCCGCGACGGCCCGCACCTCGGGGTGGTGCTCGGCCCGGCGGCGGGCGTGCTCGGCCCGCTCCTTCGCCTGCTTCTTCTCGGCGGTGGTCGGGCCCCGGCCGCCGTGGGTCTGGAGGTCGGTCAGCCAGACGGCGCCGATGCTGGACAGGGCCAGCACGGCGGCGACCCACCGGGCATCGGTGTACTGCGTCCAGCCGTGGGCGAAGTTGATCCCGGCGGCGACCGCGCCGGCCGTCCAGGCGCCGAGGCGGTAGGTGTGGGTGGAGCGCTCGCCCTCCGCCTGGGCGCCCATGGCGACCAGCGCCCACGCGCCGCCCTCCAGCATCGCGGCCAGCAGCACCGCCAGCAGCAGGGCCACGTCCGCGTGGTCGAGCGCGGCGACCTGGGAGACCACGGCCGGCACGATCGAGCACGCCTGCACCAGCCGGACGAACGCCCGCGCGGGGTTCGCCGTGACCCAGCCGGTCACCCGGCCGAACCGCGCGGCCCGCGCCGCACGCCGCCGGTTCGCGGCTTCCTCGGCGGCGCGCTGGTCGGCCTCGCGCCGCTGGCGGGCCGCCTCGGCGTCCAGCCGGCGCTGCTCGCGCTCCTCCCGCAGGTCCGCCCGGGCGTCGGCCCGCTCGGCCCGGCGGTCTTCGCGCCGCTCGGCGCGGTACTCGTTCAGCCCGCTCACCGCTGCCACCCCCGCTCCAGGGAGAAGTCGGTAGCCTCGGCGGCCTGCTCTGCCGTCAGCTGCCCGCGCTCGTTCAGCGCGTCGGCGACCCGGCCGACCTGCTCCCAGAGCAGGTCGAGCAGGGCGTCGGTGTGGTCGTGCAGCGCGGCCAGGTCCCGGCACGGGTCGTCCCCGGTGTTGAAGGTGACGTCCCGGCCCGTGGCCTCGTCCACAGCCCGGTAGATCTCGCGGCGGTCGCCGATGCCACCGAGTTCGGTCAGCCATCCGCGTGCGGTGTTCCACCGCCCGGTCTCCCGCAGCCACCGGTCCTGGGCCCGCTCGCCGGCGGCCAGCATGACCAGGCCGGTGTAGAGCGGGGCCGACCAGGGCCCGACGACGACCGCGCCGCCGTTGCCGGCGCGGTCCGGGACCAGGCCGAGGTCGTCGCGGATGTAGACGCTCTCGAACGGGATCCCGAAGTGCAGCAGGACCACGACGTGGCCCGCTTCGTGCGCCGCAATGGCCCGCCGCACCTCGACCCTCGGCAGATCCAGGGCCGCGGTGACGGTCACCCCCGACGGCAGCTCCGGCCGGGGGTTGCGGGTGGTCAGCCCGGACCGGGCGTCGAAGTGCCAGCCCGTGCGGTTCAGGGTGTCGTTCACGCCGCCACCCGCTCGGTGCTGGCGGTGCGGCGGATGACGGCCGGGCGCCGCAGCGGCACCGGCGCAATGCTCAGCAGTCGCTCGGCGTAGGTGGCCAGCACCGGGTCCTCCCGGCGCAGGTCCGCCAGGATCCCGTCCGCCGCGTCCATGCGGGCCTCGCGCTCGACCGTGCTCTCACCGGGCACGCCGGTGAACAGCCGGGTGAACTCCGAGTCCGTGACGAGACCGAGCGCCAGCTCGGCGAACTCGTTCTCGTTCAAGGCCATCTGGCCTGCAACAATCGTCCTCACGGGTCTACCTCCTCTCTCGTAGGGGGTGGGCCTGAGGGCCGCCGCGCGTTCCTTGGCCGGGAGCACGGCGGCCCGACTCATGCGGGCCCAGCTACTCGTGGTGCACGAGCAGCCATGGCGCGGTCCAACCGCGAGCGGAAGGGCCGGGCCAAAGTCACTCGTTCACAGCTCGGGCCCCACCCCGCCGAAGCGGAGCAGGGCCCGAAGTGCCGTCCTCTTGGGGAGCGTGCTCCCGTTCAGGCGTGGACGGCGCGCCTTTCGGCTTGCCCTCCGGACTGCCAAGGCGCCGGGTACCTCGGCCCGATCTGTCCCGGGCCCCTTCGCCCTGGACACGGCAGTAGCCGGCCATTCGCGGGCGCAGTTGTGCAGGTCAGAGCAGCCCAAAGAAGGCCCCTCTGTGTCGCCCCTGTCTCACTTGGTGCGACACACACAACATAGGCAACCTGCTTAGACAGGTCAAGAGAGTTGGGTTTCTCGCGCCTGTTGGGCACCTCCCCTAGCATTGGCGTATGGCCCTAGACCCGGATGACTCGCGCCCCCCGTATCAGCAGGTCAGCAGCTCTCTGCGGGCCTCGATCCTCACGAAGAAGCCGGGCTTCGAGACCGGCGACAAGCTGCCCTCCGGCCCCGAGCTGGCGAAGCACTTCGGCGTGGCGCGCGGCACGGTGGACAAGGCGCTCGATCTGCTTCGCACCGAGGGGCTGATCGTGACCCGGCAGGGGAGCGGCTCGTTCGTCCGGGAGCGCACCTCGCGCCCGGTCGGCCTGCGGCCGCACCTCGAAGCGGCCTTCGAGCAGCAGCAGGTGACCCTCGACTTCGCCGGCTTCTCCAGCGAGACGCTGCACAACGCGCTCCAGGAGCCGCTCGACAAGGTCCGCTCCGGACGGTTGGCCCCGGAGTCCATCACGGTCCGGCTGCTGCTGCCGGACACCACGGCGCCGATGGCGGTGCCGGTCCTGGTCGACGGGCTCCAGGACGAAGCCGCCCTCCGGCAGCGCGCTCGGAACATCGCCCTGACGAACGCCGGCGGCATCGCGCACTCGGTGGAGATGCTGGCCGAGCTCGGCCTCGTCCAGAAGGCAAGCGTCCAGGTCAAGGTCCACCGGGCTTCCAGCCTGTTCAAGCTGTACATCTTGAACCGGCAGGAGGCGTTCTTCGGCTTCTACCCGCTCCGCGAGCGCACCGTGGCGATCGACGACACCGCCCACACCTTCTACGACGTGACCGGCAAGGACACCACCCTGTTCCACCATGCCGCCGGCCCGGACGACGCCTCGCTCGGATCGCAATATGTCCAGCAGGCTCAGATGTGGTTCGACAGCGTGTGGAGCACGATCGCCTACGAGCGGCAGCCATGATCGCCACGCCTCAGCAACTCGCCGACGTGCTGCGGCCAGTGAAGCACGTGCTCCTCGACTTCGACGGCCCGGTGTGCTCCGTCTTCGCTGGCCTGCCCGCTCCGGAGGTCGCGCGTCGACTCCATGAGGGCCTGCTCGCTGCGGGCAAGCAGGCCCCGGCCGGGGTGGAGGACGAGACCGACCCTCTCGCCGTGCTCCGGCTGGTCTCGAACGCCCGGCCCGATCTCGCGGCCAGCACGGATGCCGCGCTGGCCGCACTGGAGACCGAAGCCGTCCGGGTCGCTCGTCCGACCCCAGGCGGCGAATCGGTTCTGCGCGCTGCTGTCCTCTCCGGCCGGTTGGTCTCGGTGGTCAGCAACAACGCGGGCGCGGCCATCGAGGCCTACCTCACGGAGCACGGCCTCAGCGGCTACGTGGCCGGCGTCTTCGGACGTGCCCCGGGTGACCCCTCCTCCATGAAGCCGAATCCGCGCCTGCTGCTCGAAGCCATGGAGGCCGCGGACATCGGGCCGGAGGGTTGCGTCTTCATTGGCGACGCGGCCCGTGATGTTGAGGCGGGGAAAGCGGCAGGGGTCCCTACGGTCGGCTATGCCAATAAGCCTGGGAAGCGGCAAAAATTGGCGGCGGCCGGCGCTATCGCAGTAGTTAACTCAATGCATGAATTGGCGAATATTCTTAAGTGACGCCGAGGGTGGCTGCGCGCGAGCGGTTACCGATGCCGCTCGCGCGCACGAATGCATCTACATCCACTTATCGTTGAAGCGGCCTCCCGTTGCTTCTTGAAGTGCAGCAAGGAAGCTCAGCTGAAATTCTGCTGGCGACATGGTTGTGGGATCCCAATGGATCCATTGCGGCTTTTTGCGGCGCTTTCCGCGCCATTCTGCAAACATCCCCGCAGCTTGAGCGGTGAGAGGTGCGCTGCTGATGATGATTGGAATTATATGGAGTTGCGGGGGCAGGCTTTCGATCGTACGCATGACAGTTGCCGAGCTTACGGCGCGAGTGGAATGTTTGACTATGATGGCAAAGCTCGTCGAATCGACCGTTACGATCACGTCAACCCCATTTTCCCCGTCAAACTGCTGTACTATCGGCGCGAAGCCTTGCTCGTGGAGGTTGAGGATTTCACTCACTACGATACTTTCGTAGTGCACTGCCGCCATATGCGCACTGAGAGATTTTGTCTGCTCGATAGTCTCTTCCGAGACGGGCTTGGACAGAACCTTCCCGGCCCGTCTCAGAAATCCGGAGAGGGGCTGTTGGTAGTAGGACACTCCAGCAGTTGAGCGCATCTCTCGAATCAGCTCGGTCCGAGGGCCAATGGTCTGGCCGCTTTGGCGCCTGTACCAGTCTTCCTTGATGTCATCAGTCACCAGGAGGACTGGCCTCTGGGTCTGTTTTGCGTGTTCAATCAGCTGGAGCCAGAGAACGGCGTCACCGTTTGCATTGGCGCCCTTGTCTGCGTCTTTGCCGCCCGGGGGAAGGCCTGACTTAATCCGCTCTTCGGCCAATGCGTTGAGCTCTGCATGGCGGGCAGCATCTGGACGCTCCCCGACCTTTCCGGAAAGGAGAGATTCCCATCGGTTAAGGACTGGGTCGATGCGAAGAGCTTCCTCAAGCTTCGAATCCCGCTGATTGCTTAGTGATTTTACTTCTTCGATCAGATCATCCAGTCCACGGATGATCCTTTGCTGCTTTTCGGCAGTGACGATTGAATGACCCTGGAGGGTCTTGATGTGGTCTTCTAGCGACTTTCGCGCTGTAGTCAGTGGCGCTTCTAGCTTCTGGTAGACCTTATCCTCTCCTGCGAGTACGTTTGGTCGATTACTGAAGAACTCCCATGCGGCCTGGGGGGGAATCCAGATTTGCTCGGCTAGAAACTCTAGGATTGAAAAGAGCTGTCCCCGGGCTTGGCTATCCAGCCTGTAGGGGGAGAGTAGGACGTTGGTGTCTAGCGACACTACCCCGTTGGATAGATATTCTAGATACTCATCGTCGGACGGTGAGTAGTATTCGCTAAACTGTTCGCGCATCGACATTCGGACCCCTCCTGGATGCGATATGCGCGGGATCTTACCGAGAGTTGCGGTGGGAGTTGACCTGTTCGGCCATGTTGATCACGGGCCACGCTCGACGGTGCTGACACCTGGGCGTGGAGGTGGAGGTGCCGGGGCTGGCGGAGCGTGACCAGGAACACAGAAGGGCCGGGTCCGGGCAGCGGAGGAGCTGCCCGGACCCGGCCCTTCAGGTGGTCGCGGAGGCGGGTCGGCAGGGGTCGTGGAGACCATGATCCGGACCAGGGGCGGACCAGATGCGGTCTGGAGGCGAGAGCTGCCTGGTCAGAGTGTCTCTGGTCAGCGGCCTGTAAATCTGTCGCGCAAGCTACGCAGGTTCGAACCCTGCACCAGCCACAGGATGGAAACAGCCCCCGATCTGCGGAAACGCGGATCGGGGGCTGTTTCGTCTGTCCGGGGCCGTTCCGTGGGGTGATGGGCGGGGCTCCGGGCAGACTTATTGCACATTGCTTGCAATTACGGGTGGCAGGCAGCAGAGTGGGGGTCGGGGGTGGGAGTCCTTCGACAGAGCTGATCGTCTTCCCAGCCGGCGACCGCCGGGACAACGGCTCGCCCCACCCCCGCCAACAGCTACCGGGCGGGCCCCGCTCGGGTGGCGGCCGCGTCAAGGGCGCGTCAGGGCCGCTCGGGGCGGCGTCAGGAAGGCGTAGGGGCCCGCCGGGCGACGGGCGCGCGGACCGCAGGATCGGACCAACTACCGACTGCGGAGGTCCCGTCCGATGTCCAGCGCCACCACCCCGGCCGTCGCGGCCGATCCCCGGCCTCCGGATACCGGCGCCGCCGACGAGCGGCACCGGCTCAGCGTGCTCGGCGGGCTGGCCGCGCTCTCCTTGGACGCCATGGCCTCGGTCGCGTACGGGCCGGAGTCGATCGTGCTGGTGCTGGCCGCCGCCGGGGCGTACGGGCTGGGCTTCACGCTGCCGGTCACCGTGGCGATCGCGGTGCTGCTGGCGGTGCTGGTCGCCTCCTACCGGCAGGTGATCGCGGCGTTCCCGGACGGCGGCGGCTCCTACGCGGTGGCCAAGGCGCACCTGGGCCGCCGGACCGCGCTCACCGCGGCCGCCTCGCTGGTCGTCGACTACGTGCTGAACGTCGCGGTCTCCGTCACCGCCGGCGTGGCCGCGCTCACCTCGGCGGTGCCGGGCCTCTACGGCGACCGGGTCTGGCTCTGCCTGGGCGTGCTGGCGCTGGTCACCGCGGTGAACCTGCGCGGGATCGCCGAGTCGGCGCGCTGGTTCACGGCGCCGACGGCCGTCTTCGTGCTCTCCATCCTGGCGATTGTCGTGGCCGGACTGCTCCGGGACGGCCCGGCCAGCACCGCGGCCGCCGCCGGCCACGCCTCCACCCTCGCCGAGAACGCCACCACCGTCGGCGCGCTGCTGCTGCTCAAGGCCTTCGCGGCCGGCTGCTCCGCGCTGACCGGGGTGGAGGCGGTGGCCAACGCCGTCCCCTCCTTCCGCACCCCGCGGATCAGGCGCGCGCAGCACACCGAGGTCGCGCTCGGCGCCCTGCTCGGCGTGATGCTGGTCGGGCTGGCCGTGCTGATCGGCCGCTTCCACCTCCAGCCGGTCGAGGGCGTCACCGTGCTCGCCCAGCTCGCCGACGCCTCGCTCGGCCACGGCTTCGGCTTCTACGTCGTCCAGTCCGCCACCGTGGTGCTGCTCGGACTGGCCGCCAACACCTCCTTCAGCGGCCTTCCGGTGCTGCTCGACCTGCTCGCCCGCGACAACCACCTCCCGCACCTGTTCGCGCTGCGCGCCGACCGCCAGGTCTACCGGTACGGCGTGCTGTTCCTGGCCGCGGTGTCGGCGGCGCTGCTGGCAGGCTCCGGCGGGGACGTCAACAGCCTGGTGCCGCTGTTCTCCATCGGCGTCTTCGTCGGCTTCACCATCTGCCAGGTCGGCATGGTCCGGCACTGGCTGCTGCACCGGCCCGCCGGCTGGCGGGCCAGGGCCGCGCTGAACGGCTTCGGGGCGCTGCTCACCGGCGTCGCCGCGTTGGTCGTCACCGGCACCAAGTTCACCGAGGGCGCCTGGGGCATCGTGGTGGCCCTGCCGCTGCTGGTGGTGCTGTTCGAGGCCGTCCACCGCAGCTACGCGCGGATCGGCGAGCGGCTGGAGCTGGGCCGGGTGCCCGGTCCGGTGACCCGGCAGCGCAGCCTGGTCGTCGTCCCGGTGACCGCGATCACCCGGCTGACCAGGGACGGCCTCTCGGCGGCGCTCTCGCTCGGCGACGAGGTGATGGCGGTGACCGTGGTGCACGAGCCGGCCGCCGCCGAGGCGCTGCGCCGGGACTGGGAGCTGTGGCGGCCGGGCGTGCCGCTGGTGGAGCTCCCGGACGCCCACCGCCGGCTGGGCCGGCCGATCGCCGACTTCGTCGACGAGCTGGGGGCGGAGCACGCCTACGACCGGCTGACGGTGCTGATCCCCGAGGTGGAGCCGGCCCGCTGGTGGCAGCGGGTGCTGCAGAACCGGCGCGGGGCGGTGATCGACCGCGCCCTGCGCCGGCACACCGACGCGGTGGTCTGCCGGCTGCGCATGCGGATGTGACCGGGAACGGGGGAGGGAGGACGGCCCCGGACGGCAGCCTGCCGTCCGGGGCCGTTGCGCCCTGGCGGCAGGCCTGGCTGCGGGCTGGCGGCGGCCCTGGTGGCGGGCCTGGCCCGACCACGACGGTCTCGGTCCGGTGAAGCGCCCGTCAAGGCCGCGTCAACGTCCCGCTATCACCCGTATGGACGGCGTCAGGGCCCTCATGACGCGCCCCTGACGGCTGGTTTGCTGCATCTGCCGGTCGTCCACCGGCGCCGCGCGAGCCCCTCCGGCCAGGTCGCGGCATCTCCCGAACCGCTCTGGTGGAGCCCATGTCCGATCTCATCTACGTCGGTGTCACGGTCGCCGTGTTCGCCGTCATCGCCCTGATCGCGCGGGGGGTGGAGAAGCTGTGAGCGCGGAGAACGTCGCTGGTCTGATCGTGGCCGTCGCGCTCGTCGGCTATCTCGTCGTCGCGCTGATCTTCCCGGAGAAGTTCTGACATGGGATCCACTCTCGCGGGCTGGCTCCAGGTCCTCGCCCTCGTCGGCGCGCTGGCCCTGTGCTACCGCCCCCTCGGCGACTACATAGCCAAGCTCCTCACCTCCGCCAGACACCTCGGAGTCGAGCGCGGCGTCTACAGGCTGATCGGCGTCGACGGCGACGCCGACCAGCGCTGGCCGGTGTACCTCCGCTCGGTGCTGGCCTTCTCGGCCGTCTCCGTCCTCTTCCTCTACGGCCTGATCCGCCTCCAGGGCCACCTGCTGCTGAACCTGGGCGTCCCGCAGATGGAGGGCCACCAGGCCTGGAACACCGCCATCTCGTTCGTCGCCAACACCAACTGGCAGTCCTACGGCGGCGAGTCCGCGATGGGCCACCTGGTCCAGATGGCGGGCCTGGCGGTGCAGAACTTCGTCTCCGCGGCCGTCGGCATCGCCGTCGTCGCCGCGCTGGTGCGCGGCTTCACCCGCAACCGGACGGACCGGGTCGGCAACTTCTGGGTGGACCTCACCCGCATCGTGCTGCGCCTGCTGCTGCCGATCTCGATCGTGTTCGCCCTCGTCCTGGTCGCCAACGGCGTGGTGCAGAACTTCCACGGCTTCCACGAGGTGACCACCCTCGCGGGCGACGTGCAGAAGATCCCCGGCGGCCCGGTGGCCTCCCAGGAGGTCATCAAGGAACTGGGCACCAACGGCGGCGGCTTCTTCAACGCCAACTCGGCGCACCCGTTCGAGAATCCGACCGGCTTCACCAACCTGATCGAGGTCTTCCTGATCCTGCTGATCCCGTTCGCGCTGCCGCGGACCTTCGGCCGGATGGTCGGGGACAACCGCCAGGGCTACGCGATCGTCGCGGTGATGGGCCTGTTCTGGGCCGCCTCGGTTGCCCTGACGACCTTCGCCGAGTCGCAGCACTCCGGTGCGGCCCTCCAGGCCGCGGGCGGCGCGATGGAGGGCAAGGAGCAGCGCTTCGGCATCGCCGCCAGCTCGCTGTTCGCCGCGTCGACCACGCTGACCTCGACCGGTGCGGTGAACTCCTTCCACGACTCGTACACGCCGTTCGGCGGCGGGCTGACGGTCTTCAACATGATGCTGGGCGAGATCGCGCCCGGCGGTGTGGGCTCCGGCCTGTACGGCATGCTGGTGCTGGCCGTCGTGGCGGTGTTCGTGGCCGGCCTGATGGTCGGGCGCACCCCCGAGTACCTGGGCAAGAAGCTCGGCGGCCGGGAGATGAAGTTCGCCTCGCTGTACATCCTCACCACGCCGACGATCGTGCTGGTCGGCACGGGTGCGGCGACGGCCCTGCCGGGTGAGCGCGCCGGGATGCTCAACTCGGGCGCCCACGGCTTCTCCGAGGTGCTGTACGCCTTCACCTCCGCGAGCAACAACAACGGCTCGGCCTTCGGCGGCATCACCGTCAACACCGACTGGTACGACACCGCGCTCGGCCTGGCGATGATCTTCGGCCGTCTGCTGCCGATCGTCTTCGTCCTGGCACTGGCCGGCTCGCTCGCCCAGCAGCAGCCGGTCCCGGCCACCCCGGGCACCCTGCCCACCCACAAGCCGCTGTTCGTGGGCCTGCTGTCGGGCGTGATCCTGATCGTCGTCGGCCTCACCTACTTCCCGGCCCTGGCTCTCGGGCCGATCGCGGAAGGTCTGTCCTCCTGATGTCCACCCCCACGCTCAACCCCGCACCGGCCGAGACCCCCGCCGAGCCCGCCGCCCCGCACAGAGTGGCCGGCGGCCTGCTCGACCCGAAGCTGATCGTCGCGTCCCTGCCGGACGCGGTGAGGAAGCTCGACCCCCGGGTGATGGTCAAGAACCCGGTGATGTTCGTGGTCGAGGTCGGCTCGGTGGTCACCACCGTCGCCGCGATCGTCGACCCGTCCGTCTTCGCCTGGGCCATCACGGTCTGGCTCTGGCTCACCACGGTCTTCGCCAACCTGGCCGAGGCCGTCGCCGAGGGCCGCGGCAAGGCGCAGGCCGACACCCTGCGCAGGACCAAGACCGAGTCCGTCGCGCGCCGGCTGACGGACTGGCCCGCCACCCGGGACGAGGAGGAGGTGCCCGGCACCGCCCTGCGGCTCGGCGACCACGTGGTGGTCGAGGCCGGGCAGGTCATCCCCGGTGACGGCGACGTCGTCGAGGGCGTCGCGAGCGTCGACGAGTCGGCGATCACCGGCGAGTCCGCGCCCGTCATCCGCGAGTCCGGCGGCGACCGCAGTGCCGTCACCGGCGGCACCAAGGTGCTGTCCGACCGGATCGTGGTGAAGATCGCCTCGGAGCCCGGCAAGTCCTTCATCGACCGGATGATCGCCCTGGTCGAGGGCGCCGCCCGGCAGAAGACGCCGAACGAGATCGCGCTCAACATCCTGCTGGCCTCGCTGACCGTCGTCTTCCTGGTCGCGGTCGTCACGCTCCAGCCGATGGCCACCTACGCGGGCGCCCCGCAGTCGATGATCGTCCTGGTCGCCCTGATCGTGGCGCTCATCCCGACCACCATCGGCGCGCTGCTCTCCGCGATCGGCATCGCCGGCATGGACCGGCTGGTGCAGCGCAACGTGCTGGCGATGTCCGGCCGCGCCGTCGAGGCCGCCGGCGACGTCAACACCCTGCTGCTCGACAAGACCGGCACCATCACCCTGGGCAACCGCCAGGCCGCCGAGTTCGTCCCCGCACCCGGCATCGGCCGGGAGGAACTGGCCGGTGCCGCGCAGCTCTCCTCCCTCGCGGACGAGACCCCCGAGGGCCGCTCGATCGTGGTCCTCGCCAAGACCGAGTACGGTCTGCGGGCCCGCGCCCAGGGCGAGTTGACGCACGCCACCTGGGTGCCGTTCACCGCCCAGACCCGGATGTCGGGTGTGGACCTCGACGAGGCCGACGGCGTCCACCAGGTCCGCAAGGGCGCGGCCGGCGCGGTCACCGACTGGGTCGCCGAGAACGGCGGCCGGGTCACCGGCGAGGTGTCGACGCTGGTCGACGGCATCTCGGCGGCCGGCGGCACCCCGCTGGTGGTGGCGACCAGGACCGGCTCGGCTCCGGCCAGGGTCCTGGGCGTCATCCACCTCAAGGACGTGGTCAAGGAGGGCATGCGGGAGCGCTTCGACGAGCTGCGCCGGATGGGCATCAAGACCATCATGATCACGGGCGACAACCCGCTGACCGCCAAGGCGATCGCGGAGGAGGCCGGCGTGGACGACTACCTCGCCGAGGCCACCCCCGAGGACAAGATGGCCCTGATCAAGAAGGAGCAGGAGGGCGGCAAGCTGGTCGCGATGACCGGCGACGGCACCAACGACGCCCCCGCGCTCGCCCAGGCCGACGTCGGCGTCGCGATGAACACCGGGACCATGGCGGCCAAGGAGGCCGGCAACATGGTCGACCTGGACTCCAACCCGACCAAGCTGATTGAGATCGTGGAGATCGGCAAGCAGCTGCTGATCACCCGCGGCGCGCTGACCACCTTCTCGATCGCCAACGACGTGGCCAAGTACTTCGCGATCATCCCCGCGATGTTCGCCGGGGTCTACCCGGGCCTGAGCCACCTCGACATCATGGGCCTGCACAGCCCCCAGTCCGCGATCACCTCGGCGATCGTCTTCAACGCCCTGGTCATCATCGGCCTCATCCCGCTCGCCCTGCGCGGCGTGAAGTACCGCCCGTCCGACGCCGGTTCGCTGCTGCGCCGCAACATCGGGGTGTACGGCCTCGGCGGTCTGGTGGTGCCGTTCGTCGGCATCAAGCTGATCGACCTGATCGTCCAGTTCATACCCGGCCTCAGCTGACGCGGAAGGAGAGAACCATGTCCAAGCCCCTGCCGACGATCCTCCGCACCCACCTCACGGCCCTGCGGGTGCTCCTCGTGCTCACCGTGGTCCTCGGGATCGCCTACCCCCTGCTGGTCACCGGCATCTCCCAGGTCGCCTTCGACGACCGGGCGAACGGCTCGCCGGTGAAGTCCGACGGCAAGGAGGTCGGCTCCAGCCTGATCGGCCAGAGCTTCGACCTCCCGAAGAAGAACCCCGACGACCCGGACGAGGAGGCCCGGCCGGACCCGCAGTGGTTCCAGCCCCGCCCCTCCGCCGCCGGGACCGGCTACGACGCGTCCTCGTCCGCCGCCTCGAACCAGGGCCCGAACAGCGAGGACCTGCTGAAGGCCGTCACCGACCGCCGCGCCGCCGTCGCCGCGTTCGACGGCGTCGACCCGGCGAGCGTCCCGGCCGACGCGCTGACCGCCTCCGGCTCCGGCCTCGACCCGCACATCTCCGTCGCGTACGCCCGGGAGCAGGTCGACCGGGTCGCCAAGGCGCGCAACCTGCCGGTGGAGACGGTGGACAAACTGGTCGAGAAGTACACCGAGAGCCGCTCGCTCGGCTTCCTCGGCGACGAGGGAGTCAACGTCGTACTGCTCAACAAGGCACTCGGCGAGCAGAAGTGACCTCACCTCGCACAGTCGGGTGACCGGGCCGGCCCGGGCGCGGGAGCACGCCTCCCGCGCCCGGGCCGGCCGGCCCGCGTCCGCAGACGTGCACCACCTCCCGATGGAAAGAGCAGTGCCCATGGCCCGCGACCTCACCCCCGGCGCCGGCAACCGCGGCGGCCGGCTGAGGGTGTACCTCGGCTCCGCGCCGGGCGTCGGCAAGACCTACCGGATGCTGGACGAGGCCCGGCGCAGACAGCAGCGCGGCGCCGACGTCGTGGTCGGGTACGTCGAGTGCCACGGCAGACGCCACACCGAGGCCATGCTGGCCGGCCTGGAGGTCCTGCCGCGGGTCCACCGCTCCTACCGGGACACCGAGTTCGAGGAGATGGACCTCGACGGCCTGCTCGCCCGCCGCCCGTCCGTCGTGCTGGTGGACGAGCTGGCGCACACCAACATCCCCGGCGGCCGGAACGCCAAGCGCTGGCAGGACGTCGAGGAACTGCTCGCCGCCGGGATCGACGTCATCACCACCGTCAACATCCAGCACCTGGAGTCGCTGAACGACGTCGTCCAGAAGATCACCGGCATTCCGCAGCGCGAGACCGTCCCGGACGAGGTGGTCCGCCGGGCCGACCAGCTCGAACTCGTCGACATGGCCCCGCAGGCGCTGCGCCGCCGGATGGCCCACGGCAACGTCTACAGGGCGGAGAAGGTGGACGCCGCGCTCTCCAACTACTTCCGGGTCGGCAACCTCACCGCCCTGCGCGAACTCGCCCTGCTCTGGGTGGCCGGGCGGGTGGACGAGGGCCTGCGCGACTACCGGGCCAGCCACAACATCGACCGGGTCTGGGAGACCCGCGAACGGGTCGTGGTCGCCCTCACCGGCGGCCCCGAGGGCGAGACCCTGATCCGCCGCGCCGCCCGGATCGCCGACCGCACGGCCGGCGGCGACCTGCTGGCCGTCCACATCTCCCGCAGCGACGGCCTGGCCGGCGCCTCCTTCGGCGCGCTCGCCCAGCAGCGGCAGCTGGTGGAGACCCTCGGCGGCAGCTACCACGTGGTGGTCGGCGACGACGTCCCCACCGCGCTGCTCACCTTCGCCCGCGCCCACGACGCCACCCAGCTGGTGCTCGGCACCAGCCGCCGTGGCCGGATCAACCGCTTCCTCACCGGCCCCGGCACCGGACAGACCACCGTGGACGCCTCCGAGGACATCGACGTCCACGTGGTCACCCACGCGTTCACCGGCCGCGGCCGGCTGCCCCCGCTCGGCCGCCGCCACTCCCGGCGCCGCACCGTCGCCGGCTACCTGGCCGGCCTGGTGCTGCCCTGGCTGCTCACCGTCCTGCTCCCGCGGGCGGACCACGGCATCAACCTGACCACCGACGCGCTGATCTTCCAGCTGGGCGTGGTCGTCGTCGCCCTGCTCGGCGGCGCGGTGTCGGCCCTGCTGGCCTCGGTCGTCGCCTCCGTGCTGCTCAACTACTACTTCATCCCGCCGATCCACAGCCTGACCATCGGCGAGACCAACAACATCGTCGCCCTGGCGGTGTTCGCCGCCATCGCGCTCACCGTCTCCACCGTGGTCGACCACGCCGGCCGGCTCACCAGCCGGGCCGCCCGCGCCACCGCCGAGGCCGAGACCCTCTCCACCCTGGCCGGCAGCGTGCTGCGCGGCGCCGACGCGCTGCCCGCCCTGCTGGAGAAGTCCCGGACGGCCTTCGGCATGCGGGCCGTCGCCCTGCTCTCCCGGGCCGACGGCGAGGTGCTCGCGCACTGCGAGGGGGACCACCAGGACGACGGCGGGGGACCGTACGAGACCACCGAGGTGCCGGTCGGCCCGGACGCCGTGCTGGTGCTCACCGGCCGCCGGCTGCCCGCCGCCGACCAGCGGGTGCTGACCGCCTTCGCCGCCCACGTCGCCGCCGCGCTGGAGCGCGACCGGCTGGCCGTGGTCGCCGCCGAGGTCGAGCCGATCAGGGCCGCCGACCGGATGCGCACCGCCCTGCTCGCCGCCGTCAGCCACGACCTGCGCACCCCGCTGGCCGCCGCCCGCGCCTCGGTCGGCTCGCTGCGCAGCCCCGACGTCGAGTTCTCCTCCGAGGACCAGGCCGAACTCCTCGCCGCCGCCGACGAGTCGCTGGTCAAGCTCACCCGGCTGGTCGACAACCTGCTCGACATGAGCCGCCTCCAGGCCGGCGCGCTCACCCTGCACCTCACCGAGACCCACCTGGACGAGATCCTGCCCCGGGCGCTCGACAGCCTCCCGGACCCGTACCCGCCGATCCGGCCGCCGGACCTGACCGCCGACATCGACGAGGGCACCCCGCCGGTGGTCGCCGACCCCCCGCTGCTGGAGCGGGTGCTCGCCAACGTGATCACCAACGCGCTGCGGTACAACGCCCCCGGCGTGCCCGTCCTGGTCACCGCCAGCCACCACGCCGACCAGGTCGAGATCCGGGTGATCGACCGCGGCCCCGGCATCGCCCCCGAGGACCGTGACCGGGTCTTCCTGCCCTTCCAGCGCCTCGGCGACACCGACAACACCACCGGCGTCGGCCTGGGACTCGCCCTCTCCCGCGGCCTCGCCGAGGCGATGGGCGGCAGCCTGGAGGTCGAGGACACCCCGGGCGGCGGCACCACCATGCTGCTCACCCTGCCCGCCGCCGGGACCGAGGCTCCTGGGGAGGAACCGCCACATGAGTGAACGGAGTGAACGGAGTGAACGGATCACCGGAGGGTCCGTGTCCCGCGAAGCGACGGAGATCCTGGTCGTCGACGACGAGCCGGCCTTCCTGCGCACCCTGCGGATCAACCTCAGCGCCCGGCGGTACGCCGTCCGCACCGCCGCCAGCGGCGGCGAGGCGCTCGACCGCGCCGCACACTCCTCCCCGGCCGCCGTCCTGCTCGACCTCGGCCTGCCCGACCTCGACGGGATGGACGTGCTGCGCGGCCTGCGCACCCGCAGCGCGGTGCCGGTCATCGTGCTCTCCGGCCGGACCGACGCCGCCGACAAGGTGGGCGCCCTGGACGCGGGCGCCGACGACTACCTGACCAAGCCGTTCCTGATGGACGAGCTGCTGGCCCGGCTGCGCGCCGTGCTGCGTCGGCCGCCGGGCGGCACGCCGCCGGGCCGGCCGGTGATCGGCGACCACACCGTGGACCTCGTGGCCACCGCGGTGAACGGTCCGAACGGCCCGGTCCGGCTCACCCCGACCGAGTGGCGCATCCTCACCCTGTTGCTCGCCAACCCCGGCCGGCTGGTGCCGGGGCGGCAGATCCTGCGCGAGGTGTGGGGCCCGGCCCAGGAGGGGCGCGGCAACTACCTGCGGGTCTACTTCGCCGGGCTGCGCCGCAAGCTGGAGCGCGACCCGGCCCGGCCGCGGCACCTGATCACCGAGCCGGGGATCGGGTACCGGTACGTGCCGTGACCGGCTGGGCCCGCCTCGGCCGCCTGGGCTGACTGGACCGGCTGGACCGCCTCCGACCGCCGGGTCCGCCCGTCCGCCACGCCCCGTCAACATGCCGTCAAGAGCGGCCCGGTGGGCGACAGGAGGGCGTCAAGGCCGCCCGGTGGCGGGGGTCCGCGGACGTAGTGTCGGTGTCGAGCGAGCGGGCCCTTGCTCCGTGTGGGGGAGGTCCGGGGCCGCTCCAGCCGCCGTCCACGGACGGCCAGCAGGTGGGGGAGGGGCGCGCGACATCCGTCGCGCGCCCCCAATTCCTCTTCCGGCCCCGGCTCAGCCGTCCTCGCCCCCGCACTGCCGGGGCAGCGCCAGCGCCACGGTGTCCGCGAACTCCCGGACCGCGCTGGTCCGGCTGACCACCCGGCCGCTGTGCACCACCAGCCGGCTGTGCCCTCCCGCGAGCGCCCCGGCCAGGCTGTCCCCGCGCACCGCCAGCAGCTCCGCCGGGAACCCGGCGTCCACCCGCACCGGCGCCAGGCCGAGCACCGCCCGGGCCTGGTTCGCCACCGCGTCGTACGCCGTCTCCGGGTCCAACTCCCCACCGGCTGCCAGCAGATAGGCCGACTCCAGCGGATCCGCCCGGCCGACCGGGTTGGACGGATCGCGCAGTGCCCCGCTGCCCGCCGCCAGCGGCACCCGGGCCGCCGCCAACTCCCGCACCAGGCCCGGCCGCAGGCCCACCGTCCGGCCCTCCAGCCCGGTGCAGCAGCCGTTCTGCGGCAGGCAGACCACCCGGATCCCGCTGGTCGCCAGCACCGTCGACGCGCCCCGGGCCAGCGCCCCGCACGGGCCGATCGTCACCCTCGGCCGCAGCGGCGCCAAGGCCCCGGCCATCCGGGCGAGTTGGGCGGCGTCGGCGGCGCTGGTGTGCAGGTCCACCGGGCAGTCCGCCTCCCGGGCGGCCTCCAGTAGCAGCTGCACGTACCCGGCCGGGTCCGGGTCCAGCTCCGGGCAGCCGCCGGCCGCCGTGGCACCCAGCTTGAGCGCCTCGCGCAGCTGCGCCCGGCCGTCCGCCCCGGCCCGCCCGGTGAGCAGCCGGGGCATCGCCACCGCCTGGAGCTCGGCCAGCCCGCTCAGCGCCTGCCGGGCGGTGAGCACCGCCTCCAGTCGGCGCAGCCCGTGCACGTCGCCGATCCGGACGTGGGTGCGCTGGGCGGTGGCGCCGTAGCCGAGCGAGGTCAGCGCGGCCTCGGTGACCCTTCGGGTGAGGTCGGCCGGGGTGTCCGGCGGCGGGGTGGACAGGGCGGCGGAGAAGGCGGCGTCGTAGTGGGCGTGGGCCTCGGCGGGGGCCGGGAGCAGCAGGTAGCCGCGCAGGTCGATCCGGGCGCCGGTGGTGACGGTGGGCGCGCCGGGCAGGGCGGGCAGCGGGCCGAGGCTGCCGACGGTGCCGACCGCCTGGATCCGGTCGCCGCTGATCCGGACGTCCACCACCCGACCGTCGGCCAACCGGGCGCCGGTGAGCAGCAGGACCGGGCCGTGCCCGAGCGGGTTGGCCGCCGGGCCGGGCCCGGAGTGCGGTCCGTCGGCGGCTGCGCTGTCCATCGCCGGCTCCTTCTCGCGTCGGCCCGTGCGGTCGGCCCCGTACGGCTGGCCCGTCCCGCCGGCCAGTCCTCCCGATCAATGAGCGTCGAGCCTATGGGCCCGGGGGGCGGGGCGCCGGGAGGCGGGCAATAGTCGTATCGGGTCGGGCCGTGCGGCTCGGAGGCCGATCGAACGCCGGGCCTTGGATCGTCCGTCCGTACCCCTCGCCCACCTGCGGTCTTCGCCGCGGGATACGGATTTCACCTCCGGCCGCGAAACGTGTAATCTCTTCCTCGTTCGCCCCTATAGCTCAGTCGGTAGAGCGTCTCCATGGTAAGGAGAAGGTCTGCGGTTCGATTCCGCATGGGGGCTCTGGTGAGAAGCGGTCAGCTCCGGCTGTGCTGCGGATCACTGTGGCGGTGTAGCTCAGTTGGTAGAGCAAGCGGCTCATAATCGCTGTGTCACCGGTTCAAGTCCGGTCACCGCTACCCCGCGTAGTCGGTCGGGAGATCGCACTCCCGGTCGGCTACTCTTGTCGTGTTCTTATTCGTTGTCCAAGGAAGGCACTCCCGTGGCTGCCACCGATGTCCGCCCGAAGATCACGCTGGCCTGCGTGGAGTGCAAGGAGCGGAACTACATCACCAAGAAGAACCGGCGTAACGACCCGGACCGTCTTGAGATGAAGAAGCACTGCCCCCGCTGCAACTCGCACACCGCGCACCGCGAGACCCGCTGACCCTCTTGTAGGGCGCCGGGCCTGTGTGAATTCAGGTCTTCTACTCCGGGCCGCATCCCTCTTGGGGGTGCGGCCCGGAGTTTTTTCGTATCCACCCCGCGTTCCGAGGAGCTGCCATGGCGCTCGATCCCTCCTTCATCGGGCGTAGTTACCCGCCCACCGAGCCGTACGAGGTCGGCCGGGAGAAGATCCGCGAGTTCGCGACCGCGGTCGGCGACGCCAACCCGGCGTACACCGACCCGGAGGTGGCGAAGGCGCTGGGCCACCCCGACGTGATCGCCCCGCCGACCTTCCCGTTCGTGATCACCTACCGCGCGGCGGGCCAGGTGGTCGAGGACCCGGAGCTGGGCCTGGACTTCACCCGGGTGGTGCACGGCGACCAGAAGTTCGCCTACACCCGCCCGGTGCGGGCCGGCGACCGGCTCTCGGTCGCGGTGACCATCGACAACATCAAGTCACTGGCGGGCAACGACGTGCTCACCGTGCGTGGCGAGGTGACGGACGCGACCGGCGAGCACGTTGTGACGTCGGTCATGACCCTGGTGGCCCGGGCCGCCGACGAGGCGGGGGAGTGAGCGCGATGGCGATCAGCTACGACGAGGTCGAGGTCGGCACCGAGCTGCCGGCGCAGTCCTTCCCCGTGACCCGCGACACACTGGTGCGCTACGCGGGCGCCTCGGGCGACTTCAACCCGATCCACTGGAACGAGAAGTTCGCCCTGGAGGTCGGCCTGCCGGACGTCATCGCGCACGGCATGTTCACCATGGCCGAGGCGATCCGGGTGGTCACCGACTGGGTCGGCGACCCGGCCGCGGTGGTCGAGTACGGCGTGCGCTTCACCCGCCCGGTGCCGGTGCCGAACGACGGGGTCGGCGCGGTGGTCGAGGTCTCGGCCAAGGTCGCCAAGAAGCTGGACGACCGCAGGGTGCAGGTCGACCTGCTGGCCACCACGGGCGGCCAGAAGGTGCTCGGCATGTCCCGGGCCGTCGTCCGGCTCGGCTGAGCGGGTCCCGCCCGACGGAGGCCGCGGCCGGAGCCCGTACCGCACGGGAGTCCCGGCCGCGGCCGTGGGCCTTGCCTGGATAGTGATTGGCCACTAACTTGGGATCCATGGCGAAGTCGAGCATCCGGATGAGCGCGGAGGAGCGGCGCGAGAGCGTCGTCCGGGCCGCCCTGATCGAGTTCGCCCGGGGGGGCTACCACGGCACCTCCACCGAGGCGATCGCCCGCCGGGTGGGCGTCTCGCAGCCGTACCTGTTCCGGCTGTTCCCGGGCAAGCAGGCGATCTTCGCCGCCGCCGCCGAGCGCTGCGTCGAGGAGACCTGGCGGGTGTTCGACGAGGCCTCGGCCGGGCTGTCCGGCGAGGAGGCCGCCGAAGCGATGTCCGGCGCGTACCTGAGCCTGGTCGAGGACCGCGACCAGCTCATGATGCAGATGCAGCTCTACGTCTCGGTCTTCACGGCCCGGGCGGCCGGCGAGGAGCAGATCGGCGAGGCCGCCCGACGGTTGTGGGAGGACCTGTTCGACCGGGTCCGGATCCGGATCGGCGGCGACATGGAGGACGCCACGCGGTTCTTCGCGTACGGGATGCTGATCAACACCCTGGTGGCGCTGGGCTACCCCCCGGACCACCGGATGTGGACCGGCTTCGGTGAGCACGGCGAGCCGGCTGCGTCCGGAGAGCACGGGGAGTCCGAGGCGACCGGAGAAGCCGGAGAAGCCGGAGTAGCCGCGGCGTCCGGGGCGCCCGAGTAGACCGGCCGCGCGGTGCGTCCGTGCGGCCTCTTTTCGGTCCGCAAAAGTTATTGAGCAATTACTACCTAGAGGAACCCTGGGGGAAGTCATGACGGAGAAACCTGCCATGGGCAGAACCGCGGTCTGGACCCTGGTGATCGTCAGCGCGGCCGGCTTCATGGCCGCCCTGGACAACCTGGTGGTCACCACCGCACTGCCGTCGATCCGCGAGGAACTCGGCGGCGGGCTGTCCGACCTCGAATGGACGGTCAGCGCCTACACCCTGAGCTTCGCCGTGCTGCTGATGTTCGGCGCCGCGCTCGGCGACCGCTTCGGCCGCCGCCGGATCTTCCTGGTCGGTCTGACGGTCTTCACCGCCGGCTCCGCCGCGGCCGCGCTGTCCCCGGGCATCGGCGAGCTGATCGCCGCCCGCGCCCTCCAGGGCACCGGGGCCGCGGTGATGATGCCGCTCACCCTCACCCTGCTCACCGCCGCCGTGCCCGAGGCCAGGCGGGGGCTGGCCTTCGGGATCTGGTCGGGCGTCAGCGGCCTCGCCGTCGCCGCCGGGCCGCTGATCGGCGGCTCGCTGACCGAGCACTTCTCCTGGCAGTGGATCTTCTGGGTGAACGTCCCGGTCGGCCTCGTCCTGCTGCCGCTGGCCTTCCTGCGGCTCGGCGAGAGCCGCGGCGCGGGCCGGGCCCTGGACGTGCCCGGAACCCTGCTGGTCAGCCTGGGGATGTTCGGGGTCGTGTTCGGCCTGATCCGCGGCAACCCGGACGGCTGGACCAGCCCGCTGGTCCTCGGCTCCCTGGTCGCCGGCACCCTGCTGCTGGCCGCCTTCGTCTGGTACGAGCAGCGGGTGGCCGTCCACCCGATGCTGCCGATGCGGCTGTTCCGCAGCCGGGCCTTCTCCGCCGTCAACGCGGCCAGTCTGCTGATGTACCTGGGGATGTTCGGCTCGATCTTCCTGATCAGCCAGTACCTCCAGGGCGTCGGCGGCTTCAGCCCGCAGGAGGCGGGCGTCCGGATGCTGCCGTGGACGGCGATGCCGCTGCTGGTCTCGCCGGTCGCGGGCATCGTCTCCGACCGGATCGGCGGCCGGTCGATCGTGGCCGCCGGGCTGGCCCTTCAGGCCGCCGGCCTGGTGCTGTTCGGCCTGGTCGCGGACGGCGGCACAGGCCTCGACTACCCCGCCCAGATCCCGGCCATCGTGATCTGCGGGATCGGCATGTCGCTGTACTTCGGCCCCACCGCCCAGCTGGTGATGGCCAGCGTCCGGCCGCAGGAGCAGGGGATCGCCTCCGGCGCCAACAACGCGCTGCGCGAGGTCGGCGGGGCGCTCGGGGTCGCCGTGCTCGCGGCGGTGTTCTCGGCGCAGGGCGGCTACCAGTCGGCGCGGGCCTTCACGGACGGGCTGGTGCCCGCGCTGTACGTCGGCGGGGCGGCCGTCGGGCTCGGCGCGCTCGCCGCGGTGTGCATCCCGCGCCGGCGCAGGGCGCAGGCCACGTCGGCGGGGGCACAGAAGGAGCGGGCCGGGGCACCGACCGAGCCGGCACGGGTCTGAGGCGTCGGAGCGGCGGAGCGCAGGCCGACGGGCGGCGGGTGGCGGGGGTGCCGGGGGGCACCCCCGCCACCCGTACGCTGGTGGGCGTGCTGGTAGAAAACGACGCCCCCCTCGCCCCGCTGACCACGCTCCGGCTCGGCGGCCCGGCCCGCCGGCTGGTGACCGCCCACACCGACGACGAGGTGATCGCCGCCGTCCGCGAGGCCGACGCGGCCGGCGAGCCGCTGCTGGTCCTCGGCGGCGGCTCCAACCTGGTGATCGGCGACGCCGGCTTCCCCGGCACCGTGCTGCGGATCGCCACCGAGGGCTTCGTCCTGGACGGCACCGAGCTGGAGGTCGCGGCCGGCGAGACCTGGTCCGAGGTGGTCCGCCGGACGGTGCTCGACCACCGCCTGGCGGGCATCGAGTTCCTGGCCGGCATCCCCGGCTCGGCGGGTGCCACCCCGGTGCAGAACGTGGGCGCGTACGGCCAGGAGGTCGCGCAGTCGGTCACCGAGGTGGTCGCGTACGACCGCGGCGCCGACGAGGTGGTCGTGCTCTCGAACGCCGAGTGCGCGTTCTCCTACCGGCACAGCCGCTTCAAGGCCGATCCGGACCGCTACGTGGTGCTGCGGGTGCGGTTCCGCCTGGAGGACCACGGCGGGCTCTCCACCCCCGTCCGCTACGCCGAGACCGCCCGGCACCTGGGCGTCGGGCAGGGCGACCGGGTGGCGGTCGACACCGCCTGGAACGCGGTGCTGCTGCTGCGCGCAGGCAAGGGCATGGTGCTGGACCCGGCGGACCACGACACCTGGTCGGCCGGCTCCTTCTTCACCAACCCGGTGCTCACGGCCGCGCAGTACGAGTCCTTCCGCACCCGCCCGGGCGCCGAGGACGCCCCCGCGTACCCGGCCCCGGAGGGCTGCACCAAGACCTCGGCGGCCTGGCTGATCGACCGGTCGGGCTTCGGCAAGGGCTACGGCAGCGGCCCGGCGACGCTCTCCACCAAGCACACCCTGGCGCTCACCAACCGCGGCTCGGCCACCGCCGACGACCTGTTGGCGCTGGCCCGGGAGATCCGGGACGGGGTCCGCGAGGCCTTCGGCGTGGAGCTGGTGAACGAGCCGGTGATGGTGGGCGTCAAGCTCTAGTCCGGGTCCGAGCCGGGTGCGAGGCTGACCCCGGACGGCTGCTGGGCGGGCACCGCGGCCCGGTCCGCCGGGGCGCGGCCGTCCGCCAGCCAGGCGTCGATGTCCGCCAGCAGCTCCTTGCGGACGGCCTCCGGCGCGACCGAGCCGCGCACCGACTGCCGTGCCAGCTCGGCGAGTTCGGTGTCGGAGAAGCCCAGCACGCCCCGGACCAGCTCGTACTGGTCGGCCAGCCGGCTGCCGAACAGCAGCGGGTCGTCGGCACCCAGCGCGAGCGGCACCCCGGCGTCGAAGAGCCGGCGCAGCGGGACCTCCTCGGGGCGCTCGTACACGCCGAGCGAGACGTTGGAGGAGGGGCAGACCTCGCAGGTGACCTGGCGGTCCGCCAGCCGTTCCATCAGCCGGGGGTCCTCGGCGGCCCGCACGCCGTGGCCGATCCGGCCGGCGCCCAGGTCGTCCAGGCAGTCCCGGACGGACTCCGGGCCGGACAGCTCGCCGCCGTGCGGGGCCGCCAGCAGCCCGCCGTTGCGGGCGATCGCGAAGGCCCGGTCGAAGTCCCGGGCCAGGCCCCGGCGCTCGTCGTTGGAGAGGCCGAAGCCGACCACCCCGTGGTCGGCGTAGCGGACGGCCAGCCGGGCCAGCGTCCGGGCGTCCATCGGGGACCTCATCCGGTTGGCCGCGACCAGGACCCGGATGCCCACCCCGGTCGCCGCGGCGGCGTTCTCCACCGCGTCCAGGATCAGCTCCAGCGCGGGGATCAGCCCGCCCAGCCGGGGCGCGTACGAGGTCGGGTCGACCTGGATCTCCAGCCAGCGGGAGCCGTCCCGCTTCTCGTCCTCGGCGGTCTCCAGGACCAGCCGGCGGATGTCCGCCTCGTCCCGCAGCACCGAGCGGGCGGTGTCGTACAGCCGCTGGAAGCGGAACCAGCCCCGCTCGTCGGTGGCCCGCAGCCGGGGCGGCTCGCCGGAGCTGAGCGCCTCCGGCAGCCGGACGCCGTGCTTGTCGGCCAGCTCCAGGAGGGTGGCGGGCCGCATCGAGCCGGTGAAGTGCAGGTGCAGGTGGGCCTTGGGGAGGCCCCTGACGTCTCGCGGGTTCAACAGGCGTTCCATTCACCGATACTGCCGTATCAGGCCCCCGAACGGGAACCGCCCCCTTCGCATCCCCCGAAGGGGTGAAAGGAGGCGGTGTGCCGGGTGAATCCCGTATGCCGGATTGACGTCAGTGCCGGAAGGACGTCAGTCGCGGGCCTCGCCGAGCAGCTTCTGGACCCGGCTGACGCCCTCGACCAGGTCGGCGTCGCCGAGCGCGTAGGAGAGCCGCAGGTAGCCGGGGGTGCCGAAGGCCTCTCCCGGGACGACCGCGACCTCGGCCTCGTCCAGGATCAGGGTGGCCAGCTCGCCGGAGGTCTGCGGGCGCTTGCCGCGGATCTCCTTGCCCAGCAGGCCCTTCACCGAGGGGTAGGCGTAGAAGGCGCCCTCGGGCTCGGGGCAGAACACGCCGTCGATCTCGTTGAGCATCCGCACGATGGTCCGGCGGCGGCGGTCGAAGGCCTCGCGCATCTCGGCGACCGCGTCCAGGTCGCCGGCCACGGCGGCCAGGGCGGCGCGCTGGGCGACGTTGGAGACGTTCGAGGTGGCGTGCGACTGGAGGTTGGTCGCGGCCTTGACGACGTCCTCGGGGCCGATCACCCAGCCCACCCGCCAGCCGGTCATCGCGTAGGTCTTGGCGACCCCGTTGACCACGATGCACTTGTCGGCCAGCTCGGGCAGCAGGGCCGGCAGCGAGGTGAAGGTGGCGTCGCCGTACACCAGGTGCTCGTAGATCTCGTCGGTGAGCACCCACAGGCCGTGCTCCAGCGCCCAGCGGCCGATCGCCTCGGCCTCGGCCTCGGTGTACACCGCGCCGGTCGGGTTGGACGGCGAGACGAACAGCACCACCTTGGTGTTCTCGGTGCGCGCGGCCTCCAGCTGCTCGACCGAGACCTTGTAGCCGGTGGTCTCGTCGGAGACGACCTCCACCGGGACACCGCCGGCCAGCTGGACCGACTCCGGGTAGGTGGTCCAGTACGGGGCCGGGATGATGACCTCGTCGCCCGGGTCCAGGATCGCCGCGAAGGCCTCGTAGATCGCCTGCTTGCCGCCGTTGGTGACGAGCACCTGGGAGGCGTCCACCCGGTAGCCGGAGTCGCGCAGCGTCTTGGCGGCGATCGCGGCCTTCAGCTCGGGCAGGCCACCCGCCGGGGTGTAACGGTGGTTCTTCGGGTCGCGGCAGGCCTCGACGGCCGCCTCGACGATGTAGTCCGGGGTGGGGAAGTCGGGCTCGCCGGCACCGAAGCCGATGACCGGACGGCCGGCGGCCTTGAGGGCCTTGGCCTTGGCGTCCACGGCGAGGGTCGCGGACTCGGCGATCGCACCGATCCGGGCGGAGACCCGGCGGTCGGCGGGGCGGATGGACTGGTCGGGCTGAGGGGTGGAAGCGCTCATGTCTGCATCGTCGCAGAACCCGGACCTACCGGGCATCGGGGTATCGGCATCCGTACGTCCCCGTCCGGACCGCGGCCCCGGCGATCCGTCTGCGGGGGCCCCGCCGGGCCGGACATCCGCCGGGTGACCGGCCGGTCCGGAACAAGACGTTCGACCAAACACCCCTCGACCACGTACACTCGCTGCTCGACGGCCCGCCGAAAAGACCGGAGCTTTCACCGCCTGTACAGACAGCGGGGGGAGATGC
The DNA here is from genome assembly GCF_055633695.1 of Kitasatospora sp. NPDC114501. Lineage (NCBI taxonomy): Bacteria > Bacillati > Actinomycetota > Actinomycetes > Kitasatosporales > Streptomycetaceae > Kitasatospora > Kitasatospora sp. NPDC114501. Next base: position 232,025 of record NZ_JBVKDS010000003.1, on the reverse strand, counting down.
GGTAGGTTGGTCGCCACCGGAGCCGCGAGGCACCGTAGGGCAATAGCTCAATTGGTAGAGCACCGGTCTCCAAAACCGGCGGTTGGGGGTTCGAGTCCCTCTTGCCCTGCTGCTAGATCCGTTTTCAGCCCGTTCGCTCCACAGGAGTGAGCGGGCTTGATGCGGAGATGGCACCGATCAGCACCGCTAGCCGGCTGGTCGTGCCCCACCTGGTGCGCGGCGAAGTCGGCAGGACCCGGATTCAGGTGAGGACGAGTGACGGAGACCACGGGCTCCACCGCAACGCCTGAGAGCGGCAACCCCGAGGGTGCCGACGGCGCTGCCGAGACCACGACTGCCGACGAGAAGTCGGGCAAGCGCGGCAACCGCGAGAAGAAGTCCGGCAAGCGCGCCAAGAAGGGCCTGTTTGCCCGGATGGCGCTCTTCTACCGCCAGATCATCGCGGAACTGCGCAAGGTCGTCTGGCCGACCCGCAGCGAACTCACCAACTACACCGCCGTCGTGGTCACCTTCGTCGTGGTCGTGATGGCCTTCGTGGCGGGCCTGGACTACGGCTTCTCCAAGCTGAGCCTCTGGGTCTTCGGCTGACCGGCCGCCCCCACCTCTCGAACAGCCTCCCGACCCGGGCCGAATCATCGGCCCGGGTCGAGCTGTCGGCGCCGGACGTACGCGCGGTTACCGTGGACTCGGTACTGTTGAAGTCTCCGAGACCTCATCTGGCGCCCGCGCGAGCGGCCGTCCGCCGGGCCGGTCGAGGAGCGCGCCACCTTCACCATCTCCAGGAAAGAAGCCGCCACCGTGTCTGAGTCCCCCCTGTACGACGCCGACGAGACCGTCCGCGAGGCGGATGTCGCCGCCGAGCCGGACGCGACCGAGCTGGCTGTCGACACCGAGTCCGCCGAGCAGATCGTGGACGCCGCGGACAGCGACGAGGACGAGGTCGAGGCGTACGACGAGGCCGAGGCCGGCGAGCCCGCCGAGGAGGCCGCGCTGCACGTGGAGGGCGCCGCCGAGGAGGCCGAGGACGCCGAGGAGGAGCCGGCCGAGGAGGCCGAGGAGGTCGACCCGGTCGCCAAGTTCCGCGAGGACCTGCGCTTCATGCCGGGCGAGTGGTACGTGATCCACACCTACGCCGGCTACGAGAACCGGGTGAAGCAGAACCTGGAGCAGCGCGCCGTCTCGCTGAACGTCGAGGAGTACATCTTCCAGGCCGAGGTGCCGCAGGAGGAGGTCGTCCAGATCAAGAACGGCGACCGCAAGACCATCCGCCAGAACAAGCTCCCCGGCTACGTCCTGGTGCGGATGGACCTCACCCCGGAGTCCTGGGGCGTCGTGCGCAACACCCCCGGTGTCACCGGCTTCGTCGGCAACGCCTACGACCCGTACCCGCTGACCCTGGACGAGGTCGTCAAGATGCTCGCCCCGGACGTCGAGCGCCAGGCGGCCAAGGAGGCCGGCAAGCCCTCGCCGGTCAAGCCGAGCGAGATCCAGGTGCTGGACTTCGAGGTCGGCGACTCGGTCACCGTCACCGACGGTCCGTTCGCGACCCTCCAGGCGACCATCAACGAGATCAACCCGGACTCGAAGAAGGTCAAGGGCCTGGTCGAGATCTTCGGCCGGGAGACCCCGGTCGAGCTCTCCTTCGACCAGATCCAGAAGAACTAGTCGTACGGTCTTCGGATTCGGGGCGGGCCTGCGGGCCCGCTCCGAATCCGTTTTGGTCCAGCGGCGCGAACGCGTTAGCCTGGTCCGATGTGTGTGCTGGCGGCCGGGTGTCGCCCCGGTTCCGCACGCACCAGCAATCACCTCTCGGAAGGACCCGGAGAGACATGCCTCCCAAGAAGAAGAAGGTCACGGGGCTTATCAAGCTCCAGATCAACGCCGGCGCGGCCAACCCGGCGCCGCCGGTCGGCCCCGCGCTGGGCCAGCACGGCGTCAACATCATGGAGTTCTGCAAGGCCTACAACGCTGCGACCGAGTCGCAGCGCGGCATGATCGTGCCGGTGGAGATCACGGTCTACGAGGACCGTTCCTTCACCTTCATCACGAAGACGCCGCCGGCCGCGCGCCTCATCCTGAAGGCTGCCGGTGTCGAGAAGGGCTCCAGCGAGCCGCACAAGACCAAGGTCGCCAAGCTCACCAGCGCCCAGGTCCGTGAGATCGCCACGACCAAGATGCCCGACCTGAACGCCAACGACCTGGACGCCGCGGCGAAGATCATCGCCGGCACCGCCCGGTCGATGGGCATCACCGTCGAGGGCTGAGAACCCCTCTCGTCCTCTGTGGTAGGGCCCGCGCAGGCCCGTGACACCACAACTCCATTCACCATTCAGGAGCAGCTATGAAGCGCAGCAAGGCCCTGAAGGCCGCGGACGCCCAGGTCGACCGCGAGCGCCTTTACGCCCCCCTCGAGGCCGTCCGCCTCGCCAAGGCGACCAGCACCACCAAGTTCGACGGCACCGTTGAGGTCGCCATGCGTCTGGGCGTCGACCCGCGCAAGGCCGACCAGATGGTCCGCAGCACCGTGATCCTCCCGCACGGCACCGGTAAGACCGCTCGGGTCCTGGTCTTCGCGACCGGCGAGCGTGCCGAGGCCGCGCGTGCTGCGGGCGCCGACATCGTCGGTGCCGACGAGCTGATCGACGAGGTCGCGAAGGGCAAGCTGGACTTCGACGCCGTCGTCGCCACCCCGGACCTCATGGGCAAGGTCGGCCGCCTCGGCCGCGTGCTCGGTCCCCGTGGTCTGATGCCGAACCCGAAGACCGGCACCGTGACCCCGGACGTCGCCAAGGCTGTCAACGACATCAAGGGCGGCAAGATCGAGTTCCGCGTCGACAAGCACTCGAACCTGCACTTCATCATCGGTAAGGCCTCCTTCACCGACGAGCAGCTGGTCGAGAACTACGCCGCCGCGCTGGACGAGGTGCTCCGCGCCAAGCCGTCCGCCGCCAAGGGCCGCTACATCAAGAAGACCGCGTTCTCGACCACCATGGGCCCCGGCATCCAGGTGGACCCGAACCGCACCCGCAACCTCCTCGTCGAGGAGGACCCGGCCGCGGTCTGAGCCCCAGTGCTCTAGAGCAGTCCGTACGACGGGCCCGTACCCCCTTCACCGGGGGTGCGGGCCCGCCGTCGTTCCCGGGGGCCGCGAGCGGTGGTGACCGGGCCGGGGCCGGGGCGGGGCCGGCCACGACGGCGGGCCGCGGCGGTTGCCGGATCGGGACACCCGGCGGATGGGAACGGCGGCCCGAACCGTCGTACGCTCTGCCGGTCAGACCATGTGGAGAACCTGTGACCGCCGGAGTGTGCCGTGCCGCCCGCCCCTCGCCCCACCGTTCTCGCGGCGGCCCTGCTGCTGCTCGCCACCACCGGGTGCAGCCTGCTGGCCGCCCCGACCACCGCCACCCCCGGGGGCCCCGCGCCGGTGCCGCCCAAGCAGGTGGTGCTCGCGGCCGCGCAGGCGCTGGACGACGCCGGCGGCGCCCGGATCGACGTGGTCCAGGAGGGCCCGGCCGGCCGGCGCACCGCGAGCGGCTCGCTGGTCTGGGGCGCCTCGGACGAGGCGGCCCTGACCGTCACCGACGAACTGGGCAACGGGCGGCTGACCCTGAAGGACGGTGCGCTCGACCTCGTCTACCAGGGCGGGGCTGCCAAGCACGCGGAGCGGAGCACCGCCGAGGCGGTCGACCCCGGGGCGGGCCCCGACCCGGAGGGCTTCGCGGGCGGCTGGACGACCGCGCTGATCACCGGCCCGGGCAGCCGGGCGTACGAGGTCGCCCAGGGCGTCAAGCTCGCCTCGCTCGGCGGCGAGCAGCTGGCCGGGGTGACCGTGGCGCACTACCAGGGCTCCGCTCCGGTGGCCGAACTGTTCGGCAAGGACGAGGAGTTGAGCCCGAAGCGGCGGGCCGCCACGCTGGACTGGTACCGGCGGCACGGGGTGACGTCGATCGGTTACGAAGTCTGGGTCGGGCCCGGCATGCAGTTGCTGCGGCTGCGCGAGACGGTCCGGGGGAGTGCGGGAACCACGGTGACCACGACCGACGTCTCGGCTCCCGGGGGCGCGGACACGACGCCCGCCCCGGCCGGGTGACGGGGAGGGGATATCCAGTGCGTGGGGGTTCCGGGGATCCGTTAGAGTCCGCGTGAAAAGAACATGAGAAGAGCTGACAATCGGCTCTTCCATGGATTGACCGGATCCCACGGGGGTAGCTTCATGCGCGCTCTGCGCCTCGCCTCGGCCGTCGCGACGACGGCCGTCCTGCTCGGTGCGGCTACGGCCTGTGGCGGTGACACCAAGAGCAGTGACGCCAAGGCCGGCGACACCAAGACCGCCGAGGCCAAGGCCGGCGACACCAAGGCCCCCGACGCCAAGGCCGCGGACCCGCTCGCGGCGGCCCTCGCCGGGGACCCGAAGGCCGCGCTGGCCGCGTCCGCGGTGGTGATGCAGAAGGCCGGCAACGGCAAGGTCACCATGGTCCCGGCCGGCCCCGACAGCCCCGGCGGCACCGGCGACGCGGACTGGAAGGAGCCGGCCAAGACCTCCGTGGACCTGCTCGGCGACATGGGCGGCAAGAAGCTCAAGATCCGGGTGGTCGGCGTGGACGCCTACCTCGGCGGCGACGAGGCGGCCCCGGCCCTCGGCGGCAAGCACTGGGTCAAGCTGTCCACGGACGAGACCGGCGCCACCTTCCGGGCGGCGGGCCAGATGATGAACCCGGTCACCCTGCTCACCATGGCGGCCCAGAGCGGGAAGCTCACCAAGGTCGGCCAGGAGGCCGTGGACGGCGCCCAGACCGTCCACCTGCGGGCGGAGCAGGACACCGCCATGCTGGTGGCCGGGATGACGGGGCTCCCGGCGGAGCGGCGGCCGGCCGTCCAGAAGGTGCTGGAGGAGGACGGCAAGTCCCTCACCATCGACTTCTGGCTGAACGCCAAGCAGGAACTCGTCCAGTACCAGGAGTACGGCGACCAGAAGGGCAGCAAGGAAGCCGTCACCGTCAAGTACTCGGACCTCGGCAAGGCCGCCCCGATCACGGTGCCGACCGCCGACGACCTCGGCGCCGAGGCCGACCTGCTCAAGCTGCTCGGCTGATCCCGCGCGCCGGACTCCGAGCCCACCGACCACAACCGGCTACCGCCCCGGGCGCACCCCGCGCCCGGGGGGCCTCAAGGGGGGAATCATGGCTGGAACCCGCAACACCGCCGTGGCCGTCGTCCTCGCCGCCCTGGCGCTGACCGCGACCGCGTGCAACGACAACGACGACAAGAGCGCCGCCCCGGCCGCGCCGACCACGGCCGCCGCCACCTCGGCCGCCCCGTCGTCCGCCGCCCCGGCCACCGGCGCGAAGCCGGAGAAGGTCAGCCCGGCGGTCTACCTGGAGCAGGTCACCCAGAAGACCAGCGCGGCCAAGTCGGCGAAGGTCGACGAGCTGATCCAGGTCGGCGAGATCACCATGAAGGGCAAGGGGGCGGTATCCTGGGCCAACGGCCTGGAGGCCGACCTCACGATGGACCTGTCGGGCTCCCCGATGGCCAAGCTCCTGGAGCCGCTGACCGGCGGCCCGAACGTGCACTACCTGTACACCAAGGACGCCATGTACATGGGCCTGGGCGGGAAGCTGCTGGAGAGCGGCGGCCCGAAGTGGGTGCGCTACAGCAAGGCCGACATGGCCAAGGCCTCCGGCGGCACGACCGACCAGCTCCAGAGCGCGGACCCGGTGCAGGGCGTCCGGACGCTGATCGCCAGCGGCAAGGTCACCGAGGTCGGCCCGGAGACGGTGAACGGCAAGGCCACCACCCACTACTCCGGCGTGCTCAGCGCGGCCGACGTGGCCAAGGCCACCAGCCAGGGCATGACCCAGGAGCAGGCCGACCGGCTCAAGCAGAACCTGGACGCGGCCGGCGTCACCAGCGACCGGATCGACGTCTGGGTCGACGCCGACAAGCTCGTCGTCAAGCGGACCGAGCAGGCCGAGACCAAGGCCGGCGCGATGAACGTCACCGTCAGCTACTCGGACTACGGCACCCCGGTGATCGCCGCCACCCCGTCGGCCTCGGAGGCGATCGACCTCGCCGACCTCCAGAAGGCCGCGGCCGGCAGCTGATCCGCGCGGTCGGGGGCGGTGGGGAGCCGACCGGCTCCCCACCGCCCCCGACCGGCGTTCCGGCCCGGGCCGGGCTCGGCCGACCCGGTGGATCCGCCCGCGCCCGGGGCGGGTCCGAGGGGGCCGCGACCGGGCGGGCGGGGGACGGGTGGCAAGGTGGCCGGAGCGAAGCCGCCGTCGGGCGGGGGCCGGCGAGAGGGGAACGGACCATGGCGGCACGGCAGCGATTGGCGGCAGTGGCCGTCGTCGTCCTGCTGACGAGCGGGCTGAGCGGGTGCGGCGGGGACGGCGACACGCCCGCCACGCCGTCCGACGGCCCGACCACGACCAGCGCCACGCCGTCCACCGCCTCGCCGAGCGCCCAGGCCAAGCCGACGGACCGCTCCCCGCACGGGGTGCTGCTCTCCGCCCAGCTGGCCGCGCAGACCGCCCGCCGGGCCAAGGTCAGCTACCGGCTCGGCGCGGACGCCGGTTCCGGCCCGCTGTTCTGGCAGCCCAAGACCGCGCTCCAGATCAAGCGCTCCACCCCGGCCGAGGCCGAGCAGCTGATCGTCGTGGACACCGTCGCCTACCAGGGCGGCGACGCCGCCACCGCGGCCCGGCAGGGCGGGAAGCACTGGGAGCGCTTCACCGTTCCGCCGGCCGCGGACGGCCACAAGGAGATCCCCTACGCCGGGCTGATCGACCTGCTGAACCCGGTCGAGGCGCTGACCGCGGCCACCGCCGAGGGGACCGAGCCGGCCTTCGTCGGCGAGGAGAAGTTCGACGACTCGACCGTCGGGCACTACCGGGTGACCACCACCGCCGAGAAGTACGCGGCCGCCCAGTCCCAGCTGACCCAGTCCCGCCGGGACGGCCTGCGGGCCGCGCTCGCGCCCGGCGGCTCGCTCTCGCTCACCCTGGACCTCTGGCTCAACGACAAGGACCAGCTGGTCCGGCTCCAGCGCACCGGCAGCGGGGACAGCGGCCGGGCGGACGACGCGGTGCTCTACACCGACCTCGCCGGGGCGTTGCTCTCGGCACAGGCGCCGGCCGAGACGGACACGGTGGACACCGGCGTCCGGACGGTCTCCCCGCTGGCCCGCTGACCCGCGGCCCGCTGACCCGCGACCCGCCTAACCGCGACCCACTGAACCGCGCCGGGCCGCTCCGCCCGAGGGCGATTTGCACCCGGCCGACGGCTCCGGTTACTGTTGCCGAAGCCAAAGACCGCTGGTTGTCATCACGCGCCCGTCAGGGAGCAGGTGGCCGAAGGATCTGCGCTTCGTCGCAGGCAGCCCGCGCAGGTGTGTCTGGAGCTTCGACTTCCGGGTCCGCGTTCGCGCGGCAGCCCGTCGAGGTCGTTCCGAGCCCCGTGCGCCTGCGCATCGGGGCTCATTGCATTTCGCAGGAGCTTTCCTTCCGTCCGGTCGGTCCACGGCGACCCAGGTCGACTTTCGCGGTCGGCCCGACTTCTACATCACGGAAGGAGGCGTAAGCCTATGGCCAGGCCCGACAAGGCTGCTGCCGTTGCCGAGATCACGGACAAGTTCCGTGGCTCCTCCGCGGCGCTGCTGACCGAGTACCGCGGTCTCTCGGTGAAGCAGGTCAAGACCCTGCGTCGCTCGCTCGGCGACAACGCCGAGTACGCCGTGGTGAAGAACACGCTGACCAAGATCGCGGCCAATGAGGTCGGGATCACGGAGCTCGACGACCTGTTCAACGGTCCGACGGCTGTCGCCTTCGTCACCGGTGACCCGGTGGAGTCGGCGAAGGCTCTGCGTGACTTCGCCAAGGAGAACCCCGCTCTCATCATCAAGGGCGGTGTCCTTGACGGCAAGGCGCTGTCCGCCGATGAGATCAAGAAGCTCGCGGACCTCGAGTCCCGCGAGGTGCTGCTCGCCAAGCTGGCGGGTGCCCTGAAGGCCAAGCAGTCCCAGGCTGCCGCGCTCTTCCAGGCCCTGCCGTCGAAGCTCGTCCGCACTGTGGACGCGCTGCGCGACAAGGTCGAGCAGGGCGGTGCCGGTACGCCGGCTCCCGCCGCCGAGGACGCCGCCGCCGAGTAATCGGCAGGCTCACGCCTCGCTGCGGGCCCGTGCCCGCCCAACCCGTACATACGGCACCACCTGCCGATTTAGTGGAAGGACGCCATCATGGCGAAGCTGTCCCAGGACGAGCTGCTCGCGCAGTTCGAGGAGCTCACCCTCATCGAGCTCGCTGCCTTCGTGAAGGCCTTCGAGGAGAAGTTCGACGTCACCGCCGCCGCCCCGGTCGCCGTTGCCGGCGTTGCCGGTCCGGCCGTTGCCGCCGAGGCCGCTGAGGAGCAGGACGAGTTCGACGTCATCCTCGAGGCCGCTGGCGACAAGAAGATCCAGGTCATCAAGGAGGTGCGCACCCTGACCTCCCTCGGCCTGAAGGAGGCCAAGGACCTCGTTGACACCGCTGGTGCCAAGGTCCTGGAGAAGGTTGCCAAGGACGTTGCCGAGAAGGCCAAGGCCGCCCTCGAGGGTGCCGGCGCCAAGGTCACCGTCAAGTGATCTCGCGCCCCCTCTGAGGGGGCGTACGGCCGGGCCGATCACCCTTGCGGGTGGTCGGCCCGGCCTTTTCGCGTTCCCGGGCCGGGGCGGCCCGCGGGGCCGTTCCGCCAACCGGCCGGTACGGCCCCCGGTGTGGCCGACGGTGCACTCGGCAGCGTCGGTGCCTGGGGGTATGGTGATCACCGTCGTCGAGGGCGGCCCGACCACGGCCTCTGTAACGCCGGGGCGGTCCGGACCGATGGACGGGTCGAGGTCCGCGCCGCCGGCGGGCCCTTGACGAACCTGGCGCGGCGCGCGATTCTCGAGGCGCGAGTCCGCCCGGTTGGTTCGCCACTGGATGCATAACCAGTGGCTCCGGCGGGAAATGACTCCACGTGAGTTAGAGCAGTACCCGGTGGGCGCCCGCGCCCGCCGGCTACCGGGAGGAGTCTCCGATTCGGTCTCCGAATCAGAGCTGGACAGCAGTGTCGCCATTGGCTACACTGTCCCTTTGCGCTGCCTGTTAGCTGCTCCGTGACTCGTCGCCCGGAGTTTGCGTTGCCCTGAAGGGGTCTGGCACCGCCTCCGCAAAGCGGCTCTGACCTGGGGTTTCGACCCCGGCGGAGGCCAGTGGCGAGGGAGGCGGCACCAAGCCCAAGCAGGCCCGGCTGGTACGCGCGTAGTGAGCTCCGAGCCCTCGGAAGGACCCCCCTCTTGGCCGCGCCGCGCAACGCCTCGAACAATTCCGCCGCATCCACCGCCCCGCTCCGCGTCTCCTTCGCGAAGATCAAGGAGCCCCTCGAGGTCCCCAACCTCCTGGCCCTGCAGACCGAGAGCTTTGACTGGCTGCTCGGCAACGCGGCCTGGAAGACCCGGGTCGAGCAGGCGCTGGAGTCTGGTCAGGATGTCCCCACCAAGTCCGGTCTGGAGGAGATCTTCGAGGAGATCTCGCCGATCGAGGACTTCAGTGGGTCGATGTCGCTGACCTTCCGCGACCACCGTTTCGAGCCGCCGAAGAACTCCATTGACGAGTGCAAGGACCGCGACTTCACGTTCGCCGCCCCGCTCTTCGTCACGGCCGAGTTCACCAACAACGAGACCGGTGAGATCAAGTCTCAGACGGTCTTCATGGGCGACTTCCCGCTCATGACCCACAAGGGCACGTTCGTGATCAACGGCACCGAGCGTGTCGTCGTGTCGCAGCTCGTCCGCTCCCCGGGCGTGTACTTCGACTCCACCCTGGACAAGGTGTCCGACAAGGACATCTACTCCTGCAAGGTCATCCCCTCGCGTGGTGCCTGGCTCGAGATGGAGATCGACAAGCGCGACATGGTCGGCGTCCGCATCGACCGCAAGCGCAAGCAGTCCGTCACCGTGCTGCTCAAGGCGCTCGGCTGGACCAACGAGATGATTCTCGAGGAGTTCGGCGAGTACGAGTCGATGCGCGCCACCCTGGAGAAGGACCACACCCAGGGCCAGGACGACGCGCTGCTGGACATCTACCGCAAGCTGCGCCCGGGCGAGCCGCCCACGCGCGAGGCCGCGCAGACGCTTCTGGAGAACCTCTACTTCAACCCGAAGCGCTACGACCTCGCGAAGGTCGGCCGTTACAAGGTCAACCGCAAGCTGGGCAACGCCGAGTCGCTGGACTCCGGCGTGCTCACCGAGCCCGACATCATCGGTGCGATCAAGTACCTGGTGAAGCTGCACGCGGGCGAGACCGAGTGGCGTGACGACGAGGGCCGCGACATCGTGGTCGAGGTCGACGACATCGACCACTTCGGCAACCGCCGCCTGCGCAACGTCGGCGAGCTCATCCAGAACCAGGTCCGTACGGGTCTCGCCCGTATGGAGCGCGTCGTGCGCGAGCGCATGACCACCCAGGACGTCGAGGCGATCACGCCGCAGACCCTGATCAACATCCGGCCGGTCGTCGCCTCCATCAAGGAGTTCTTCGGCACCAGCCAGCTGTCGCAGTTCATGGACCAGACGAACCCGCTGTCGGGCCTGACCCACAAGCGCCGTCTGTCCGCGCTGGGCCCCGGTGGTCTGTCCCGTGAGCGGGCCGGCTTCGAGGTCCGTGACGTGCACCCCTCGCACTACGGCCGCATGTGTCCGATCGAGACGCCCGAAGGCCCGAACATCGGTCTGATCGGCTCGCTGGCCTCGTACGGCCGGGTCAACGCGTTCGGCTTCATCGAGACGCCGTACCGCAAGGTCGTCGACGGTGTGGTCACCGAGAAGGTGGACTACCTCACCGCCGACGAGGAGGACCGCTTCGTCATCGCCCAGGCGAACGCGCCGCTGACCGCGGACCTGCACTTCGCCGAGCCGCGCGTCCTGGTCCGCCGCCGTGGTGGCGAGATCGACTACATCCCCGGCACCGAGATCGACTACATGGACGTCTCGCCGCGCCAGATGGTGTCGGTCGCGACCGCCATGATCCCGTTCCTCGAGCACGACGACGCCAACCGCGCGCTCATGGGCTCGAACATGATGCGCCAGGCGGTGCCGCTGCTGAAGAGCGAGGCTCCGCTGGTCGGTACCGGCATGGAGTACCGCTGCGCCGTCGACGCCGCGGACGTCATCACCGCCGAGAAGGCCGGTGTCGTCCAGGAGGTCTCGGCCGACTACGTCACCGTGGCCAACGACGACGGCACGTACACCACGTACCGCGCCGCCAAGTTCACCCGCTCCAACCAGGGCACCGCCTTCAACCAGAAGGTGCTCGTGGACGAGGGCGCCCGGGTCGAGACCGGCCAGGTGCTGGCCGACGGCCCGTGCACCGACGAGGGCGAGATGGCCCTCGGCAAGAACCTGCTCGTGGCGTTCATGTCGTGGGAGGGTCACAACTACGAGGACGCGATCATCCTGTCGCAGCGCCTCGTCCAGGACGACGTCCTCTCCTCGATCCACATCGAGGAGCACGAGGTCGACGCCCGTGACACCAAGCTCGGCCCCGAGGAGATCACCCGGGACATCCCGAACGTCTCCGAGGAGGTCCTCGCCGACCTCGACGAGCGCGGCATCATCCGCATCGGCGCCGACGTCGTCACCGGCGACATCCTGGTCGGCAAGGTCACGCCCAAGGGTGAGACCGAGCTGACCCCGGAGGAGCGCCTGCTCCGCGCGATCTTCGGCGAGAAGGCCCGTGAGGTCCGCGACACCTCGCTGAAGGTGCCGCACGGTGAGTCCGGCAAGGTCATCGGCGTCCGCGTCTTCGACCGCGAAGAGGGCGACGAGCTGCCCCCGGGCGTGAACCAGCTGGTCCGCGTCTACGTGGCCCAGAAGCGCAAGATCACCAACGGTGACAAGCTCGCCGGCCGTCACGGCAACAAGGGTGTCATCTCCAAGATCCTTCCGGTCGAGGACATGCCGTTCCTCGAGGACGGCACCCCGGTCGACATCATCCTCAACCCGCTGGGTGTCCCGTCCCGAATGAACCCGGGACAGGTCCTGGAGATCCACCTCGGGTGGCTCGCCAAGCAGGGTTGGGACGTCTCCGGCCTCGCCGACGAGTGGGCCCAGCGCCTGCAGGCGATCGGCGCCGACACGGTCGAGGGCGGCACCAACCTGGCCACCCCGGTCTTCGACGGCGCCCGCGAGGACGAGATCACCGGCCTGCTGGACAACACCACCCTCACCCGTGACGGTGAGCGCCTGGTGAACTCCACCGGCAAGGCCCGACTGTTCGACGGCCGCTCCGGCGAGCCGTTCCCGATGCCGGTCTCGGTCGGCTACATGTACATCCTCAAGCTGCACCATCTGGTCGACGACAAGCTGCACGCCCGGTCGACCGGTCCGTACTCGATGATCACCCAGCAGCCGCTCGGTGGTAAGGCGCAGTTCGGTGGTCAGCGCTTCGGTGAGATGGAGGTGTGGGCCCTCGAGGCGTACGGCGCCGCCTACGCGCTCCAGGAGCTGCTCACCATCAAGTCCGACGACGTCCTCGGCCGAGTCAAGGTCTACGAGGCCATCGTCAAGGGCGAGAACATCCCCGAGCCCGGCATTCCCGAGTCCTTCAAGGTCCTCATCAAGGAAATGCAGTCGCTCTGCCTCAACGTGGAGGTGCTGTCCTCGGACGGCCAGTCCATCGAGATGCGGGACTCCGACGAGGACGTGTTCCGCGCCGCCGAGGAGCTCGGCATCGACCTGTCCCGGCGCGAGCCGAGCAGCGTCGAAGAGGTCTGACGGAGGTCGGGCCGGCCGCACCCGCGGCCGGCCCGCCCCCAGGCCCCCCTCAGACCACATGAACGACTCTCGACTTACGAAAGAGGGCTTGACGACCAGTGCTTGACGTCAACTTCTTCGACGAGCTCCGCATCGGCCTGGCCACCGCCGACGACATCCGCCAGTGGTCGCACGGCGAGGTCAAGAAGCCGGAGACCATCAACTACCGCACCCTGAAGCCCGAAAAGGACGGACTCTTCTGCGAGAAGATCTTCGGCCCCACCCGGGACTGGGAGTGCTACTGCGGTAAGTACAAGCGCGTCCGCTTCAAGGGCATCATCTGCGAGCGCTGCGGCGTCGAGGTGACCCGCGCCAAGGTGCGCCGTGAGCGGATGGGCCACATCGAGCTGGCCGCCCCGGTCACCCACATCTGGTACTTCAAGGGCGTGCCGTCCCGTCTGGGCTACCTGCTCGACCTGGCGCCGAAGGACCTCGAGAAGGTCATCTACTTCGCCGCCTACATGATCACCTGGGTCGACGACGAGCGCCGCCAGCGCGACCTGCCGTCCCTGGAGGCGCACGTCTCGGTCGAGCGCCAGCAGATCGAGAACCGCCGCGACTCCGACCTCGAGGCCCGCGCCAAGAAGGCCGAGACCGACCTGGCCGAGCTGGAGGCCGAGGGCGCCAAGGCCGACGTGCGCCGCAAGGTGCGCGAGGGCGCCGAGCGCGAGATGAAGCAGCTGCGCGACCGCGCGCAGCGCGAGCTCGACCGCCTCGACGAGGTGTGGGCCCGCTTCAAGAACCTCAAGGTCCAGGACCTCGAGGGCGACGAGCTGCTCTACCGCGAGCTGCGCGACCGCTTCGGCACCTACTTCTCCGGCTCGATGGGCGCGGCGGCCCTCAAGGACCGCCTCGAGACCTTCGACCTGGCGGAGGAGTCCGAGCGCCTGCGCGAGATCATCCGCACCGGCAAGGGCCAGAAGAAGACCCGCGCGCTCAAGCGCCTCAAGGTCGTCTCCGCGTTCCTGCAGACCACCAACAAGCCCAACGGCATGGTGCTGGACTGCGTCCCGGTCATCCCGCCGGACCTGCGTCCGATGGTGCAGCTGGACGGTGGCCGCTTCGCGACCTCCGACCTGAACGACCTGTACCGCCGCGTCATCAACCGCAATAACCGCCTGAAGCGCCTGCTCGACCTCGGTGCCCCCGAGATCATCGTGAACAACGAGAAGCGCATGCTCCAGGAGGCCGTCGACGCGCTGTTCGACAACGGCCGCCGCGGCCGTCCGGTCACCGGCCCGGGCAACCGCCCGCTGAAGTCCCTCAGCGACATGCTGAAGGGCAAGCAGGGTCGTTTCCGTCAGAACCTGCTCGGCAAGCGAGTCGACTACTCGGCCCGTTCGGTCATCGTCGTCGGCCCGCAGCTCAAGCTGCACCAGTGCGGTCTGCCGAAGGCCATGGCGCTGGAGCTCTTCAAGCCGTTCGTGATGAAGCGCCTGGTCGACCTGAACCACGCGCAGAACATCAAGTCGGCCAAGCGCATGGTCGAGCGCGCCCGTCCGGTCGTGTGGGACGTCCTCGAAGAGGTCATCGCCGAGCACCCGGTCCTGCTGAACCGTGCGCCCACCCTGCACCGCCTCGGCATCCAGGCCTTCGAGCCGCAGCTGGTCGAGGGCAAGGCCATCCAGATCCACCCGCTCGTCTGCACCGCGTTCAACGCGGACTTCGACGGTGACCAGATGGCCGTCCACCTGCCGCTCTCCGCGGAGGCGCAGGCCGAGGCCCGCATCCTGATGCTGTCCTCGAACAACATCCTGAAGCCGGCCGACGGTCGCCCCGTCACCATGCCGACCCAGGACATGGTGCTCGGTCTGTTCTTCCTGACCTCGGACCGCGACAACGTGAAGGGCGCCGGCCGCACCTTCTCGTCGACCGCCGAGGCGATCATGGCCTTCGACGCCCGCGAGCTGGACGTCCAGGCCCCGATCGAGCTGCGCCTGCCGGCCGGCACCGTCCCGCCGCGCGGCTGGACCCCGCCGGTGGACGAGGAGGGCCAGTCGACCTGGTTCGACGGCGAGCCGTTCCGCCTGACCACCACCCTGGGCCGCGCGCTCTTCAACGAGCTGCTGCCCGAGGACTACCCGTTCGTCGACTACGAGGTGGGCAAGAAGCAGCTCTCCGCGATCGTCAACGACCTGGCGGAGCGCTACCCCAAGGTCGTCGTCGCGGCGACCCTGGACAACCTGAAGGCGGCCGGCTTCCATTGGTCGACCCGCTCGGGTGTCACCGTCTCCATCTCGGACGTCGTCGTCCCGCCGAACAAGCCCCAGATCCTGGAGGGCTACGAGGCCAAGGCGGAGAAGGTCCAGCGTCAGTACGAGCGCGGTCTGATCACCAACGACGAGCGCAAGCAGGAGCTCATCGGCATCTGGACCCAGGCGACCAACGACGTCGCCGAGGCCATGAACGTGAACTTCCCGAAGACGAACCCCATCTTCATGATGGTCGACTCGGGTGCTCGCGGAAACATGATGCAGATGCGCCAGATCGCCGGTATGCGTGGTCTGGTGTCGAACGCCAAGAACGAGACCATCCCGCGACCCATCAAGGCGTCGTTCCGTGAGGGTCTGTCCGTGCTGGAGTACTTCATCTCCACCCACGGTGCCCGTAAGGGTCTGGCCGACACCGCCCTGCGTACCGCCGACTCCGGCTACCTCACCCGTCGTCTGGTCGACGTCTCCCAGGACGTCATCATCCGCGAGGAGGACTGCGGCACCGAGCGCGGCCTGAAGCTGGCGATCGGCTCCGTGGGCGCGGACGGCGTGCTGCGCAAGGCCGACGACGTCGAGACCAGCGTCTACGCCCGCATGCTCGCCGAGGACATCACCGTCGACGGCAAGCTGCTGGCCACCGCCAACACGGACCTCGGCGACGTCCTGATCGACGAGCTGATCCGCCACGGCATCGGCGAGGTCAAGACCCGCTCGATCCTGACCTGTGAGTCGGCCGTCGGCACCTGCGCCATGTGCTACGGGCGCTCGCTGGCCACCGGCAAGCTGGTCGACATCGGTGAGGCGGTCGGCATCATCGCCGCCCAGTCCATCGGTGAGCCCGGTACCCAGCTGACCATGCGTACCTTCCACACCGGTGGTGTGGCCGGTGACGACATCACCCAGGGTCTGCCGCGTGTCGTCGAGCTCTTCGAGGCCCGTACCCCCAAGGGTGTGGCCCCGATCTCGGAGGCCCAGGGCCGGGTCCGCATCGAGGACACCGAGAAGACCCGCAAGCTGGTCGTCACCCCGGACGACGGCACCGACGAGATCGCCTACCCGGTCTCGAAGCGTGTGAAGCTGCTGGTCAGCGAGGGTGAGGCGGTCGAGGTCGGCCAGAAGCTGACCATGGGTGCCACCAACCCGCACGACGTCCTGCGCATCATGGGCCAGCGTGCCGTCCAGGTCCACCTGGTCGCCGAGGTCCAGAAGGTCTACAACTCGCAGGGTGTGTCGATCCACGACAAGCACATCGAGATCATCATCCGGCAGATGCTCCGCCGCGTGACGATCATCGAGTCGGGCGACGCCGAGCTGCTGCCCGGCGAGCTGGTCGAGCGCGGCCGCTTCGAGCAGGAGAACCGCCGCGTCGTCGCCGAGGGCGGTCACCCCGCCTCCGGCCGTCCGCAGCTGATGGGTATCACCAAGGCCTCGCTGGCCACCGAGTCCTGGCTGTCGGCCGCCTCCTTCCAGGAGACGACCCGGGTCCTCACCGACGCGGCGATCCACGCCAAGTCGGACCCGCTGCTGGGCCTCAAGGAGAACGTCATCCTCGGTAAGCTCATCCCGGCCGGTACGGGTCTGCCCCGCTACCGCAACATCCGGGTCGAGCCGACCGAGGAGGCCAAGGCCGCGATGTACTCGGCCGTCGGCTACGACGACTACGACCTGTCGCCCTTCGGCGCCGGCTCCGGCCAGGCGGTCCCGCTGGACGACTACGACTACGGCCCGTACACCGGCTGAGTCTCCCTCCTCGCCCTCCATCGGGCAGGAGTGGCCCAGGTCACCGATCGCAGGGCGGTCACCCCACACGGGGTGGCCGCCCTGCGGCGTTTCCGGGCCCTTCCGCGGCCGCCGGGGCAGGGCCGGAGGCCGGTCGACACCGCCGGTTAGGACATTCGGCGGAAGTCGCGTAAGGTCGTGTTTACCGACGCGGGGTGGAGCAGCTCGGTAGCTCGCTGGGCTCATAACCCAGAGGTCGCAGGTTCAAATCCTGTCCCCGCTACTGGTTCGAAGGGCCCGGAGGCATCAAGCCTCCGGGCCCTTCGGCGTTCCCGGGCGCGGCCGGCTCCGTCGCGCGGGGGAGGGCGGGAACCGCTCCGTCGTACGGGGGAGGTGGCGGGTCCGCCGGTGCGGGCGATCCGGGACGAGGGCCCCGGCGGCCCGGCTCCGCGGTGTCGGAACGGACCACACCACGGGAGACCATCGGATGAACGCCCCCCGGAACGCCCGAACCACCCGCCTCACCTCCCGGGCCGCCGTCGGTGCCCCCGTCCTGGCGGCCCGCTACGGCGACATCCGGCGCACCCCCGATTTTCGGTGGCCGCGGGCGGGCCGGCGGCCGTACCGTCCGGGGTATGAACGCGAAGCGTCCCCTGATCGCCGTGCTCACCGGCGCGGGCATCTCGACGGACTCCGGCATCCCCGACTACCGCGGCCCGAACGGGCTGTGGCAGAAGGACCCGTCGGCGCAGGAGCTGGTCACCATCGGCCCGTACCTGGAGGACCCGGAGGTCCGGCGGCGGGCCTGGCGGATGCGGCTGGAGACGGACGCGGTGGCCGCCGAGCCGAACGCCGGGCACCGGGCGCTGGTCGACCTGGAGCGCTCCGGGCTGCCGCTGCGGGTGCTCACCCAGAACATCGACGGGCTGCACCAGAAGTCCGGGCTGCCCGCCCGCAAGGTGCTCGAACTGCACGGCAACACGCGGGAGACGCAGTGCCTGCGCTGCCGGGTGGTCGGGTCGATGGCGGACGCGCTGGCGCGGGTCGGGGCGGGCGAGCCGGACCCGGCCTGCCGGGAGTGCGGGGGGATCCTCAAGCCCCGCATCGTGATGTTCGGCGAGAACCTGGACCCGGAGGTGCTCGGGCAGGCCGACTCGATCGTCCGGGCCTGCGACGTCCTCATCGCGGTCGGCACCAGCCTCCAGGTGTTCCCGGTGGCGGCGCTGCCGTACGACGCGGTGAGGACCGGGGCGGAGTTGGTCATCGTGAACGCCGAGCCGACGCCGTACGACGAGGCCGCGGCCGAGGTGATCCGGGAGCCGATCTCGCAGGCGCTGCCGGAGCTGGTCCGGCGGCTGGTGCGGGAGCGGGTCTGAGCGGGGCCGGAAGGGCCGTCTTCCCGGACGCACCGCGTGCGTACGATGATCCTTCCGGCTTTCCCCCTCATGGCCTGGAGTGATGGACCGATGACGACGACGGCGAAGTTCGACCCCTGGTCGGCGGCGTTCGTGGCCCACCCGTACGACGCGTACGCCGAACTGCGCGAACACGCGCCGGTGACGTACTTCGAGCCGACGAACCAGTGGCTGGTCTCGCGCCACGACGACGTCAGCGCCCTGCTGCGCGACCGGCGGCTGGGCCGCACCTACACCCACCGCTTCAGCCACGCGGAGTTCGGCCGCCCCGAGCCCGACCCGGCGCACGAGCCCTTCCACACCCTGAACGACCACGGGCTGCTGGACCTCGAAGGGCCGGACCACACCCGGCTGCGCCGGCTGGTCTCCAAGGCCTTCACCCCGCGCATGGTCGAGGGACTGCGCCCCACCGTGCGGCGGCTGGCCGGCGAACTCGTCGACGACCTGCTCGCGGCCGGCGGCGGCGACCTGATCGCCACCGTCGCCGAGCCGCTGCCGGTCGCCGTGATCGCCGAGATGCTCGGCGTGCCGGAGGGCGACCGGCACCTGCTGCGGCCGTGGTCCTCCGACATCACCGGGATGTTCGAGCTCAACCCGACCGAGGAGGCCGCCCGCCGGGCCGTCACCGCGAGCATCGAGTTCTCCGACTACCTGCGCGCCCTGATCCGCGAACGCCGGGCGAACCCGGGCGACGACCTGATCAGCGCGCTCGTCCAGGCCCAGGAGGGCGCCGACGCGCTCAGCGAGCAGGAGATGGTCTCCACCTGCGTGCTGCTGCTCAACGCCGGCCACGAGGCGACCGTCAACACCACCGGCAACGGCTGGTGGGCGCTGTTCCGCAACCCCGGGGAACTCGCCCGGCTGCGCGGCTCGGTGGACGAACTGCTGCCCACTGCCGTCGAGGAGCTGATGCGCTGGGACACCCCGCTGCAGATGTTCGAGCGCTGGGTGCTGGAGGACATCGAGGTCCGCGGTGTCACCATCCCGCGCGGCGCCGAGATCGCCCTGCTCTTCGGCTCCGCCAACCGCGACCCCGAGCGCTTCGCCGACCCGGACCGCCTCGACCTCGGCCGCACCGACAACCCGCACATCACCTTCGGCGCCGGAATCCACTTCTGCCTCGGCGCCCCGCTTGCCAGACTGGAGCTCACCGAGTCCTACGGCACCCTGCTGCGCCGGGCCCCGGGCCTGCGGCTGGTCCGTGAGCCCGAATGGAACCCGGGCTACGTGATCCGCGGGCTCGGGGAACTGGTGGTCGAGGTCTGACGGAACAGAGGGGGAGCGGCCGTGGGCAAGGCTACGGGGGCACTGCTGGGGCTGGCGATCGGGGACGCGCTCGGCCGGCTGACGGAGTTCAGGACCGTCGAGGCGATCGCGCCCGAGCATCCGGACTGGCGGCGGCTCCCGCTGCCCGGCCGGGCGCTGGTCACCGACGACACCCAGATGACGCTCGCCCTGGCCCGCGGCCTGCGCACCGCCCTGGCGCGCGGTCCGCTCACGCCGCTGCGGCTGGAGCGGCCGGTCCGCGAGGAGTTCGTCGACTGGTGGCGCTCCCCGGACAACAACCGCGCCCCCGGCATGACCTGCCTGCGCTCCTGCGAGCGGCTCGGCCACGAGGGAGTCCGCTGGCAGCAGGCGAGCGACGTCGGCTCCAAGGGCTGCGGCGCCAACATGCGGGTCGCCCCGATCGGGCTGGTCCGCGAACTGGACGCCCGGCAGCTCTCCGGCGCCGCCCAGCTGCAGTCCGGGCTCACCCACGGCCACCCCACCGCGCTCGCCGCCAGCGACCTCACCGCGTACGCCGTCCGCAAGCTCGCCGAGGGCCTGCCGCCGGCCGGCCTGCCCGCGGTGCTGCGGGCGTACGCGCTGGCGAGCCGGGAGCGGTACGACGAGTTCTGGCTCGGCGACCTCGCCGACCGCTGGTACGGCTCCTCGCCGCAGGCCGTCCTCGCCCGCGGCTGGGAGGACTGCCTCAAGGTGCTCGACCAGCTGGACGCGGCGCTCGCCGCACCCGACGTCGAGGCCGACCCCTGCCTGGCCACCGGCGAGGGCTGGGTCGCCGAGGAGGCCTTCGGCACCGGACTGCTCTGCTTCCTGCTGCTCCCGGACGACCCGGTGGCGGCCGTCCGCCGGGCCGCGTACTCCAGCGGCGACTCCGACTCGCTGGCCTGTCTGACCGGCGCCTTCGCGGGCGCCCGCCACGGCGAGGCGGCCTGGCCGGCCGACTGGGTGGAGCGGATCGAGCACCGCGACGAACTGCTGGAGTTCGGGGCGCTCTGGGACTGAGGCGGGGCGCCGCGGGGACTCAGGCGGGGTGCCGCGGGCGGCGGAACCGGGTGGCGGGGCGGTGCGTCGAAGGGCCATGACGAACCGCAGCACCGCAACCCGTCGTACCCTCCGCCGCCCGGCGGCGCTCCTGCTCGCGGCCGCGCTCGCCACACCGCTGCTCGCCGGCTGCGGCAGCACCACCCCCGCGCCTGTGGAGCTCCGGGCGTCCGCGCCCACCGGCCGGCCGGCCGTCGACCCGGCCCAGGTGGCCGCCACCGCGGCCGCCACCGACGCCTTCGGCCTGGACCTCCTGCACGCCCTGACCGCCGAGCCGGACGCCGCCGGGAGCAACCTCGTGGTCTCCCCGTCCGGCCTGGCCACCGTGCTCGCCATGTTGCTGCCCGGCGCCCGCGGCGCCACCGCCGAGGAGCTGGCCAAGGCCCTGCACACCGCCCTCGACCCGCAGCAGTACGCGTTCGCCACCGGCGCGCTGAACCGGCCGGTCCCGGCCACCGACAAGCTGACCCTGCGCCGCAGCGACGACGTCTGGACGCAGCAGGGCCTGGCCGTCGAGCCGGACTACCTGGCCACCCTGGCCGGCGCCTTCGACACCGGCGTGCACCAGGCCGACTTCGCCAAGGACCCGGACGGGGCCCGCAAGTCCGTCAACGCGGCCGTGGAGAAGGCCACCGACGGCCGGATCAAGGACCTGTTCGGCCGGGAGGCGATCACCCCGGGCACCCGGCTGGTGCTCACCGACGCGCTCTACCTCAAGGCCAGGTGGGCCTCCGCCTTCAAGCCCTCGCACACCGCCGACCGCCCGTTCCACAAGCTCGACGGCTCCACCGCGACCGTCCCCACGATGGGGCAGACCGGGGAGTTCAAGTACGCCGACGGCTCCGGCGGGATCGTCGGCGAGCCCTGGCAGGCCGTCGAACTGCCGTACGCGGAAGGCGGGTTGGTGATGGACCTGATCGTCCCCGCGCAGGGCGGCTTCGCGGCCTTCGCCAAGGGCCTGGACCAGCCGCAGCTCGACCTCGTCCTCGGCGCCCTCGCCGAGCGGCCGGTCGACCTCCAACTGCCGCGCTTCCACTTCGACACCTCGAAGGAGCTCGGCTCCGCGCTGCGCTCGCTCGGGGTGCGGACGGCCTTCGGCGCGGCCGACTTCAGCGGCATCGCCAAGGACCCGCTGGTCGTCGGCACGGTGGTGCAGAAGGCCACCATCGAGGTCGGCGAGGACGGCACGGTCGCGGCGGCCGGCAGCGGTGCCGGGATGGACGTGGCGGCGGCGCCGAACGCCGACCGGCCGGTCCAGGTGCACCTCGACCGGCCGTTCCTGTTCCTGATCCGGGACGCCCGGGGCGGAGCGCCGCTGTTCCTCGGCCAGGTCACCGACCCGCAGGCCGGGTAGCGCCGGCCACCGGCCCCGCCGGGCCGAGGAGCGCGAGACCGGGCCGAGTGGTGCGGGCCGCCCGGCTCACCAGGCCGGGTAGCGCCCGCCGAGCCCCGGGTGCAGCGGGTCGCGGCTGCCGAACAGCACCAGCAGGTCGTCGGCGACCTGCCGCAGCTCCGTCCGGCCCTCGACCGCCCCGGCCCACTCGGCGGGCAGCGCCGCGGCGCCGTACGCGGCCCCGACCAGGTTGCCGCAGACCGCGCCGGTCGAGTCGCTGTCCCCGGAGTGGTTCACCGACAGCAGCAGCGCGGTGCGCACCGGGTCGGGGTCCAGGGTGGCCGCCAGCAGCGAGTACACCGCGACGGCCAGGCACTCCTCGGCGACCCAGCCGAGCCCGACCCGCTCCACCGTCTCGGCGGCCGGCTCGGCCTCCTGGGCGAGCCGCACCGCCCGGGCCAGTGCCTGGACGGTTTCCTTGGAGCTCGGCAGCTCGCGGATCTGCTCCACCGTCTCGCCGACCGCCGCCCACGGCTCGGTGCCGTCCGCGAGCCGCTCGACCAGCGCCGCGAAGGCGCCCGCCGCGAGGTAGCCGGTCGGGTGGCCGTGGGTGAGCTGGGCGCACTGCACCGCCAGCCCGAAGGACTGCTCGACGCCCAGCCGGGCCAGCCCGAACGGCGCCGAGCGCATCACCGTGCCGCAGCCCTTGGAGCCAGGGTTGATCGGCCCGTTCAGCCCGATCGCGGACGGCACCTCGAACACCGGGTGCTCGGACACCCCGCTCAGGCAGGCGTTGCCCGGCGCGCGCCGGGCGTACAGGAAGGGCCGGCTCAGCAGCCAGCCGTCGTAGGGGCGGGGCTGCGGCCCGGCGTCCGGGGCGCCCTGGTACTGGGTCCGCAGCCAGCGCCGGTAGGCGCCGTGGACGGCCTCCGGCACCGAGCCGCCGCCGCCCGTCCAGCCGCGGACGAAGCCGCGGATCAGGCCCTCGGCGGTGAACAGCGTCATCTGGGTGTCGTCGGTCACCTCGACCGGCCCGGGCCCGGCCGGCAGCGAGGTGACGCCCTGCGGCCCGTACCGGTCCTGGATCTGGTGGAGCTGCTGGAACTCCACCGGCCAGCCCAGCGCATCGCCGATCGCTCCGCCGAGCAGCGCTCCGCGCACCCGGTCCCGGTATCCCGACTCCGCCGCCGGTTCCGTCACGTCGAGTCCCCCTTCGTTCGTGGCGGACTACGTTCTATCAGGTCCTTCAGGGCGCGGGGCGGCTCTTGTGGATCTTGCGCGGGTCGGGCGGGGAACCGGTGCGGACCGTCCTGGGCCCGTCCGACCCGCCTCAGCGGCGGATCGCCCCGGCGCGCCCGTGCAGCGCGGCCCGGTCGGCGGCGGCGCGGCCGGCCGCCCAGCCCACGCCGTCGCTGACCCGTACCCGCTGCGAGACCAGCTTCGGGAACAGCCGGCCGATCTCCTCGTCCACCGCCTCGGAGCGGGCGGCGAGCGCGGGCAGCAGCCGCTCGTCGGGCAGCAGCTGCTCCTCGGTGCCGTCCTCGCGCAGGTGCCGCCCGGCCGCGGCGGCGCTGGTGGCGCGCTCGGTCGCGGCGGTCAGCCGCTCCCGGATCCGCGCCGCGTACGCGACCAGGAAGGACTGCCGGAACGCCTTGCTGCGCGAGTCCTTGCGGGAGCCCGCCTTGTTGAGCGCGTGGGTGGCCTGCACCAGCAGCGAGGTGTAGAGCAGTTCGACGCCGTCCAGGTCGCCGTCGAAGCCGACCACGGTGCAGAAGCCGAACTCCTTCGCCCACACCACCCGGCACCGGTTGGCCGCCGCGACCGCGTCCAGCAGCATCGTCTTGGGGCCCTCGTACGGGTTGTCCACCCCGATCCGCAGCGCCGCCGGGGTGTCGCGGTCGGCGCCGGCCGCGGCCAGCAGCGCGTCGTCGATGCTGTGCTGGGCCATCAGCTGCTGGGCCTTGGCGGTCAGCGCCTCGGCTTCCTCCGGGTACTCGGTGGACTCGGCCTTGGCCAGCAGCGCCCGGATCCGCGCCAGCATCCGCGGCTCTCCGGTCGTCGGCGCCCGGTGCTGCGGCCGCACGGCCTGCCCGGGGGCGGGCCCCACCGGGGCGATCGGCGGCAGCCGGCCCCAGGTGCGCAGCAGCTCCAGGGCGACGGTGGCGAGCGCGAAGCGGTCCAGCCGGTGCCGGTGGGCGAAGGCGCTCAGGTACGCGTCGTCGCCGGACCACCACACCTCGGCCTCCAGCTCGCGCAGCTGCTCCCGCCAGCGCCGGTCCAGGGCGGCCGCGGGGTGGCGGCGGCCCTCGGCGGCGATCAGGTCCACCGCGAGGGCCAGGTGGACGGGCTTCAGCTCGCGCCGCACCACCCGGGCCAGGTCGGCCGGCCGCCATCCGGCGGACCAGCAGCGGCCGACGGCGGTGTCCGCGTGGCCGAGCAGCGCCCGGCCGATCTCGGGCCACTGCCCGGCCGAGGCGGCCAGCAGCGAGGCCCCGGTGTCCAGGGCGAGGTCCAGTGCGTCCTCGGGCGCCGTCAGCACCGACCGCACCGCCTGCTCCAGCAGCGGCCCGGCGGTCCCGGCCTGCTGCGCTCGCTCGCCCACGGTGTGTCCCTGCTCTCCTCGACGGTCCGGCCTCCTGCCCATGATGCCGGAGCGGTGGCGCGAACCCTCCGGAGAGCGGGCCGGAGAACCGTTTCCCCGGGCAGAGTTCAGACGGTTCGAACCCCGCCCGGCGGGCTCAGCGCTCGATGGCCTTGGCCAGGATCTCCGGCGTGCGCTCCAGCAGCCTCCCGGCCGCCACCCGCACGCCCAGCGTCGCGACCAGCGCGCCGTACACCGGGCCGACCAGCAGCACCGGCCAGCTCGGCCCGTCCGCGACCAGCGCCCAGGCGAGGTAGCCGCCGACCGGCAGCGCCAGCACCGTGACGCCGACCATCGAGCCGAACTGGTTGAGCAGGATCAGCCCGCCCTGCCCCGGGGCGGCGTTGCGCATCGGGTTGCTGTCGGCCGGCATGGTGTACGGCGCCAGCACGCTGAACACCGAGCCCAGCGCGATCCCGCAGCCGAGCAGCGTCAGCGCCAGGCCGAGCGCGGGCGGCAGCTCGCCCCACCGGCCGGTGACGGCCGCCAGCACCAGCCCGAGCACCACCGTCACCGGAACGGCGTACGAGAGCACCGCGTACGCCCGTCCGCGCAGCTCCGACCGGGCGTCGGCCGGGGTGCGCAGCGTGGCGGCGACCATCCAGAACGCCGAGCCGTCCATGCCGAACAGGTTGAGCATCTGCAACCCGAGGAACACCCCGGTCATCGCCAGCAGGTAGACGCTCGCCCAGCCCTGGACCATCGACAGCACGCAGACCACCAGCGTCATCCCGATGCTGGTGAACAGCGCCGCCTTGGCCCGTGGCTCGCGCCAGGCGTACCGCAGGTGCCGCTGCATCACCGCACCGGTCCGGCCCTGGGGCAGGAAGCCCCAGGCGCGGGAGTTCTGCACCCCGCGCGCCACCTCCAGGGTGGAGGAGTCGGCGGTCACCATCAGCTCCTGCAGGCTCCGCCGCCACCAGCGCAGCAGCAGCGCCAGCAGCGCGGCGGCCGCGGCGAGCTGGAGCAGCGCCAGCCCGTACCGGCCCTCGCCGGCGGTGCGCGGCGCGTCCGCCGCGCTGATCGGCGGGATCCAGCGCAGCACCGAGGCGATCGGCTTCAGCGGGGTGAGGTCGATCGGCCCGCCCCGGCGGCCGAGGATGCTCTGCGAGCCGACGTTGGCGACCTGCACCAGCAGCGCGAACGCGAGCCCTCCGAAGATCGCGAAGTCCTTGCCGCGCCGGCTGGAGAGCATCCGGGCGTTGCCGGCCGCGACCGCCCGGGAGAGCGTGACCAGGCAGAGCACCACGAGCGGCACGCCGGGCACCGCGACCGCGGCCGAGACGCCGCCGGCCGCGCCGGCCAGCACCGCGCCGGTCACCAGCACCAGGCTGATCAGCGGCCCCGGCCCGATCAGCGCGGCCAGCAGCGAGCCGCGCAGCAGCGGGCCGGGCCGCAGCGGCAGCATGGTCAGCCGGGTCGGGTCGGCGCTCTCGTCGCTGGAGAAGAGGAACAGCGGCAGCGCGCCCCAGCCCAGGGTCAGTACGCCGAGCAGCATCACCCCGGCGTCCCCGGAGCCCGGGTAGCGCCCGTTCAGCGCGGCCATGGCGACGGCGATGCCGGCCGCGAAGGCCAGGCCCACGACGCCGCCGATCACGTAGACGGCGGTCCGGCCGGGACTGCGCCGCAGCCCGTTGCGCAGCAGCCGCAGCTTGAGCGCCACCAGGGCGCGGACCACCGTCCGGCCGTCGGGCACGGCGGGCGTCGTCGCGCCACTGTCGATGACGAGCCCGCTGCGCTCGCTCATGCGCCCACCTCGCTGCGCCCGGCAGGGGCATCCGCCCCCGCGCGCCTGTTGACGGCGACCTCGCCGCGCCCGCTCACCGGGCGCCCCCGGCCTGTCCGCCGCCGAGCCAGCCGAGCGCCTGCCCGTCGTCCTCGCGCACGCCGATCAGCTCCAGGAAGGCCTCGTGCAGGCTGCGCCCGCCCCGGACGGAGTCCAGCGGCCCCTGGGCGATCACCCGGCCGGCGTTGACCACCGCGACCCAGTCGCAGAGCTGCTCGACCAGCTCCATCACATGGCTGGAGAAGACCACCGTGGACCCGGCCGCCGCGTACCGCTTGAGCACCCCGCGGATGGTCTGGGCGGACACCGGGTCGACGCCCTCGAAGGGCTCGTCCAGGAAGAGCACGTCCGGGTTGTGCAGCAGCGCGGCGGCCAGGCCGATCTTCTTGCGCATGCCGGTGGAGTAGTCGGCGACCAGCTTGTCGGCGTCCCGCCCGAGGTCCAGGACGGCCAGCAGCTCCTCGGCCCGCCGGTCCACCTCGGCGCCGGGCAGGCCGCGCAGCCGCCCGGTGTACTGGAGCAGCTCGCGCCCGCTGAGCCGCTCGAACATCCGCAGGCCCTCGGGCAGGATCCCGATCCGGGCCTTGACCGTGACCGGGTCGGCCCACACGTCGGTGCCGTGCACCAGGACGGTGCCCTGGTCGGGCCGGAGCAGCCCGGTGACCATCGACAGCGTGGTGGTCTTGCCGGCGCCGTTCGGCCCGACCAGGCCGATGAACGCCCCGGCCGGCAGCTCCAGGCTCAGCCCGGCCACGGCGGCCTGGGTGCCGAAGTGCTTCCAGAGCCCCTGGATGCTGACGGCGGACGGGGTTCCCGGCCCGGGGAGGTCGGAGGACGGCGGCGCTGACGCCTGCATGGCGGCCTTCTCTGCTCGTGGTGGTGGACGGGGGAGAGCGTGGTGCGAAGCTCCCGTGGCTCAGCCTGGCACCACTCGAACGGGCTGTCGCCCGAGTTGAGCATCCTCTGAGCGCATCCGCCGCCCGGGTGAGGCACACCGACCGGCATCGCCTTCCCGGCGACTACTGGACCGATTCGGCAACTACTCAGTTCGTTCGTTCGTCCTGCACTATGAGGGAGCAGTGACGTGCGCGGGGGTGCCGCGCTACCGGGAGGTGGCGGATGTCCGTACAGCCATGGGGCGAGCCGGGTTCCGGCTATCCGCCCGGCAAGCGGCCGACGGGGGGCTGGCAACCAGCGCCCGCGGTCTCGTCGCAGGCCGCGATGCGGGCGGGCCACGCCGACCGGGAGCGGACGCTCGACGTGCTCAAGGCCGCGTTCGCCGAGGGCCGGCTCTCCGTCCAGGAGTACGAGCAGCGCCACGAGGCGGTGGCCGCGTCGCAGACCTACGGCCAGCTGGCCGCCCTGGTGGCCGACCTGCCCTCCGGGCCGATGACGGCGCCGCCGATCACCGCGCCGCAGCCGATCCCGGCGACCTTCCTCGTGGCGCCTCCGCCTCCGCCCCGCACCACCAGTGTGCTGGCGGTCACGTCGTTGGCGCTCAGCCTGATCGGCTTCTCACTGCCCGCCGTGGTCACCGGCCACATCGCGCGGTCACAGATCCGGCAGCGCAACATGGACGGTGACTGGGCGGCCGTCCTCGGCCTGGTCATCGGCTACCTTGGCAGCGCGTTCTGGACCTTGATGATCCTCCTGGGTACCGTCTGATCCTGCTGAGCACCGCCTCCCTAGGCGGCGGAGCGCACCGGGCCGACCGGGTCCACGGGCCGCCATCGGGAGGGTGCCGTTAGTCCCTCAGGGCTCGGTTCGGTACGGTCTTCTCGTCCATGGCTGACCGTTGCCTGTTACATCTCGTCGATGCGAGCACCCACCGCCCCCGGCCGTGGGCGTCGCACGCCGAGTTCGGACCGACCCCGAAGGCCCATTTCCAGATGATGATCACTGCCGTCAAGAGCATCGCCGAGCGGCTTGCGTCCACGCCCCGGCGGCTGTGGGCGGTCGCGTTCGCGATCCTGTTCGCGCTGAGCGCGGCCTGGTCGCTGGCGACTCCGATCGGCGGCTCGCCGGACGAACCCGCGCACCTCATCCGGGCGGGCGCCGTCGCCCGAGGCCAGGTCAACGGTGAGGAAGTCATGATCCCGCACACGGTCGGCGGGATCAAAGGCTACTGGGCCGAGAGCGGGGTAGTGCTCCCGCGGATCTACGAGGACGTGGCGGAGACCCACTCGTGCTACGCCTTCAAGCCCTGGCAGTCGGCCGACTGCGCGCCAGCGCTCAAGCAGCGCTCCGGGACGGCCGAGGTGACCACCTCGGCGGGCCGCTACCACCCGGCGTACTACTTCGCCGTCGGCTGGCCCAGCCTGCTGCTCCCGGGTAAGACGGCCTTCTACCTGATGCGCCTGATCTCGGCCGCGATCTGCTCCGCCCTGGTGGCGAGCGCGGTGGTCTCGGCGGCGGAGTGGCGTCGACGTTCCCTCGGCCTCCTCGGAGTGGTGGCGGCCACCGCTCCGATGTCGCTGTTCATGTTCGGGGTGGTCAATCCGAGCGGCCCGGAGATCGCCGCGGGCATCCTGGTCTGGAGTGCCGCCGTCGCGCTGCTGATGAACCCGGATCCTCAGCTCCTGAGCCGCCGCGTCGCCCGGCTCGGCATCGGTGCGATAGTGCTGATCAGCATCCGGCCGCTAGGCCTGATCTGGTTCAGCGGGGCGGTCTTCTTCGCCCTGCTGCTCGGGCGCAGGGACGCACTCGCTTCGATCCTGCGCCATCGGGCAACCTGGGCCTGGGGCGCTCTGACCGCGGTCTCGGCCGGCGTGGCCCTCGTCTGGTCCTCGACTCACCCGGACCACTCGGTCATCAACGCCCCGAGCGGTTTCACTCCGCTGTCCGCGGCCCGTCAGACCTTCGACAACGGTCTGCTGTACATGAAGCAGATGATCGGCTACTTCGGCTGGCTGGACGCCGAACCCCCGGCGGCGACGCTGCTGCTGTGGTGCGGCGTGGTGATCGTCCTGGTGCTGCTCGCGCTCTGCTACGCGCGGCTCAGGGACGCCCTGGCCGTCCTGGGGATCCTGGCCGGGATCGTGGCCATACCGTTGGTCGCCCAGGCCATGCAGGCGCGGGAGGTCGGCATGATCTGGCAGGGCCGCTACCTGCTGCCGTTCGCCGTCGGGCTGCCGATCGTGTGCGTCGCGATCTGCCACGAGCGGCTGCCCTGGGGTGGTTTCTCCTGGCGCCGGCTGATGGTGCTGTGCTCCGGCGCACTGGCGCTGGCCGACTTCGCGGCGTTCGTCTGGGCGCTGCGCCGCATGGCGGTCGGTACCGGAGGGTCGTTCTTCATCAGCCCGGCCCACTGGGCGCCGCCGTTCGTGGGCTGGCAGCCCTGCGTGCTGGTGTACGGGGCGGCCGTGGTGGCACTGGGACTGCTCGTCGTCCTGTCGGACCGGAAGGGGACCGACCAGGAGCAGGCCGAGTCGTCGTCGGCCGGGACGTCCGGGGACGGCGCCGGCGACGGGAACACACCGCTCGCCGCCCTCCGCGCAGAGGCGTAGGGTTTCGCCGTGCGGGGGTTCTCGACCATGGTATGGGGGCCGCCCGCGTCGTTTCCCGTCCCGTTTCGAGGCCTGGCCCCGCGACCTGCGGCGTTGCATTTGTTTTGACCGCGCCCGATGCGCTAGGTACGCTCTGACCTTGTGCCTGGGGTGTCCCCGGGTCCTTGTGCGTGCATGCACACCGGTCGCCGCGCCGAGCCGGAGCGCTTCCCAGCGCGCCGCGCGTAGAGCGCCGTCGCTGTACATCAGCTCATGGGATTCCGTGTCGTAACAAGCCCAACACACCCGACCGCGTGGGTCGACCACGGGGCCGTGTGCGAGGGAGACACCGCAGGTTAGTTCCACCAAGCCTTGGCACACAGAAAACGGAGAAACGGTGCCTACGATCCAGCAGCTGGTCCGAAAGGGCCGGCAGGACAAGGTCGAGAAGAACAAGACTCCCGCGCTGAAGGGTTCCCCGCAGCGCCGTGGGGTCTGCACGCGTGTGTACACGACCACCCCGAAGAAGCCGAACTCGGCTCTCCGCAAGGTCGCCCGTGTGCGCCTCACCAGCGGGATCGAGGTCACCGCTTACATCCCGGGCGAGGGCCACAACCTGCAGGAGCACTCCATCGTGCTGGTGCGCGGTGGTCGTGTGAAGGACCTTCCTGGTGTCCGCTACAAGATCATCCGCGGTTCGCTCGACACCCAGGGTGTCAAGAACCGCAAGCAGGCCCGCAGCCGCTACGGCGCCAAGAAGGAGAAGTAAGAATGCCTCGTAAGGGCCCCGCCCCGAAGCGCCCGGTCATCATCGACCCGGTTTACGGCTCCCCGGTCGTCACCCAGCTGGTCAACAAGATCCTGCTGCACGGCAAGCGCTCCACCGCCGAGCGGATCGTCTACGGCGCCCTCGAGGGCGTCCGTGAGAAGACCGGCTCGGACCCGGTCGTGACGCTGAAGCGCGCGCTGGAGAACGTCAAGCCGGCCCTCGAGGTCAAGTCCCGCCGTGTCGGTGGCGCGACCTACCAGGTTCCGGTCGAGGTCCGTCCGGGCCGCGCCAGCACCCTGGCGCTGCGCTGGATGGTCGGTTACTCCCGCGCCCGTCGCGAGAAGACCATGACCGAGCGCCTGATGAACGAGATCCTCGACGCCAGCAACGGTCTGGGCGCTTCCGTGAAGCGTCGCGAGGACACCCACAAGATGGCCGAGTCCAACAAGGCCTTCGCGCACTACCGCTGGTAGTCCGTACCCCGTCACTAGACAGAGAGAGAACGAGCCACCATGGCTGCAACCTCCCTTGACCTCGCCAGGGTCCGCAACATCGGGATCATGGCGCACATCGACGCGGGCAAGACCACCACCACCGAGCGGATCCTGTTCTACACCGGTGTCTCGTACAAGATCGGTGAGGTCCACGATGGCGCTGCCACCATGGACTGGATGGAGCAGGAGCAGGAGCGCGGCATCACGATCACGTCGGCCGCGACGACCTGTCACTGGACGGTCGACGGCGTCGACAACACCATCAACATCATCGACACCCCGGGTCACGTCGACTTCACCGTCGAGGTGGAGCGTTCGCTGCGCGTCCTCGACGGTGCCGTGACGGTGTTCGACGGTGTCGCCGGTGTCGAGCCCCAGTCCGAGACCGTGTGGCGGCAGGCTGACCGCTACGGCGTCCCGCGCATCTGCTTCATCAACAAGCTGGACCGCACGGGCGCGAACTTCTTCTTCTGCGTCCAGACCATCGTGGACCGCCTCGGCGCCACCCCGCTGGTCATGCAGCTCCCGATCGGTGCCGAGTCGGACTTCCAGGGCGTTGTCGACCTGGTCCGCATGAAGGCTCTGGTCTGGTCCGCCGAGGCCGCCAAGGGCGAGATGTACGACGTCGTCGACATCCCGGCCGAGCTGCAGGAGCAGGCCGACGAGTACCGCGAGGCGCTCATCGACACGGTCTCGAACGTCAGCGACGAGATCATGGAGCTCGCCCTCGAGGGCGAGGAGATCCCGGTCGAGCTGCTGCAGGACGCGATCCGCAAGGGCACCCTGAACTCGGACTTCACCCCGATCTTCTGCGGTACCGCCTTCAAGAACAAGGGCGTTCAGCCCCTGCTCGACGCGGTCGTCAAGTACCTGCCGTCCCCGCTGGACATCGAGTCCATCGAGGGCACCAAGCCGGGCGACGACACCGTCAAGATCTCCCGCAAGGCCTCGGACGACGAGCCGCTCGCCGCGCTCGCGTTCAAGATCATGTCGGACCCGCACCTCGGCAAGCTCACCTTCGTCCGGGTCTACTCGGGCCGCCTGGAGTCCGGCACCTCGGTGCTGAACGCCGTGAAGGGCAAGAAGGAGCGCATCGGCAAGATCTACCGCATGCACGCGAACAAGCGTGAGGAGATCGACTCGGTGGGCGCCGGCGACATCATCGCCGTCATGGGCCTGAAGCAGACCACCACCGGTGAGACGCTGTCCGACGAGAAGAACCCGGTCATCCTGGAGTCCATGGACTTCCCGGCCCCGGTCATCCGCGTCGCGATCGAGCCCAAGTCCAAGGGTGACCAGGAGAAGCTGGGTGTCGCCATCCAGCGTCTCGCCGAGGAGGACCCGTCCTTCCAGGTCAACACGGACGAGGAGACCGGCCAGACCATCATCGCGGGTATGGGCGAGCTGCACCTCGAGGTGCTGGTCGACCGTATGCGCCGTGAGTTCAAGGTCGAGGCCAACGTCGGCAAGCCGCAGGTCGCGTACCGCGAGACCATCCGCCAGGCGGTCGAGCGCATCGACTACACCCACAAGAAGCAGACCGGTGGTTCCGGTCAGTTCGCCAAGGTGCAGATCGCGATCGAGCCGCTCGAGCAGGCCGAGGGCTACGAGTTCGTCAACCAGGTCACCGGTGGCCGCGTTCCGCGCGAGTACATCCCGTCGGTCGACGCCGGTTGCCAGGAGGCCATGGAGTTCGGCATCCTCGCCGGCTACCCGCTGCAGGGTGTCCGCGTGAAGCTGCTGGACGGCCAGGCGCACGACGTCGACTCCTCCGAGCTCGCGTTCAAGATCGCCGGCTCGATGGCCTTCAAGGAAGGCGCGAGGAAGGCCAAGCCGGTCCTCCTCGAGCCGATGATGGCCGTCGAGGTCACCACGCCCGAGGACTACATGGGCGACGTGATCGGCGACATCAACTCTCGCCGTGGCCAGATCCGGTCCATGGACGAGCGTCACGGTGCCCGCGTCGTCACGGCGCTGGTGCCCCTCTCCGAGATGTTCGGCTACGTCGGTGACCTGCGCAGCAAGACCTCTGGTCGCGCGAGCTACTCGATGCAGTTCGACTCGTACGCCGAGGTTCCGAAGAACGTGGCGGACGACATCATCGCCAAGGCCAAGGGCGAGTGACGTCCCGATAATCGGGACGATAACGAAGCCTTAGGCTATTAGGAGGCAACCCGGGAGGATCCGGTCGGATCCTCCCGGGGCCTCCGGCCCCCCCACCAGCGGGACGGCACGGGATGTCCTCCGGACAACCCGCACCAAAACCGATTCAGACCAACTGACGTCAGCACGGCGTACAGGAACTGTCCTCAGGAGGACTCAGTGGCGAAGGCGAAGTTCGAGCGGACGAAGCCCCACGTCAACATCGGCACCATCGGTCACATCGACCACGGTAAGACCACGCTGACCGCGGCCATCACCAAGGTGCTGCACGACGCGTACCCGGAGATCAACCCCTTCACGCCGTTCGACCAGATCGACAAGGCGCCGGAGGAGCGGCAGCGCGGTATCACCATCTCCATCGCGCACGTCGAGTACCAGACCGAGGCGCGCCACTACGCCCACGTCGACTGCCCGGGTCACGCCGACTACATCAAGAACATGATCACCGGTGCCGCCCAGATGGACGGCGCCATCCTGGTGGTCGCCGCCACCGACGGCCCGATGCCGCAGACCAAGGAGCACGTGCTCCTGGCCCGCCAGGTCGGCGTCCCCTACATCGTCGTCGCCCTGAACAAGGCCGACATGGTGGACGACGAGGAGATCCTGGAGCTCGTCGAGCTCGAGGTCCGCGAGCTGCTCTCCGAGTACGAGTTCCCGGGCGACGACCTGCCGGTCGTCCGCGTCTCCGCGCTGAAGGCGCTGGAGGGCGACAAGGAGTGGGGCGAGAAGCTCCTCGGCCTGATGCACGCCGTCGACGAGGCCATCCCGACCCCGGCCCGCGCCGTCGACCAGCCGTTCCTGATGCCGATCGAGGACGTCTTCACGATCACCGGTCGTGGCACCGTCGTCACCGGTCGTATCGAGCGTGGCATCCTCAAGGTCAACGAGACTGTCGACATCATCGGCATCAAGGAGACCAAGACCACCACCACGGTCACCGGCATCGAGATGTTCCGCAAGCTGCTCGACGAGGGCCAGGCCGGTGAGAACGTCGGTCTGCTGCTCCGTGGCATCAAGCGCGAGGACGTCGAGCGCGGCCAGGTCATCATCAAGCCGGGTTCGGTCACGCCGCACACCGACTTCGAGGCCCAGGCCTACATCCTGTCGAAGGACGAGGGTGGCCGTCACACCCCCTTCTTCAACAACTACCGCCCGCAGTTCTACTTCCGTACCACGGACGTGACCGGCGTCGTGACCCTCCCCGAGGGCACCGAGATGGTCATGCCGGGCGACAACACCGCCATGACCGTCGCGCTGATCCAGCCGATCGCCATGGAGGAGGGCCTGAAGTTCGCCATCCGTGAGGGTGGCCGCACCGTCGGCGCCGGCCAGGTCACCAAGATCATCAAGTAGTCTGATGTTCTGACCTGCCTGCCTCGTACAGGCTCAGTCCGCAGGGCCCCGCGCACTCATGGTGCGCGAGGCCCTGCGGCGTGTCGGGATATCGAATCGACGGCGATCAGGTAACAGGTCCGTTGAGAGTGCCCTCGGAATGGACTGCTATCCTGCCGCTCATTGGCTCTCCCCCGCCGCCGTCCGCGATGCTCAGGGTGCGGAGGGGGAAGGATTCCGGCCGGTGGGACGACCCGGCGGTCCGTGCCTCCCAACCGCTCTCGGATCACATGGGGACAGGCGAAGAAGGATGCTCAACGCAGTGGAGCACGGAGTCGGACGGACCGGGGAGCCGGCGCCGCTCTTGTCGGTCGTCATGCCGATCTACAACGAGCAGGAGGCGCTGCCGCTGACCGTGCGGCGCCTGCGCCCGATCCTTGACGGCCTGGGGATCACGTACGAAGTGGTCGGCATCGACGACGGCAGCACGGACGCCACCCCGGTGCTGATGCAGAAGATCCACCAGGACTGGCCGGAGTTCCGGATCGTCCGGTTCGCCCGCAACTCCGGGCACCAGGCCGCCCTCACCGCCGGCATCCACCGCGCCTTCGGCGACTACGTCGTCTCCATCGACGCCGACCTCCAGGACCCGCCGGAGAAGATCCCCGAGATGCTCTCGCTCGCGCGGGAGCAGGATCTCGACATCGTCTACGGCGTGCGCGGCGACCGCGGCACCGACACGATCTTCAAGCGCCGCACAGCCGGCGCCTACTACTGGCTGATGCGCAAGCTCGTCGGCAAGAAGATGCCCAACCAGGCCGGTGACTTCCGGCTGCTCAGCCGTGCGGCGGTGAACGCCCTCAAGGCGATGCCCGAGCACCAGCCGGTCTACCGGCTGCTGGTACCGTGGCTCGGCTTCCCGAGTGGCGAGGTCGTCTACGTGCGTGAGGAACGGATCGCGGGCTCGACCCACTACCCGCTGTCCAAGATGGTCCGCCTCGCCGTCGACAGCGTCACCAACTTCTCCGCGAGTCCGCTGCGGCTCGCCACCTGGCTTGGGCTGTTGAGCTTCCTGCTCTGCTTCGCCCTCGGCGTCTACACCGTGGTCATGTACGCGCTGGACAAGACCGTCCCCGGCTGGTCCTCGCTGTTCATGGGCATGCTGTTCCTCGGCGCGGTGCAGCTCGTCTGCATGGGCCTCCTGGGCGAGTACGTCGGCCGCATCTACTCGGCGGCCCAGGCCCGGCCGGCCTACTTCGTCGGCTATGACTCGGCGGAGGGGCCCGACCCCGCGACGGCTCGTCGCAGCGCCTCCTGCACGAGCTGACCGGAGTCGTTCCGCCGCCGGTCGACAGACCGCCGCCGGCCTCCACCAGGGCCGTGCTGCGAGCTGTGAGCTTGGACGAGAGAACGGACACCATGCATACGAACAGCACTGCGACTGGAGCGCCGACCACCGGAGGACGTCCGGGTGATCCGGCGCTGTCCGGCAGCGCGGCGGACGGGGGACCCGGGGCCCGCGCCTTCTGGCGGTTCCTCCCCGCAGTCTGCGCGTACTTGCTCCTGGTTGGGCTGCTGCTGGCCGCGGACACCAGGGTCGGCGACGTCGCCCGGTACACCTTCTACGCGGGCTGGGGCGTGGTGCTTCCGGGCACCCTGGTCTTCCGGGCCCTGCGCAGGCGTCCGCACACCCTGCTGGAGGACCTCGTCTTCGGCGCGGTGACCGGGCTGGTGCTGGAGCTGGCAGCGTGGGCGGTCCTGGTCGGCGCGGGCCTCCAGTCGGTGGCCGTCGGGTGGCCGCTCGCTGTGGTCGTCCCGTTCGCGCTCGTCCCTGGTCTGCGCCGGCACTGGCGCGTCAGCGGCTACCGGCGGCAGTCCCTCGGCCTCTCCTGGTCGTTGGCCGGGCTGGTGGGCCTGACCAGCCTGTACTACTACCTGGTCTTCCTGTCGAAGTTCCCGGTCCTGGCGACGGACGAGAACTCCCGGCTGTTCGGCGACATGCCGTACATGCTGTCGCTGGCGGCCAACGCCAAGCAGCACGTGCCATTGACGTTGCCGCAGGTGGCCGGGGAACCGCTCCACTACCACTGGTTCACGTTCGCGCACATGGCGATGACCGACATGGTGGGCCACATCGACCTGCCGGTGGTCGAGACCAGGCTGCTCGTCCCCGCGTTCGTCGCGCTCGGCACGCTGATCACGGCCGTGGTGGCCCAGCGGATCACCGGTCGGGCGTGGGCCGGTCCGCTCGCCGGGCTGCTGCTCTTCGCGGTCGGGGAGTTCACCGCGGTCTACCCGAACACGGTGATGAGCTGGACCTTCGG
This sequence comes from Kitasatospora sp. NPDC114501, assembly GCF_055633695.1. Lineage (NCBI taxonomy): Bacteria > Bacillati > Actinomycetota > Actinomycetes > Kitasatosporales > Streptomycetaceae > Kitasatospora > Kitasatospora sp. NPDC114501. Next base: position 195,197 of record NZ_JBVKDS010000003.1, on the reverse strand, counting down.
CGCGCCGGCCATCCGGTTGATGTCCTGGTCGAGCATGTCGCTGACGTACAGTCAGCCACTGCTGATCGCGCTGATCGGCGTGGTCGCCGACAGGCTCCGCAGGGTCAGCGGTCCGGGCGACGCGGACGGGCCGGCTCGGGCGCCGGAGTTCGGACGGGGGGCCTTCGTCCTGACGGCGATGTTCGCGACCGCCTCCAGCGCGGCCAAGGCGAGCACCCTCCCGGTGGCACTCGCGGGTCTGGCCGTCGCCGGCCTGGCGGTCCTGATCAGGACCCGGCGCATCCCCTGGACGGTCGTCGGGTTGGGTGCGGCCATCGCGGGCGCCCAGCTCTTCGCGACGGCGGTGATCTTCGACTTCGAGAGCTACGGCCTGGAGGTCCTCCCCTTCGGCAACATCCAGAAGTACTGGGCCGAACCCGTGGAGGGCCGGCCGGTGCTGCTTCAGGGCGGTCTGGTCGCGGTCGTCTTGATCGCCTTCTTCCTGAACCACCAGATCAAGCTGCTGGGCGCGGTGCCGCTGCTGTGGCGGCGCCGGCTTCGGCTGAACGCGGAGCAGTGGTTCCTGCTCGGCGCGGTGGTCGCCGGACCGGCGGCCTACCTGATGGTCAACGGCTACAACGCCAGCTACTTCACCATCTCCGCGATGCCCTTCGGGGCGGTGCTGTCCGCCTGGGGGTACTGCGAGGCCTTCGAACGGGCCACGCTACCCAGGGCCGCCAAGGCCGCCCTGGCCGTCGGCGCGGTGGCCCTGACCGGGCTGTTCACCTGGCTCTCGTACCGGTACTCGGCGGACTGGGAGACCTTCCTGCGCGAGCACACCGGGGACGGCACCGGCACCGAGCCGTACACGCCGCTGCTGCCGGCGCTGGGCGTGGCGGCCGCGTTCGCGGTACTGGCGGTCCTCCTGGGGTTGCTCTGGCGCCTGCTCTCCAGGGCGGCGCGCGGTCTGCGGCGCCGGGGCGGGATCGTCCTGCTCACCGCCGGACTGACGCTCGGCACCCCGGGCCTCGCCCTCGACGCCATCCAGGCCCACGAGACCCTGTGGGACGGCAGTTGGGTGATGCCTGCGAGCCAGGTGAACGCCGCACGCTGGATTCGCTCCCACAGCGCGCCCTCGGACGTCCTGGCGACGAACAGCCACTGCTGGCAGTACGAGGACTACGCGGACGGTCTGCCGTGCGCCAACTACCGTTCGCACTGGCTCGGCGCCTATTCGGAGCGCTCGGTCCTCATCGAGGGATGGGCGTACGCACCGAGACTGATGTCCAGCTCGAACGGGTCGTCGGCCTCCGGCTCGCCGTTCTGGGACACCGAGCTGTTCCAGCTCAACGAATCCGCGTTCTACGCGCCGACGCCGGACGTCCTGAACCGGCTGCACCGTGTCCACAAGGTCCGCTACCTCGTGGTCCAGCGGAAGGCGGGTGCCGAGTCGCCACAGCTGAGGAACTTCGCCAAGCCGGTGTTCGACAATGGCCGGGTGGCTGTGTACGAGCTCTCCTGACCCGACGAACGAAGCAGCAAACCATGATCTCCACCGACAACGCCCCGGCACCGGCGCCCGACGGCCCGGCCGCCGCGACGGCCGGCACCGCCAAGCGGCAGCTGCCGTCGTTCGTGGTCATCGGCGTGCTCAGCACGGTCTTCTGCCTCGGCCTGTACGTGGTTGCCCGCCAGGTCGTGGACCCGCAGGCGGCCAACCTGATCGCCCTGGCGGTGAGCGCGGTCGTCAACACCGCAGCCAACCGGCGCTTCACCTTCGGGATCACCGGCTCGGAGGGCGCGGTGCGCCAGCAGCTCCAGGGCGCCGTCGCGTTCCTGATCGGTCTGGGCCTGAGCAGCGGCGCGCTCGCGCTGCTGGCCCACCTCGCGCCGCACGCCTCGCGGGTGGTCGAGGTGGCCGGCCTGGTCGTGGCCAACGGCCTCGCGACGGTGGCCCGGTTCGTCCTCCTCAAGGTGTGGGTCTTCAGGACCCGCTGAGGGCGAACCGGGCCACCTGGGCCTGACGTCTCGTGCGGTCAGGGCGCGGGGACCGCGGTCCTGGCGGATTCCCTGGCCTGCTGGGCCGTGGCCGGGACGAGGACCTTGCGGGCCCGGCGTTCGGCCAGCGCGCGCACCGGCCGCGGCGTCCAGTCCTTCGCCTTCAACGCGGGCTTCTCGACCAGGTACCAGGAGAGCGCGGCGAGGACGACCGTCCCACCGAGGGACAGCAGGAGGTAGACCTTCATGCCGTGCGCGTTGCCCCCGAGTGCGGCGACGGCCTGCTCGACGGTGAAGCCGTACACGTAGATGCCGTACGAGAAGTCCCGCTTGACACCGATCCGCTGGAACGGCCTGGGCAGCCGGACCGCCAGCCAGAAGAGCAGGTACGCGAAGGCCGGGTAACCGAACGCGAACAGCCCGCCGTAGCGCATGCTGGCGACCAGCACGACGACCGACAGCAGTGCGAGCCCGGCGTTGATCGGGATCCGCTCCTTGTACAACTGCACCGTGGCGCCGAGCAGGAAGACGAACGACAGGTAGACGAAGTACTGCGTGTAGACCTGGCCGAAGACCGGCACGTGGACATAGAAGCCCATGCTGTGCGGGTTGTTGACGAAGCCGGCGGTCGTCCGCCAGTCCTCGAAGATCAGGATCCAGCCGACCAGCGTCAGCAGCGGCACCGTCTTCTTCGCGCGCAGCAGCACGCCGCCGGCGGCCAGCAGGCCCATCATGACGTAGCAGAGCATCTCGTAGTCGAGCGACCAGAGGGAGCCGTTGATCCCGGGGTCGTGGTTGGTGCCGGCCCGCATGCCGTCGTCGATGACGTTCGAGATGTCGAACCCGGTGGAGAGCGAGGCGTTCCAGGCACCTGCCAGGTAGTTCAGCGGCCCGTGCGGGTGCGACCAGTAGCCGGTGAGCGAGTGGTGGGTCCGGTAGTACAGGGCGGGTGCCACCAGCAGGACGCAGACCAGGAGCGACGCCCAGAGCCCGGGCAGGATGCGCAGGGCGCGGTGCCAGGAGTACCGGCCGGCCGTGCTGCGCACGGCACTTCCGGTGATCATGAACCCGGACAGGGCGAAGAAGCCGACCACCGCGAGCCGCCCGAGGTCGATCTGGCCACCGCTGAAGTGAGAGAGCGGAGCAGGCCGGCCGAATCCGAGCGGGTAGGCGTGGGAGTACACGACGGCTACCGCGAGGGTCGTCCGGATCGCGCCGAAGCTGTTCACCCGGCCGGACAGACTGCCCCCCCTCAGCCACGCAGGGCGTCGGATGTCGACGCCCTCGCGTATGCCGTGTGAGCGTCCCGCATGGTGGGTCATGGTCCGTCCGATCCGGCCGGCTGGGGAGCGGCCTGGGAATGGCCTGTGATGGGGGAGGGAGAACGGCCGAGGGGACGGGTACGCCCTGCGCTCGCCCCTCGGCCGGACGGGCTGCGCTACCGCTGCTTCAGCGAGTCCGTGTAGGCCTTGCAGGCCTGGTAGTCCGGCAGCAGGCCGTCGGCGAGCGCCTCCGCGAGGGAGGGGGCCACCGCGTCGCGGGCCGAGAGCTGCGGGGCGTCGGTCGGCCACTCGATGCCGAGGTCCGGGTCCAGCGGGTGCACGCCGTGCTCGCCGGTCGGGTTGTACGTCGCCGAGCAGAGGTAGGTCAGCGTGGCGTCGTCGGTCAGGGCGCAGAAGCCGTGGCCGAGGCCCTCCGGGATGTAGACGGCCTTGCGCTCGGTGTCGTCCAGCCGGACGAACTCCCACTTGCCGAAGTTCGGCGAGCCGACCCGCAGGTCGACGATGACGTCCAGCACCGCGCCGCGGGTGCAGGCCACGTACTTGGCCTGGCCGGGCGGGACGTCGGCGAAGTGGATGCCGCGGACGACGTCCTTGGCGGAGAGCGACAGGTTCGCCTGGGCCAGGTTCAGCGGGTGGCCGACGACCTCGGCGAGGCGGTCGAAGCGGTACCACTCGGTGAAGTGGCCGCGGGCGTCGCCGTGCACCTGCGGGGTGATCTCGAAGGCGCCCTCGATGGAGAGCTCACGGAACTTCACTGGGCGGCCGCCTCTTCGAGCAGGCCCAGCAGGTACTGGCCGTAGCCGCTCTTCAGCAGCGGCTCGGCGAGCTCGCGCAGCTGGGCGTCGTCGATCAGCCCGGCCCGCCAGACGGCCTCCTCGATGCAGCCGATCTTGAAGCCCTGGCGCTCCTCGATGACCCGGACGAACTCCGAGGCCTGGACCATCGACACGAACGTGCCGGTGTCCAGCCAGGCGGTGCCGCGGTCGAGGATCGTCACGTGCAGGTCGCCGGTCTGGAGGTAGGCGTCGTTGACGGCGGTGATCTCCAGCTCGCCGCGGGCGCTCGGCTCCAGGTTGCGGGCGATCTCGACGACCCGGTTGTCGTAGAAGTACAGGCCGGGGACGGCGTAACGGGACTTGGGCTCGGCCGGCTTCTCCTCGATGGAGAGGACCTGGCCGTTCCCGTCGAACTCGACCACGCCGTACGCGGTCGGGTCGGCCACCGGGTACGCGAAGACCCGGCCGCCCTTGATGTCGGAGTGCTCGGTGAGCGCGGTGCCCAGGCCGGTGCCGTGGAAGATGTTGTCGCCGAGGATCAGGGCCACCGGCTCGTCGCCGATGAAGTCCGCGCCGAGCACGAAGGCCTGGGCGATGCCCTCGGGCTTCTCCTGGACGGCGTACTGGAGCTTCAGGCCGAACTGGGAACCGTCGCCCAGCAGCCGTTCGAACTGGTCCCGGTCGTTCGGGGTGGTGATGATCAGGATTTCGCTTATCCCGGCCATCACCAGGGTCGAGAGGGGGTAGTAGATCATCGGCTTGTCGAAGACCGGGAGGAGCTGCTTCGACACCGCACGGGTCAGGGGCCACAGCCGCGAGCCGGTGCCGCCGGCCAGGAGGATTCCACGCATGGGTGCACCCTATTCGAGATCGGTGAACGCGGGAGGGGCCGGGTCGGGAGGGCGTTCGGGCGGCGGTAGACTACGCGCATTATGCGCATCCTCGTGACCGGCGGCGCCGGATTCATCGGTTCGGAGTTCGTCCGTCAGCTCCTCGGAGCAGACGAGAACGCCCGGATCACGGTCTTTGACAAGCTCACCTACTCGGGTGTCCTGGAGAACCTGGCCCCGGTGGCAGACCACAAGGGCTACACCTTCGTCCAGGGCGACATCTGCGACGCGGACGCCGTCGACCAGGTCATGCCCGGCCACGACGTGGTGGTGCACTTCGCCGCCGAGTCCCACGTGGACCGGTCGATCGCCGGTGCGGGCCCGTTCGTGCTGACCAACGTCGTGGGCACCCAGGTGCTGCTCGACGCGGCCCGCAAGCACGGCGTCGGCCGCTTCGTGCACATCTCCACCGACGAGGTGTACGGCTCGATCAACGAGGGCTCCTGGACCGAGACCTGGCCGCTGGAGCCGAACTCCCCGTACTCGGCCTCGAAGGCCTCCTCCGACCTGCTGGCGCTGGCCTACCACCGCACCCACGGCATGGACGTCGTGGTGACCCGCTGCTCCAACAACTACGGGCACTACCAGTTCCCGGAGAAGGTCATCCCGCTGTTCACCACCAACCTGATCGACGGCAAGAAGGTGCCGCTGTACGGCGACGGTGGCAACATCCGCGACTGGCTGCACGTCTCGGACCACTGCCGGGGCATCGAGCTGGTCATGCGCGGCGGCCGGGCCGGTGAGGTCTACAACATCGGCGGCGGCACCGAGGCCACCAACAAGGAGCTGACCGGCCTGCTGCTCGAGGCGGCCGGCGCCGGTTGGGACATGGTCGAGCACGTCGAGGACCGCAAGGGCCACGACCTCCGCTACTCGATCGACATCAGCAAGATCCGCGAGGAGCTCGGCTACGAGCCGCAGGTCCGCTTCGAGGACGGCCTCGCCGCGACCATCGCGTGGTACCGCGAGAACCGTGCCTGGTGGGAGCCGCTGAAGCAGAAGGCGGCCCTGGCCAAGTGACCGCGAACGCCGCCGCGCCCGTGCGCTGGCTGGTCACCGGCGCGGCCGGGATGCTCGGGCGGGACCTGCTGTCGGTGCTGGGCGCCGACGCGACCGCCGAGATCACCGCGCTGCGCCGGGCGGACCTCGACATCACCGACGCGGAGGCCGTCCGGGCCGCCGTCGAGGGCCACGACATCGTGGTCAACTGCGCCGCGTGGACGAACGTCGACGCGGCGGAGACCGAGGAGGACGCCGCCACCGCCATCAACGGCACCGGTGTGCGCCACCTGGCCGCGGCCTGCGCCAAGAGCGGCGCGCGGCTGCTGCACGTCTCCACCGACTACGTCCTGCCGGGCGACGCCACCGAGCCCTGCCCGGAGGACGCCCCGACCGCGCCGGTGAACGCGTACGGCCGCGGCAAGCTGGTGGGGGAGCGGGCGGTCGCCGAACTGCTCCCCGAGCACGGCTACGTCGTGCGCACCGCCTGGCTGTACGGCGAGCACGGCCCGAACTTCGTGGCCACCATGCTCAAGCTCGCCGCCCAGCGGGACACCCTGGACGTGGTGGACGACCAGCACGGCCAGCCGACCTGGTCCTACGCGCTGGCCGGCCGCCTGGTCGAGCTCGGCCGGGCCGCGCTCGCCGGGCAGGCCCCGGCCGGGGTCTACCACGGCACCGCGAGCGGCCGCACCACCTGGTGCGGACTGGCCCGCGAGAGCTACGCGCTGAGCGGGCTGGACCCGGAGCGGATCCGTCCGACCACGTCGGAGGCCTTCGTCCGCCCGGCCGCCCGTCCGGCCTTCAGCGTGCTGGCCCACGACCGCTGGGCCGCCGCCGGACTGGCGCCGCTGCCCGAGTGGCGGGCCATGCTGGCCGAGGCCCTCGCCCGTCCCGTCTTCGCCGAACTGGCCGCCACGGCCCGGAGCACCGAGAGCGACAGACCTCAGTGAAGAAAGCACTGATGAAGGTGGCTGCCGCGCTACCGCCGGGAACCCTGGCGGTGGCCGGCGGCACCGTCGTCCTGGGCGCCGCCTCCTACATCCACCTCGGGGTGGCGGGCCACAGCCTGTCCGTCGACGACATGGCGAACGTCTCACTGCTGTGGACGATCGTGATGTCCGTCGGCATCGGCGTCTTCTTCCCGATCGAGCAGGAGCTCACCCGGATCGTCGCCGCCCGCGCCGCGCTCGGCCACGGCGCCGCACCGGTGCTGCGCCGGGCGACCCTGCTCACCGGCGGGATCCTCGCGGCGACCCTGGCCGTCCTCGGCGCCGCCTCCGGCCCGATCGCCCGGTCGATGTTCCACGGCGACCGCTCGCTGGTGCTGGCGCTCGGCGGGGCCTTCACCGGCATGGCCGTCTGCTACCTCACCCGCGGCGTGCTGGCCGGCCTCGGCCGCTTCGGCGCGTACGGCACCCAGCTCGGCCTGGACGGCGGCCTGCGGATCGGCCTGGCCTTCGCCTTCGGCGTGGCCGGGGTGCACTCGGCGCTCGCCTTCAGCCTGATCCTGGCCGTCGCGCCGGTCCTCGCCACGATCGTCACGCTGCCGCCGCTGCTGCGCGCGGTGAAGCCCGGCGAGCAGGTCGGCTGGTCCGAACTCTGCTCCGGGCTGGGCCTGTTGATCTGCTCGACGCTGCTCTCGCAGGTCGTGGTGAACGCGGCCGTGGTGAGCACCAAGCTGCTCGCGCCCTCCGACTCCGCGCTGATCGCCGCCCTGCTCAACGCGCTGGTGCTGGCCCGGGTGCCGCTGTTCGTCTTCGGTTCGCTCCAGGCCTCGCTGCTGAACGGCCTCTCCGCCGCGATCGCGGTCGGGGACCGGGCCGCCTTCACCGGGATGCTCAAGAAGATCGGCGCCGTGGTGGGCGCGCTGGGCCTGCTCGGCGGGATCCCGGCGGTCGCCCTCGGCCCGTGGCTGATCCAGGTACTGTTCGGCGCCAAGCCGGTGCTCGGCTGCCTCGACTTCTTCTGGTTGTCCGCCGGAACCGTGGCGTACATGTTCGCGATGGTGCTCGGCCAGGCGCTGATGGTATTCAAGCGGCACAACCTGCAGCTGCTCTGCTGGGCGGTCGGCACCGCGGTCCTCGCCGGGGTGACCTTCCTGCCCGGCGAGGTGTCCACTCGCGTGATCCTTGCGTACACGGCGGGTTCCGTGGCCACCGTCCTCGGTATGCTGGCGGTCCTGAGGCAGAGTTTCGCCCGTTCGGCGACGATTTCCGCGGGCCCCGTCCAGCAGCCGGGGGACCCGGACGCCGCGGTGTTGAGCAGCCGGACGGCCGGTGACTGACCGTGTCCGCCCCTCATCTTCAGATCGCCGCGCAGCAGCGCGGGCCAGACCCCATTCATGGAGCCTCCGTGTCCCAGTACGACGATGTTTGGCTGGTGATCCCGGCCTACAACGAGGGCCAGGTGATCGCCGACGTTGTGGAGGGGGCGCGAAAGACGTTCCCGAACATCGTGGTGGTCGATGACGGCAGCGGCGACGACTCGGCGAAGCACATCATGGAGACGGGCGCGCACCTGGTGCGCCACCCGGTCAACCTCGGCCAGGGTGCCGCCCTCCAGACCGGCCTCGCCTACGCCCTGGCCCAGCCGGGCGCCAAGTACTTCGCCACCTTCGACGCGGACGGTCAGCACCAGACCGCCGACGTCGAGAAGATGGTCGCCCTGCTGCGGGAGGGCGACGTGGACGTGGTCCTCGGCTCGCGCTTCATCGAGCAGAACGGGCAGGTGCCGTGGATCAAGCGGGTCGTCCTGCGCACCGCGGCGACCGTCAGCCCGACCGCTCGCAAGCTCAAGCTGACCGACGCCCACAACGGCCTGCGGGTGCTGAACCGCGAGGCCGCCGGCCGGCTGCGGATCACCATGAACGGCATGGCGCACGCGTCGGAGATCGTCAGCTACCTCGCCGGCTCGGACCTCCGGGTCGCCGAACTCCCGGTGGACATCCTGTACACCGACTACTCACGCGCCAAGGGTCAGTCCCTGATCAACGGCGTCAACATCATCTTCGACATCTCGCTGCGGGAGCGTAGCCGCCGATGAAATTCTTCTGGATCCAGCTGGTTCTCATTCTCGGCTCGGTCACTCTCGCCTTCATGTTCATCCGGCGTTGGGACCGTGCCAACACCCGCGCCTGGAAGCGCATCGCGTTCTCGGTCTTCGTGCTCGTGAACATCTACGCGGTGCTGCGTCCCACCGACGTGACCTGGCTGGCCCACCAGCTCGGCGTCGGCCGCGGCACCGACCTGGTGCTGTACGTGATGGTGCTGGCGATGGGCTTCCTGACCCTGAACACCTTCCTGCGCTTCCGCTCGCTGGAGAAGAAGCTCACCGACCTGGCGCGCACCGTGGCGATCAACGAGGGCGCCCGGCTGAACGAGGAGCGCTTCGACCTGGACCTGCCGGTCTCGGCGCCGGTCGACCGCAGCAAGGCCTGATCCCGTGGCGACCTTCGAGTTCATGCTGCCGTACTACGGCGACGTGGCACTGATGCAGGCCGCGGTGCGGAGCATCCTCGCGCAGACCGACCGGGACTTCCGGCTGACCGTCATCGACGACGGCAAGGAGCCGGACGTCCCGGGCTGGTTCGCCGCGCTCGGCGACGACCGGGTGAGCTACCTGCGCAACGAGCGGAACCTCGGCATCACCAAGAACTTCCAGAAGTGCGTGGAGCTGTCGACGGCCGACCACGTGGTCATCATGGGCTGCGACGACCTGCTGCACCCGCACTACCTGGAGACCGTCCGGGCGATCGTCAAGGACAACCCGGACCTGGGCATGGTGCAGCCGGGCGTCGAGGTCATCGACGGCAACGGCGAGGTCAGCCGTTCCGGCTTGGCGGACAACGTCAAGGAGAAGATCTACGCGCCGACCGTCAAGGGCCGGCGGCTGATGGGCGGCGAGGAGCTGGCCGCGAGCGTGCTGCGCGGCAACTGGCTCTACTTCCCGTCGATCTGCTGGCGGGGCGAGGCGCTGCGCGCGGTCAACTTCCGTGACGAGTACTCGGTGATCCAGGACCTGGCCCTGGTCGTCGACCTGCTGGAGCGCGGCGAGCAGATGATGGTGGACAACACCACCGTCGTCTTCCAGTACCGCCGGCACGCGGTCAGCGAGTCCTCGGTGCAGGCCTTCTCCGGCACCCGGTTCACCGAGGCGGAGCGGTACTTCAACGCGGTGGCCGAGCGGATGGACGCCCGGGGCTGGCCGAAGGCCGCCCGTGCGGCCCGGTTCCGCAGCGCCTCCCGTCTGCACGCGCTGACCATGCTGCCGGGCGCGCTGAAGCGCGGCCAGCGGGCCGGCGCCAAGGTCCTGGTCCGCCACGCGCTGACCGGGGGAGAGCGGCACTGACCGCTCGGAAGTCCTGGAACGGCACTGGGCCGGTAGTCCGAACTCGGACTACCGGCCCAGTGCCGTTCGCGGTTCGCGGCGAGGATCACTCGGGCAGGTCCGCGGAGAACCCGGGGAGCAGTTCATTCTTGCGCGGGTACGGGTTGACCTTCGGGCAGATCAGCTTCCCGAGGTCGACCTTCGGGTCCGCAGGGTTCAGAAGCCCAGGGGCCTCGACGCATTTGGGCGCGTAGCGGGAGCAGTGCCCCTTGGTGTCGGCGGTGGTCTGCGAGATCCAGGCCAGCATGCCGGTGCCCTCGTGCGGGTCGGGCATGTACTTGCTGGCGGTGGCGGAGCCGGCCATGCCGAAGAGCAGGCCCAGGGCGCAGACGGCGCCGACGGCCACTCCTCGCGGGTTGAGGCGCAGCGGGAGGCGGCGGCCGGCCGGCTCGGCCGACTCCGTGCCGGGGGCCGCGGCGGCGCTCTGCCGGCGGCGGACGATCAGGTAGCAGGCCAGGCCGACGAGGACCAGCAGGCAGTAGAGCAGCTGCGCGCTGGTGCGGGGGTAGAGCATGACGGCCTGGTCGCGCTCCATGTGGGAGGCGTACCAGTAGCGCATCAGCAGGGCGCTCGCGGTGCAGGCGGCGGCGGTCAGGACGACGGCCCGGCCGATCCCGAGGGCCAGCGCCACGCCCAGGCCGACCAGCAGCAGGATCGTGAAGAGGCCGACCCCGCCGAGCTCGCCGGGCACCGGCCAGGTGCTCTGGCCGTCGGTGCCGGGAAGGTCGTCGCGCCACATCGCGAAGTAGGTCGGCTCGGTGTAGGTGTCGAAGTAGCAGTAGCGGTCGACCGTGCTTCCTGCGGACCCGAGCAGCCGGACCAGGTAGACGCCGGAGACGACCAGGAAGACCCCGCCGGCGGCGCCGATCGCGCACAGGGCGTTGAGCAGGCCGGACGTCCCGCCGGTGCGGCGGGCGCGCAGCAGCAGCACCAGGGTGAGCACCACCACGCCGGCCGCGGACCACACGAACCAGCCGGAGTAGAGGAGGAACAGCAGCCCGATCCCGAGGCCGAGCACGGCCCCGCGGACGGCGGCGGTGCGGCGCGGGAGCTCCGGGGCGCGCTGGAGGAGCCGCATCAGCTTCGCCAGCACGGGGAGGAAGGCGACGAGCACGAAGGTGGTGTACGGCTTGTACGGCTGCGCCATCGGCAGCGCGGCGGTGACGCCGATCCCGAGCGCCCAGAGCGGCGGCAGCAGCAGCCGCCAGGACAGGTAGGCGAGCGGGCCGAGTATCGCGACGAACAGCAGGTCGACGAGCTTGAGCGCGTGGCCGATGTCCCCGTGGGTGAGGTGCTCGGTGACGAAGGCGACGATGTGCGGGAACATGGGCGGGTAGGCGCCGTCGAGTGGCTTGCCCTCCAACAGGGCGTTGACCCAGGCCTGGAGGCTGCCGGAGTCACCCGACTGGGCGTACAGCGGCCAGTTGGTGTCGCGCAGCGCGAGCGAGACGCCGGCCGCCAGGACGCCGGAGGACAGGCCGGCGACCGCGGCGGCGGCGAACCGGACCGGGACGTCCGCCCAGCGGCGCATCGCGGGCACGAGGACCAGGACGACGACGCCGAGCAGCAGCAGGAGTCGGAGCTGGAGCGCCGCGAGGCCGCTGACCTGGCCGATCCTCGACATCGGGTTCAGCTCGATGGACGTCGCCAGGCCCGTCATCAGCAGGGCCGCCGCAACCGCGGTCAGGATCTCCGCCGTCCAGAGGACGGCGGAGAGACGCAGAGCGGCTGCCCGTCTCCTTCGGCTGGACGGTATGTCCTGCTGCATGCCCGGGGTGGAGGCGGGCTGCACGCTCGTCGTCACTGTTCGGTCCTTCTGCTCTTCCGCAGCGATCCGGTGCGGAGGCGGTGTGTGGTTTCGGTGCCGGACACTGCGATTCTGCCAGCACCAGGGTCGGCGGATCCGCAGGGGATGAACCGCCGTTCCCGAGCGGGTCGTTGTCGTCCGCGGGAGAGGAGTGCGTTGGCTCCGGCCGATCACCGCGTGGCACACTGCCGATGCGCTTCGACGAGGGTGGCAGGAACCGTGGCGCGCCCGTCCGGAGCCCCATGGCGGGATCGTCCACTCACACAAGTAGGGAAGTGTCTCGGTGCAGCCGCTGATCGACTCTGCCCACATGTCCGACGGGCCGGGCCGGGGTGAGGAGGGCGGCAGGAGCGCGCCGGACACCCGGGCCCCGGCCGTGCCGCCCCGGCTGCGGGCGCTGGCCGCCCACCGCTGGTTCTGGCCGGTGGCGCTGCTGCTCGGGTACGGCGGGCAGGTGGCGTTCCGCCTGGTGCTGTCGGTCCACAACTACTTCCCGTCGGTGCACGCCGACGAGGACTCCTACCTGGTGATCGCGCGGGTGCTGGCCGGTCGGCCGACCACCGAGATGCCGGTCGGCGTGGTGATCCCCGGCGGGTACCCGCTGCTGATCTCGCCGGCGCTGCGGATCGCCGACAACCCGGCCACCGCGTACCACCTGGTGATGGGCCTCAACGCGCTGCTCAACGCGCTGGTGTTCCCGCTCGCCGTGGCGGCGGCGCGCCGGGTGGGCCTGTCCCGGCCGCAGGCGTACCTGGTGGGCACCGCCGTGGCGCTGGTGCCGCCGGTGGTCTTCTACTCCCAGTTCGTCATGTCGGACACCGTGCTCCCGGTGCTGCTGCTGGCCTGGCTGCTCGCGATGCACGGCTGGCTGTCGCCCGGCCCGGCGCGCCGCCGGGCGCTGTACGGGGTGGGGACGGGCCTGGCGGCCGGCTGCACCATGGCCACCCACGACCGCGGCGGCGTGGTCGTGGCGCTGACCGCGCTGGTCCTGGTGGTGGTGCTGGCGTCCGGCTGGGCGCCGCGGCTCGCCTCGCTGGCCGGCGTCGGCGCGCTCGGGGTGTCGTACCTGGGCGCGAAGCTGCTGGCGGGCTTCGTCGAGGGCCAGTTCAAGGACGTGCCGCCGAGCGACGTCGGCAACAAGGTCTTCGAGAACCTCGGGAACAGCGACTACATCGGCACGATCGTCGCCCGCACCTTCGGGCAGCTGTGGTACTTCATGGTCTCCACGTACGGCTTCGGGGCGATCGCCTTCGTGCTGTGCGTGGTGGTCGTGTTCCGTCGCCGGTACTCGGTCCCCGAGCGGGTGGTGGCCTGCACCATGGTGGCCCTGCTGTTCGGTACCGCGCTGGCCTCCGCGGCCGGCCTGGCGGACAACGGCCGGACCGACAACTGGGTGTACGCCCGGTACTGCGCGGTGCTGGTGCCGATGTTCCTGGTGGTCGGCCTGGCCGCGCTGTGGCGGGCCGGGGTGCGGGCGCTGCTGTGGCTGGCGCTGGTCGGCACGGCGGTGATCGGGGTCATCCAGCTGTCCGTCGGCGCGTACGCGGGCGCCGTGCTCAAGCTCTGGGTCAGTCCGTGGACCGTGCCCGACGCGATGTTCCTGGCCTCGACCTGGGACGGCCTGCACATGGCCCGGACGAGCTTCGGCGCGCTGGCGGTGCTGGCCGCGTGCCTGCTGCTGCGGGTGGCCGGCGGGCGCCGGGTGGTCGCCGCGGTGGTGGCCTGCGTGACGCTGTTCGCCGCCTACGCGACGATCGCCGTCACCGACAACGTCTCCGAGCCGCACGCCAAGGAGCGCAAGTACCAGGCGGTCGGCGTGGCCAAGGAGGCCGGCCTGCGCAAGGGCGACAACGTCGTCCTGGACATGGACCTCGACTGGGACACCCGGATGGCGATGGCCTACGAGGTCTACTGGGGCCGGGTCTGGTCGGACGACCTGAAGGACGGCTCCACCCCGCCGGAGAGGGCCACCGCGTACCTGGCGGCGACGGCCTCCCGCAAGGAAGCCCCGCCGGAGGCCAGCTGGCCGGACCCGAAGCCGGGCTGGCACGTCGCGAAGTACAACAAGGACCGCGGCTGGGTGCTCTGGCGCAAGGGCTGAGCGGGGTCGTCACCCCGTCGGGGCCGGTGAGGAGCGCCTCACCGGCCCCGATTGGCATCCGGGCTGCTCCATGTGGCAGTATGTCCAAGTTGCTCGGTTGAGTGCCGATGCTGCGCGCCTCCCGCCGGGAGGACTGGAAGCGAGTCCCATGTACTCGTCGTTCCCGTGATGGCCGTCAAGCGTGAGTTCTACGCCACGGCAGCTGCGGGGCGAAAGTACGGGAATCTTCCGGGAAGCGTGTGCGGGGCCTCGGCCCGGCACCCCCCACCCCGAAAGTTTGAAACCGACGAAGTACTTCGCCGGTTTTTTGCAAGCGCGAGTGCGACACGCCCGAGCGCGGGGGTCGGAGGGGCAGTCGTGAAGTAACTAAGGACAAAGGACTACTGAGTAGCCATGGCGGGACAGAAGATCCGCATCCGGCTCAAGGCCTACGACCACGAGGTCATCGACTCCTCGGCGAAGAAGATCGTCGAGACGGTGATCCGTACTGGTGCGCAGGTCGCAGGCCCGGTGCCGCTGCCCACTGAGAAGAACGTGTACTGCGTCATCCGCTCGCCGCACAAGTACAAGGACTCGCGCGAGCACTTCGAGATGCGTACTCACAAGCGTCTGATCGACATCCTCGACCCCACGCCGAAGACGGTTGACTCGCTGATGCGTCTCGACCTGCCGGCGGGCGTCGACATCGAGATCAAGCTCTGAGAGGCGCACCGAAGATGGCTAAGCAGATTAAGGGCATCCTGGGCGAGAAGCTCGGCATGACCCAGGTCTGGGACGAGAACAACCGGGTCGTTCCGGTGACCGTCGTCAAGGCTGGGCCCAATGTCGTGACCCAGGTCCACACCGCCGACAGCCCGGCCGGCTACGACGCCGTCCAGATCGGCTTCGGCGAGATCGACCCCCGCAAGGTGAACAAGCCCCTCGCGGGCCACTTCGCCAAGGCCGGTGTCACCCCGCGCCGTCACCTGGTCGAGCTCCGTACCTCGGACGCGTCCGAGTACACCCTGGGCCAGGAGATCACCGCCGAGCTGTTCGAGGCGGGTGTCAAGGTCGACGTGACCGGCACCTCCAAGGGCAAGGGCTTCGCCGGTGTCATGAAGCGTCACAACTTCAAGGGCCTCGGCGCCGGTCACGGCACCCAGCGCAAGCACCGCTCGCCCGGTTCCATCGGTGGCTGCGCCACCCCGGGCCGTGTGTTCAAGGGCCTGCGCATGGCCGGTCGGATGGGCCACGAGCGTGTGACCACCCAGAACCTGACCGTGCACGCGGTCGACGCGGAGAAGGGTCTGCTGCTCATCAAGGGCGCCGTCCCGGGCCCGAACGGCGGCCTCGTCCTCGTCCGCACCGCGGCGAAGGGGCTGTGAAGGATATGAGCACCATTGACATCCTGTCGCCGGCTGGCGACAAGACCGGCAGCATCGAGCTGCCGGCCGAGATCTTCGACGCGAAGGTCAGCGTTCCGCTGATGCACCAGGTCGTCGTGGCGCAGCTCGCTGCGGCCCGTCAGGGCACCCACAAGACCAAGACTCGTGGCGAGGTCCGCGGTGGCGGCAAGAAGCCGTACCGCCAGAAGGGCACCGGCCGCGCCCGTCAGGGCTCGACCCGTGCGCCGCAGTTCGCCGGCGGTGGCGTCGTGCACGGTCCCGTGCCGCGCGACTACTCGCAGCGGACCCCGAAGAAGATGATCGCCGCCGCCCTGCGCGGTGCGCTCACCGACCGGGCCCGCCACAACCGCATTCACGTCGTCACCGGCGTGACCGCGACCGAGGCGCCGTCGACCAAGGCCGCCAAGAGCCTGTTCGGCAAGATCACCGAGCGCAAGAACGTCCTCCTGGTCGTCGAGCGCGAGGACGAGCTGGGCCTGAAGTCCGCTCGCAACCTGCCGCACGTGCACATCCTGGACGCCGGTCAGCTGAACACCTACGACGTGCTCGTCTCCGACGATGTGGTCTTCACCCAGGCCGCCTTCGAGCGTTTCGTGGCCGGTCCGGCCGCGTCCGCCAAGGCCGTTGCCGCTGAGGGCGAGCTCGAAGGGAGCGCCGCCTGATGAGCGACGTTACGAGCAAGACGTTCACGGACCCCCGTGACGTCCTGGTGAAGCCGGTCATCTCCGAGAAGAGCTACAGCCTTCTCGACGAGAACAAGTACACGTTCATCGTGTCGCCGGGCGCCAACAAGACCCAGATCAAGCAGGCCGTCGAGGCGGTCTTCTCGGTCAAGGTCGAGGCTGTCAACACGATCAACCGTCAGGGCAAGCGCAAGCGCTCCAAGACGGGCTTTGGCAAGCGCAAGGACACCAAGCGCGCCATCGTGACGCTGGCCGAGGGCAACCGCATCGACATCTTCGGTGGTCCGGTCTCCTGAATAGGGAGATCGTGATCGTCGATTAGGACGAGGACGAGAGAGCCAAATGGGCATCCGCAAGTACAAGCCGACTACGCCGGGCCGTCGTGGCTCCAGCGTGGCCGACTTCGTAGAAATCACGCGGTCCACTCCGGAGAAGTCGCTGGTTCGCCCGCTGCACAGCAAGGGCGGCCGTAACAACGCCGGTCGTGTCACCGCTCGCCACCAGGGTGGCGGTCACAAGCGCGCCTACCGCGTGATCGACTTCCGTCGTCACGACAAGGACGGCGTGCCGGCCAAGGTCGCGCACATCGAGTACGACCCGAACCGCACCGCGCGCATCGCGCTCCTGCACTACGCGGACGGCGAGAAGCGCTACATCATCGCGCCGCGCGGCATCACGCAGGGCGACCGGATCGAGAACGGCGCTGGCGCCGACATCAAGCCGGGCAACAACCTGCCGCTGCGCAACATCCCGGTCGGTACCACCATCCACGCGGTGGAGCTGCGTCCCGGTGGCGGTGCCAAGCTGGCCCGCTCGGCCGGTTCCGGCATCCAGCTGCTGGCGCGTGAGGGCAAGATGGCGCACCTGCGCATGCCCTCCGGTGAGATCCGCCTGGTCGACGCGCGCTGCCGCGCCACCGTCGGTGAGGTCGGCAACGCCGAGCAGTCGAACATCAACTGGGGCAAGGCCGGCCGCATGCGCTGGAAGGGCGTCCGCCCGACCGTGCGTGGTGTCGCCATGAACCCGATCGACCACCCGCACGGTGGTGGTGAGGGTAAGACCTCCGGTGGTCGCCACCCGGTCTCGCCGTGGGGTAAGCCCGAGGGCCGTACCCGTCGCCCGAACAAGGCGTCGGACAAGCTCATCGTGCGCCGCCGCAAGACCAACAAGAAGCGCTAGGAGCAGGTCAGATGCCGCGCAGTCTTAAGAAGGGCCCCTTCATCGACGGCCACCTCATCAAGAAGGTGGACGCTCAGAACGAGGCGGGTACCCAGAACGTCATCAAGACCTGGTCCCGTCGTTCCGTGATCTCCCCGAGCATGCTCGGCCACACGATCGCGGTTCACGATGGCCGTAAGCACGTCCCGGTGTTCGTCACCGAGTCGATGGTCGGCCACAAGCTCGGCGAGTTCGCTCCGACCCGCACCTTCCGTGGCCACGTGAAGGAAGACCGGAAGTCGAAGCGTCGCTAGAAGGCCCGACTGTGGCCACTGGCCACGGGCTGAGCTTGCGCGCCAAGAAGACTCAATGACTTACTCCATTAAGGGGACAACCATGGAAGCCAGGGCACAGGCGCGGTACATCCGCGTGACGCCCATGAAGGCCCGCCGCGTGGTGGACCTCATCCGTGGCATGAATGCCACGGAGGCCCAGGCCGTCCTGCGTTTCGCTCCGCAGGCCGCCACCGTGCCGGTTGGCAAGGTGCTCGACAGCGCCATCGCCAACGCCGCGCACAACTACAACCACTCCAACGTGGACGACCTCTACATCTCCGAGGCGTACGTTGACGAGGGCCCGACCCTGAAGCGGTTCCGTCCGCGTGCCCAGGGCCGCGCCTACCGGATCCGCAAGCGGACCAGCCACATCACCGTGGTCGTCAGCAGCAAGGAAGGGACCCGGTAATGGGCCAGAAGGTTAACCCGCACGGGTTCCGCCTCGGCATCAGCACGGACTTCAAGTCCCGCTGGTACGCCGACAAGCTGTACAAGGACTACGTCAAGGAAGACGTCGCCATTCGTCGCATGATGACGAAGGGCATGGAGCGCGCCGGCATCTCCAAGGTCGAGATCGAGCGCACCCGCGACCGCGTCCGCGTCGACATCCACACCGCCCGTCCCGGCATCGTCATCGGTCGCCGTGGCACCGAGGCCGACCGCATCCGCGGCGACCTCGAGAAGCTGACCGGCAAGCAGGTCCAGCTGAACATCCTCGAGGTCAAGAACCCCGAGCTGGACGCCCAGCTCGTGGCTCAGGGCGTCGCGGAGCAGCTGTCCTCCCGCGTCTCCTTCCGCCGTGCCATGCGCAAGTCGATGCAGGGCACCATGAAGTCCGGCGCCAAGGGCATCAAGGTCCAGTGCTCCGGTCGTCTCGGCGGCGCCGAGATGAGCCGTTCGGAGTTCTACCGCGAGGGTCGCGTGCCGCTGCACACCCTGCGTGCGAACGTCGACTACGGCTTCTTCGAGGCCAAGACCACCTTCGGCCGCATCGGCGTGAAGGTCTGGATCTACAAGGGCGACGTCAAGAACATCGCCGAGGTCCGCGCTGAGAACGCCGCTGCCCGCTCGGGCAACCGTCCGGCCCGTCCCGAGGGTGGTCGTCCCGCCCGCGGTGGCGACCGTCGCGGTGGCGAGCGTGGTGGCCGTGGCCGTCGTCCCGCCGCTGCCGAGGCCCCCGCGGCCCCGGCCGTCGAGGCTCCGGCTGCCGAGAACACCGGAACGGAGGCCTGACCCAAATGCTGATCCCCCGTCGGGTCAAGCACCGCAAGCAGCACCACCCGAAGCGCCGTGGCGCTGCCAAGGGTGGCACCGAGCTGGCGTTCGGCCAGTTCGGCATCCAGGCCGTCACCCCGGCCTACGTGACGAACCGTCAGATCGAGTCCGCTCGTATCGCGATCACCCGTCACATCCGCCGTGGCGGCAAGGTCTGGATCAACATCTACCCGGACCGTCCGCTCACCAAGAAGCCGGCCGAGACCCGCATGGGTTCCGGTAAGGGTTCGCCGGAGTGGTGGATCGCGAACGTGCACCCGGGTCGGGTCATGTTCGAGCTGTCGTACCCGAACGAGAAGGTTGCTCGCGAGGCGCTCACCCGCGCCGCGCACAAGCTGCCGATGAAGTGCCGGATCGTCCGGCGCGAGGACGGTGAGAGCTGATGTCGGCCGCTACCAAGGCTGCTGAGCTTCGTCAGCTGGACAACGAGGGTCTCGTTGCCAAGCTCCGCGAGGCCAAGGAGGAGCTGTTCAACCTCCGCTTCCAGGCGGCGACCGGGCAGCTCGACAACCACGGCCGGCTCAAGCTGGTCCGTAAGGACATCGCGCGGATCTACACCCTGATGCGCGAGCGCGAGCTGGGCATCGAGACGGTGGAGAACGCCTGATGACTGAGAACACCAACGAGACGCGCGGTTTCCGCAAGACCCGTGAGGGTCTCGTCGTCAGCGACAAGATGGACAAGACCGTCGTCGTCGCCGTCGAGGACCGCGTCAAGCACGCTCTGTACGGCAAGGTCATCCGCCGTACGAACAAGCTGAAGGCGCACGACGAGGCGAACGCCTGCGGCATCGGCGACCGGGTCCTCCTCGCGGAGACCCGCCCGCTGTCCGCGACGAAGCGCTGGCGCGTCGTCGAGATCCTCGAGAAGGCCAAGTAACGAAGCCGATGTGGTACGGCCGTATGTGCAGCGGGTCCCCCCGGGGCGCCGATGTGAGCAGCGGCCGGCCCGTCGACTCTCGTTGACGATCAGGAGAAAGCTGTGATCCAGCAGGAGTCGCGACTGCGTGTTGCCGACAACACTGGTGCCAAGGAGATCCTTTGCATCCGTGTTCTCGGTGGCTCCGGTCGCCGCTACGCCGGAATCGGGGACGTCATCGTCGCGACCGTCAAGGACGCGATCCCCGGTGGCTCGGTGAAGAAGGGTGACGTGGTCAAGGCCGTCGTCGTCCGTACCGTGAAGGAGCGCCGTCGTCCGGACGGTTCCTACATCCGGTTCGACGAGAACGCCGCCGTCGTCCTCAAGAACACCGAGGGTGACCCCCGCGGTACCCGCATCTTCGGCCCGGTGGGCCGCGAGCTGCGCGACAAGAAGTTCATGAAGATCATCTCGCTGGCGCCGGAGGTGCTCTAACCCATGGCGAACAGCATGAAGATCAAGAAGGGTGACCTGGTTCAGGTCATCACCGGCAAGGACAAGGGCAAGCAGGGCAAGGTCATCCAGGCCATGCCGGCTGAGAACAAGGTCCTCGTCGAGGGTGTCAACCGGGTCAAGAAGCACACCAAGCCGGGTCCGGGTACCCAGGGTGGCATCGTGACCGTCGAGGCCCCGGTGCACGTCTCCAACGTCCAGCTGGTCGTGGAGAAGGACGGCAAGAAGGTCGTCACCCGCGTCGGCTACCGCTTCGACGACCAGGGCAACAAGATCCGCGTTGCCAAGCGAACCGGTGAGGACATCTGATGTCTGAGACGTCTGTTGAGAAGGTGGCCCCCCGCCTCAAGGAGCGTTACAACTCCGAGATCAAGGGCCAGCTGCACGAGCAGTTCAAGTACGAGAACGTCATGCTGATCCCCGGCCTGGTCAAGGTCGTGGTCAACATGGGTGTCGGCGAGGCCGCCCGTGACAGCAAGCTGATCGAGGGCGCGATCCGCGACCTGACCGCGATCACCGGTCAGAAGCCGGCCGTGACCAAGGCTCGTAAGTCCATCGCGCAGTTCAAGCTGCGCGAGGGCCAGCCGATCGGCACCCACGTCACCCTCCGTGGTGACCGCATGTGGGAGTTCCTGGACCGTCTGGTTTCGCTGGCCCTGCCGCGTATCCGTGACTTCCGTGGTCTCTCCCCGAAGCAGTTCGACGGCCGTGGCAACTACACCTTCGGTCTGACCGAGCAGGTTATGTTCCACGAGATCGACCAGGACAAGGTCGACCGTCAGCGCGGTATGGACATCACCGTCGTGACCACCGCTCAGACCGACGACGAGGGCCGGGCGCTCCTGCGCGCTCTGGGCTTCCCGTTCAAGGAGGCGTGAGCCAATGGCGAAGAAGTCCCTCATCGCGAAGTCCGAGCGCAAGCCGAAGTTCGGCGTCCGGGCCTACACCCGGTGCCAGCGCTGCGGCCGTCCGCACTCGGTGTACCGCAAGTTCGGCCTGTGCCGTGTCTGCCTCCGTGAGATGGCGCACCGCGGCGAGCTGCCGGGCGTGACCAAGAGCTCCTGGTAATCCAGGCGCTTTAGGCACCCAGCGACGCAGAGGTGCCCGATCCCACACGGCCCGTTTTTGGGCTGCCGTACGGATTCCCGTAAGGTAGTGGGGTCGGGCCCCCTGCCACGGCTTCCCCATGGACGACCGTGGCCCTTCTCAAGGGCTCGCACCCAGTCTTACTACGTCGTAGGTCCCCTGCGCTTGTGCCCCTGACGGACTCGCAAGAGTGCGGAAGGGGGACCTGGTGCGGAGAAACCACGGCGAGAGAGGCCTGAGGCCATCATGACCATGACCGACCCCATCGCAGACATGCTCACGCGTCTGCGTAACGCGAACTCGGCGTACCACGACTCCGTGGCGATGCCGGCCAGCAAGATCAAGGCGCACGTCGCCGAGATCCTGCAGCAGGAGGGGTACATCTCCTCCTACAAGGTTGAGGAGCCGGCTGAGGGCGAGGTCGGCAAGAAGCTGACCATCGAGCTCAAGTTCGGCCCCAACCGTGAGCGCTCCATCGCCGGCATCAAGCGCATCAGCAAGCCGGGTCTGCGCGTTTACGCAAAGTCCACCAACCTGCCGAAGGTTCTCGGCGGCCTGGGCGTGGCGATCATCTCCACGTCCTCCGGCCTCCTGACCGACAAGCAGGCCGCCAAGAAGGGCGTAGGCGGAGAAGTTCTCGCCTACGTCTGGTAATTCGGGAAACGGAGGTACAGCAATGTCGCGCATTGGACGGCTGCCCATCCAGGTCCCCGCTGGCGTGGACGTCACCATCGATGGCCAGGCGGTCTCGGTGAAGGGCCCCAAGGGCTCGCTCACCCACGTCGTCGCCGAGCCGATCGAGATCGGCAAGGGCGAGGACGGCACCGTGCTCGTCACCCGCCCCAACGACGAGCGTCGCTCGAAGGCCCTGCACGGCCTGACCCGCACGCTGGTGGCGAACATGATCACCGGTGTGACGCAGGGCTACCGCAAGTC
Source organism: Kitasatospora sp. NPDC114501 (assembly GCF_055633695.1). Lineage (NCBI taxonomy): Bacteria > Bacillati > Actinomycetota > Actinomycetes > Kitasatosporales > Streptomycetaceae > Kitasatospora > Kitasatospora sp. NPDC114501. Next base: position 172,746 of record NZ_JBVKDS010000003.1, on the reverse strand, counting down.
GCTGGAGATCAGCGGTGTTGGTTACCGTGTGACCGCGAAGGGCTCCGACATGGAGTTCGCGCTCGGTTACAGCCACCCGATCCTGATCGCCGCGCCGGAGGGCATCTCCTTCGTCGTCGAGTCGCCCACCAAGTTCCACGTGGACGGCATCGACAAGCAGAAGGTCGGCGAGGTCGCCGCGAACATCCGCAAGCTGCGCAAGCCCGACCCGTACAAGGCCAAGGGCGTCAAGTACGCGGGCGAGGTCATCCGCCGCAAGGTCGGAAAGAGTGGTAAGTAAGCGATGAGTGTCTCTGTCAAGATCGGCAAGGGCAACGCCTACAAGAGCGCCGCTCGCAAGCGCCGCGCGATCCGCGTTCGCAAGCGCGTCGTCGGCACCGAGGTGCGTCCGCGTCTCGTCGTGACGCGCTCGAACCGCCACATGGTCGCCCAGGTCATCGATGACGCCAAGGGTCACACCCTGGCGTCGGCGTCCACCCTCGACGTGTCCATCAAGGGCACCGAGGGCGACAAGACCGAGCTGGCCAAGAAGGTCGGGAGCCTGGTCGCCGAGCGCGCCAAGGCCGCCGGCATCGAGTCGGTCGTCTTCGACCGCGCGGGCAACCGGTACGCCGGCCGCATCGCCGCCCTGGCGGACGCGGCCCGCGAGGCCGGGCTCGACTTCTAAGCCGCTCGTCGACTCTGTCGACGGACGTAAACGAGAGAGGTAATTCCAATGGCTGGACCCCAGCGCCGCGAAGGCGGCGCCGGTCGCGGCACGGGTGGCGAGCGGCGCGACCGTAAGCGTGACGGTCAGGGCAACGCCCCGGCTGTCGAGAAGACCGCTTACGTCGAGCGCGTCGTCGCGATCAACCGTGTCGCCAAGGTTGTCAAGGGTGGCCGTCGCTTCAGCTTCACCGCGCTCGTCGTGGTGGGCGATGGCGAGGGCACCGTGGGTGTCGGTTACGGCAAGGCGAAGGAGGTTCCGGCCGCCATCGCCAAGGGTGTTGAGGAGGCCAAGAAGAACTTCTTCAAGGTCCCCCGTATCCAGGGCACCATCCCGCACCCGATCCAGGGTGAGAAGGCCGCCGGCGTCGTGCTGCTGAAGCCCGCCGCCCCCGGTACCGGTGTTATCGCCGGTGGTCCGGTGCGCGCCGTCCTGGAGTGCGCCGGCATCCACGACATCCTGTCGAAGTCGCTCGGCTCGGACAACGCGATCAACATCGTGCACGCCACCGTGGTGGCTCTGAAGGGCCTCGTCCGCCCCGAGGAGATCGCCGCCCGTCGTGGTCTGCCGCTGGAGGACGTGGCCCCCGCCGCTCTGCTGCGGGCGCGTGCTGCTGGGGTGAGCGCCTGATGGCTCGCCTGAAGATCACGCAGACCAAGTCGTACATCGGCAGCAAGCAGAACCACCGTGACACCCTGCGTTCGCTTGGTCTCAAGCGCATGCACGACGTCGTGGTGAAGGAGGACCGTCCCGAGATCCGCGGGATGGCCCACACGGTCCGTCACCTGGTGACGGTTGAGGAGGTGGACTGATCATGGGCGAGAACCCGATCAAGATCCACAACCTGCGTCCCGCCCCGGGTGCCAAGACCGACAAGATCCGCGTGGGTCGTGGTGAGGGCTCCAAGGGTAAGACCGCTGGTCGTGGTACCAAGGGCACCAAGGCCCGCTACCAGGTTCCGCAGCGCTTCGAGGGTGGCCAGATGCCGCTCCACATGCGCCTGCCGAAGCTGAAGGGCTTCAAGAACCCGTTCAAGATCACGTTCCAGGTGGTGAACCTGGACAAGCTGGCCGAGCTCTACCCGCAGGGTGGCGAGGTCACGGTCGAGGACCTGGTCGCCAAGGGCGCGGTTCGCAAGAACTCGCTCGTCAAGGTGCTCGGCACCGGCGAGGTCTCGGTCGCCCTCCAGGTGACGGTCGACGCCGTCTCCGGTTCGGCCGCCGAGAAGATCAAGGCCGCGGGCGGCACGGTCACCGAGCTCGTCTGAGCCCGCTGACCCGGCCCCACGAGCCCCGCACCTCCTTCGGGAGGTGCGGGGCTCGTGCCGTTCCCGGGATTTCCGGCCGGACGGTGCTCGTTCTTTTGTGTGGCAAACCCGGGCATCCCGTACCCCGTGAGTGGGGGAGCGGCCGTACGCGCTTCTTCGGAATGGCCGCGCACTGTTAGAGTCCGTGGAGTTCCCTTGTAGGCTGCGCGTAGGCTCGCCTGTGCCGTCTGTACGGGAGCCCGTACCGCAAACTCCCATTCAGGACCGACCCTCCCGCCGACGACGCGCGGGAGGCGCAGGAGGCACCGTGCTCAGTGCGTTCGCGCGGGCGTTCCAGACGCCCGACCTGCGCAAGAAGCTGCTGTTCACGCTGGGCATCATGGTGCTGTTCCGGCTGGGCTCGCACATCCCGATTCCGGGCGTGAGTTTCACGGCCGTGAACGAGTGCGTGAAGGAGACCAAGAACAGTGGCCTCTTCGGACTCGTCAACCTGTTCAGCGGTGGCGCGCTCCTCCAGCTGACGATCTTCGCCCTCGGCATCATGCCGTACATCACGGCGAGCATCATCCTCCAGCTCCTCACCGTCGTGATCCCGCGACTGGAGATGCTGAAGAAGGAGGGACAGGCCGGCCAGGCGAAGATCACCCAGTACACCCGGTACCTGACCATCGCGCTCGCGGTGCTCCAGGGCACCGGCATCGTGGCGACGGCCTCCAGCGGCGCGCTGTTCTCCGGCTGCGTCTACGCGAACCAGATCGTCCCGGACACCAGCGTGTTCCGGATCACCGTCATGGTGCTCACCATGACCGCCGGCACCACGGTCATCATGTGGCTCGGTGAGCTGATCACGGACCGCGGCATCGGCAACGGCATGTCGCTGCTGATCTTCACCTCGATCGCCGCCCAGTTCCCGTCCTCGATGTGGGCGATCAAGCAGTCCGGCACCATCGGCGGCGGCTGGGTCGAGTTCCTCTCCGTGGTCGCGGTCGGCGTCATCGTCGTGATGCTGGTCATCTTCGTCGAGCAGGCCCAGCGCCGGATCCCGGTCCAGTACGCGAAGCGGATGATCGGCCGCCGGGCGTTCGGCGGCACCTCGACCTACATCCCGCTCAAGGTGAACCAGGCCGGTGTCATCCCGGTCATCTTCGCCTCGTCGCTGCTGTACATCCCCGCCCTGGTGGTCCAGCTGACCAACAGCCAGGCGGGCTGGGCCACGTGGATCCGGACGAACTTCGTCAAGGGTGACCACCCGATCTACATGGCCACCTACTTCCTGCTGATCGTCTTCTTCGCGTTCTTCTACGTCGCCATCTCCTTCAACCCCGAAGAAGTTGCCGACAACATGAAGAAGTATGGTGGGTTCATCCCGGGCATCCGGGCCGGCCGGCCGACGGCCGAGTACCTGAACTACGTGCTGACCCGAATCACGTGGCCGGGTTCGCTCTACCTGGGCCTGATCGCGTTGATCCCGATGATCGCCCTGGTCGCCTTCGGACAGCAGACAAACTTCCCGTTCGGCGGCACCAGCGTGCTCATCGTCGTCGGCGTCGGACTCGAAACTGTGAAGCAGATCGAGAGCCAGCTCCAGCAGCGCAATTACGAAGGGTTCCTCCGCTGATGCGTATCGTCCTCGTTGGTCCTCCCGGGGCCGGGAAGGGTACTCAGGCGCACCTGCTCGCCAAGACCCTGTCCATCCCCCACATCTCCACCGGCGACCTGTTCCGCGCGAACATCAGCCAGGGCACCCCCTTGGGGCTCGAGGCCAAGAGCTACATGGACGCGGGACACCTGGTGCCGGACGAGGTCACCATCGGGATGGCCAAGGACCGGATGCTTCAGCCGGACGCCGCCAAGGGCTTCCTGCTCGACGGCTTCCCGCGCAACCTGGGCCAGGCGAAGGCGCTCGACGAGTTCCTCGCCGAGCAGGGCATCAAGCTGGACGGTGTGCTGGACCTGGAGGTCCCCGAGGACGAGGTGGTCCGCCGGATCGCCGGCCGACGCCTGTGCCGCAACGACGGGGGCCACGTCTTCCACGTGGACTACAACCCGCCGAAGGCGGAGGGCGTCTGCGACGAGTGCGGCGGCGAGCTGTACCAGCGCTCGGACGACACCGAGGAGAAGGTGCGCACGCGCCTGGAGGTCTACCACACCGAGACCGAGCCGATCATCGACTACTACGTCCAGCAGGGCCTGGTGGCGACCATCTCGGCCCTCGGCAAGGTGGACGAGGTCACCGCCCGCTCGATCGAGGCGCTGAAGCAGGACAGCTGAGTCTCTCGGCGAACGTACGACGGTACGGCCGGGTCGCCCGCCCCAGTGCGGGTGGCCCGGCCGTTTCGGCGTCGTACGGTGGTAGCAGTGGTAATCCGGACTTGGAAGGCGTGACCAGATGGTGGAGATCAAGACCCCCGAGCAGATCGCGAAGATGCGAGCGGCCGGGCTGGTCGTCGCCGAGGCCCTGAAGGCCTGCCGCGAGGCGGTCGTCCCCGGGGTGACCACCCAGGAGCTCAACGACATCGCGGACAAGGTCATCACCGACCACGGTGCCACCTCGAACTTCCGCGCCCACCACGGCGGGCTCTGGTTCCCGGGTGTGATCTGCGCCTCGGTGAACAACGAGGTAGTGCACGGCATCCCCGGCGAGCGGGTGCTCCAGGAGGGCGACGTCATCTCGATCGACTGCGGCGCCATCCTGGACGGCTGGCACGGCGACTCGGCCATCACCGTGGCGGTCGGCGAGGTCAGCCCGGAGGTCGAGATGCTGAGCCGGGTCACCGAGGGCTCGATGTGGGCCGGCATCGCCCAGATGAAGAAGAACAACCGCCTGGTGGACGTCTCCAAGGCGATCGAGGGCTACATCCGCCGCCAGCCGCTGCCGCCGAAGGGCAAGTGGGGCATCACCGAGGGCTACGGCGGCCACGGCATCGGCACCGCGATGCACATGGAGCCGCACGTGCTGAACTACGTCGAGCGCGGCCGCGGCAAGGGCCCGAAGCTGGTCCCCGGCACCGTGCTGGCGATCGAGCCGATGGTCTCGCTCGGCACCCCGCACACCACCGTGCTGGAGGACGACTGGACGGTCGTCACCAACGACGGCACCTGGGCCTCGCACTGGGAGCACTCGGTGGCCGTCACCGAGCAGGGCCCGCTGGTGCTGACCGCCTTCGACGGCGGCAAGGCGGAACTGGCCAAGCTGGGCATCACCGCAGCTCCGGACCCCCTCGCGTAGTCGCGGCGGCGCCCGACCGCCGCTGCTGACAAGGGATCAGAGCCCTGGAGGTTTGGACCTCCAGGGCTTTTGTCCTATTTTTATCGGCTGGTAGTGGTCCGCTGCCGCCTGACTGGTTTACGAGCGATGCAGGAGACAGCACGTGCTCAAGGGATTCCGCGACTTCATGATGCGCGGCAACGTCGTCGACATGGCCGTCGGTGTGGTCATCGGCGCCGCGTTCACCGCGGTGGTGACCGGCTTCGTGTCGGCGTTCCTCACCCCGCTGGTGGGTGTGGTGGTCGGCGCGGCCGGCGACTTCAGCTCGTACAAGGCGCACATCGCCGGGGTGACCTTCCCGTACGGGCAGTTCCTCAACGTGCTGATCGCGTTCTTCATGACCGCCGCGGTGCTGTACTTCTGCGTGGTGCTGCCGATCACCAAGGCGACCGCGCGCTACCTGCCGAAGAAGCCGAAGACGCCGAAGCGCCCCTGCCCGGAGTGCCTGACCGACATCCCCGAGGCCGCCCGCCGCTGCTCGGCCTGCACCGCGCACGTCGAGCCGCTGACGGTCACCGCCCGGCTCTGACCCGGCGGTGTGACGGCGGCCGCTTTCCGGGGCCCCCGTTTTGGTCCACCGGACGCGCTGGCGTAGGATGGACCGTCGGCTCACTCGTAGCGTGCTTCAGCGCGCCCTCTTCCCCTCGGGGGAGGGGTGAACCCAGGTTCGCACGAGCGTTCCGCATACGGTAGCCGGTCCCGGAAGGTGGATCTCGCAGTTCATGGCTAAGAAGCAAGGCGCCATTGAGATCGAGGGCACCGTGATCGAGTCTCTTCCGAACGCGATGTTCAAGGTCGAGCTGCAGAACGGTCACAAGGTCCTCGCGCACATCAGTGGCAAGATGCGCATGCACTACATCCGCATCCTGCCGGACGACCGGGTCGTCGTGGAGCTCAGCCCCTACGACCTCACGCGCGGGCGGATCGTCTACCGCTACAAGTAAGAACGTCAGATCTAGACCCGGAGAACCTGAAGCATGAAGGTCAAGCCGAGCGTCAAGAAGATCTGCGACAAGTGCAAGGTGATCCGCCGTCACGGCCGGGTCATGGTGATCTGCGACAACCTGCGCCACAAGCAGCGCCAGGGCTGATCGCTCTCCAGCATTTCTCGTAGTACTTCGCGCGACGCGAAAACGTCATAAGCGGGCTACCCGATCCGTCCGTTCGCGGGCGGACTGCCGCCCCCGGTCAGAGGCCGGGGCTCCATCGTCGAGAGGCGAAGGAGTAGGTAGCACGCAAGACCTCTGAAGAACCACAGGAGCCTTGAATGGCACGCCTCGCCGGCGTTGATCTCCCCCGTGAGAAGCGGATCGAGATCGCCCTCACCTACGTGTACGGCATCGGCCGTACCCGCGCCCAGCAGACCCTGGCCGAGACCGGTGTCAACCCGGATGTCCGCGTTCGCGACATCTCCGAGGACGACCTCGTCAAGCTGGGCCAGTACATCGACGCCAACTACACGGTCGAGGGTGACCTCCGCCGTGAGGTGGCCGCCGACATCCGCCGCAAGGTCGAGATCGGCTGCTACGAGGGTCTGCGTCACCGCCGCGGCCTGCCGGTCCGCGGCCAGCGCACCCACACCAACGCGCGTACCCGCAAGGGCCCGCGTCGCGCGATCGCCGGTAAGAAGAAGCCGGGCAAGAAGTAGTCCGTCCCGTAACCGGACATCCCTCCGGCCCGCGGGTCAGCGGACCGACCACCTCAGTAGGAGAACAGACTTATGCCCCCCAAGGGTCGTCAGGCTGCCGGCGCGAAGAAGATCCGCCGCAAGGAAAAGAAGAACGTCGCTCACGGCCACGCGCACATCAAGAGCACGTTCAACAACACCATCGTTTCGATCACCGACCCGTCGGGCAACGTGATCTCCTGGGCCTCCGCCGGCCACGTCGGCTTCAAGGGCTCGCGCAAGTCCACCCCGTTCGCCGCGCAGATGGCCGCCGAGGCCGCTGCCCGTCGCGCGCAGGAGCACGGCATGCGCAAGGTTGACGTCTTCGTGAAGGGTCCGGGCTCCGGCCGCGAGACCGCGATCCGTTCGCTCCAGGCCACCGGCCTGGAGGTCGGCTCGATCCAGGACGTCACCCCCACCCCGCACAACGGCTGCCGTCCGCCGAAGCGCCGCCGCGTCTGACGCAGCGCCTTCGGGCACACGCGGGTCTTGCTGTAAACCTCGTACGGGCTCCCGGGCGGTGAGTGTCACTGCTCACGGGAGCCCGTACGCTTGGTCCTGTCGGCATCAAATAGTGGGTGCCGAAGACAACTGGAGGATTTCCCCCATGCTTATCGCTCAGCGTCCGTCGCTGACCGAAGAGGTCGTCGACGAGTTCCGCTCGCGGTTCGTGATCGAGCCGCTGGAGCCGGGCTTCGGCTACACCCTCGGCAACTCCCTGCGCCGCACGCTCCTGTCGTCGATCCCGGGTGCCGCTGTCACCAGCATCCGCATCGACGGCGTCCTGCACGAGTTCACCACCGTGCCGGGCGTCAAGGAGGACGTGACCGACCTCATCCTCAACATCAAGCAGCTGGTCGTCTCCTCGGAGCACGACGAGCCGGTCGTGATGTACCTGCGCAAGCAGGGCCCGGGTGTCGTCACCGCCGCCGACATCGCCCCGCCGGCGGGTGTCGAGGTGCACAACCCCGAGCTGGTCCTCGCCACCCTGAACGGCAAGGGCAAGCTGGAGATGGAGCTGACCGTCGAGCGCGGTCGCGGCTACGTCTCCGCCGTCCAGAACAAGGCATCCGGCCAGGAGATCGGCCGCATCCCGGTCGACTCGATCTACAGCCCCGTGCTGAAGGTCACCTACAAGGTCGAGGCCACCCGTGTCGAGCAGCGGACCGACTTCGACAAGCTGATCGTCGACGTCGAGACCAAGCCCGCCATGCGTCCGCGCGACGCCATGGCCTCGGCCGGCAAGACCCTGGTGGAGCTGTTCGGCCTCGCCCGCGAGCTGAACATCGATGCCGAGGGCATCGACATGGGCCCGTCCCCGACGGACGCCGCCCTGGCCGCCGACCTGGCGCTGCCGATCGAGGAGCTGGAGCTCACCGTCCGCTCCTACAACTGCCTCAAGCGCGAGGGCATCCACACCGTGGGTGAGCTCGTCGCCCGCTCCGAGGCGGACCTGCTCGACATCCGCAACTTCGGTGCGAAGTCGATCGACGAGGTCAAGGCGAAGCTGGCCGGCATGGGCCTGGCCCTCAAGGACAGCCCGCCCGGGTTCGACCCGACCGCCGCCGCCGACGCCTTCGGCGCCGACGACCTCGACGACTCGCACTTCGCCGAGACCGAGCAGTACTAAGAGATTTGGCCGCGGGGGCGGTTCCACGGAGCCGCCCCCGTCGTCGTGAAAGTCGTACGGGCACCGTGCCCGTACGCCCGCTGCGGTACCTGGTACGGCCGCAGTCGGAGATTCAAGGAGTAATTCCATGCCGCGTCCCACCAAGGGTGCCCGCCTGGGCGGTGGCCCGCACCACGAGCCGCTGCTGCTCGCCGGTCTGTGCCGGGAGCTGTTCCAGTACGGCCGCATCACCACGACCGAGGCCAAGGCCCGTCGGATGCGCCCGCTGGCGGAGAAGCTGATCACCAAGGCGAAGAAGGGCGACATCCACAACCGTCGCCTGGTGCGCAAGACCATCACCGACATCTCGGTGCTGCACACCCTCTTCACCGAGATCGCGCCGCGCTACGAGAACCGCCCGGGTGGCTACACCCGTATCACCAAGATCGGTCCCCGTCGTGGCGACAACGCCCCGATGGCCGTGATCGAGCTGGTCGAGGCGCTGACCGTCGCGCAGACCGCCGTCGGCGAGGCCGAGGCCGCCACCAAGCGTGCCGTCAAGGAGGCCGACGCCAAGGTCGAGGCCACCGAGACCGAGGCCGCCGAGCAGGCCTGACACCGCCAGGTGTGTTGCGGGCCCGCCCTCCCATCCGTGGGGGAGCGGGCCCGTTCCTCATGTCCAGGGAGTGAAGAGCAGTGGTCAACGATTGCGCCGAGCGGCCGCCGGTGAAGGACGGCCCGGCGGAGGGGTACGTCCGGGTCCGGCTCGACCTCGCCTACCAGGGCGCCGGGTTCTCCGGCTGGGCCCGCCAGAAGGGCGGCCGCCGGACGGTCCAGGAGGAGATCGAGACCGCGCTCCAGGTCGTCACCCGCAGCTCCGAGCTGTTCCCGCTGACCGTGGCCGGCCGCACCGACGCCGGGGTGCACGCCCGCGGCCAGGTCGCCCACGTCGACCTGCCCGTCGAGCTGTGGGCGGCGCACCGGGAGAAGCTGCTGCGCCGGCTGGCAGGCCGGCTCCCCGGGGACGTCCGGATCTACCGGGTCGGCGAGGCGCCGGCCGGGTTCGACGCCCGCTTCTCGGCGATCTGGCGCCGGTACGCGTACCGGGTCGCCGACCACCCCGGCGGGGTGGACCCGCTGCTGCGCGGCCACGTGCTCTGGCACGACCGCCCGCTGGACGTCGACCGGATGAACGCAGCCGCGCAACTGCTGCTCGGCGAGCACGACTTCGCCGCGTACTGCAAGAAGCGCGAGGGCGCCACCACCATCCGCACCCTGCTGGAGCTGCGCTGGGACCGCGTCCCGGTGGACTCCTACGCCGCCCAGGAGGGCTCGCTGGCGGTCGCCACCGTCCGGGCGGACGCCTTCTGCCACAACATGGTCCGGGCGCTGGTCGGCGCGATGCTGCTGGTCGGCGACGGGCACCGGCCGGTGGAGTTCCCCGGCGAGGTGCTGGCCGGCGGGGTGCGCAACTCGGCCGTCAACGTGATCCGGCCGTACGGGCTCACCCTGGAGGAGGTCGGCTACCCGCCGGACGACCAGCTGGCCGAGCGCAACCGTGCGGCCCGGCGGATGCGCACCCTGCCCGGGCAGAGCGCGCTGTGAGGTAATCCGTTTTGGCCCGGCGCGTCCGCTTGGGAGAATCGCTCCCATGGGACACGTCGAGATTTCGCACCTGGAGTACTACCTGCCGGACGGGCGCGTCTTGTTCGACGACGCGTCCTTCCGGGTCGGCGAGGGTGCCGCCGTCGCCCTGGTCGGCGCCAACGGGGCCGGCAAGACCACCCTGCTGAGGATGATCGCGGGGGACCTCCAGCCGCACGGCGGCTCGGTGACGATCAGCGGCGGGCTCGGCGTGATGCGCCAGTTCGTCGGCACCACCGGCCGCGAGGACCAGCAGGCCACCCCCGGTGCGCTGCCCGCCGACGCCTCGGTGCGGGACCTGCTGGTGTCGGTCGCCCCGGAGCGGATCGCCAGTGCGGCCCGCGCGGTGGACGCCGCCGAGCTGGCGATGATCGCCCAGGACGACGAGAAGACGCAGATGGCCTACGCCCAGTCGCTCTCCGACTGGGCCGACGTCGGCGGCTACGACTACGAGACCGACTGGGACGTCTGCACCATGGCGGCCCTCGGGATGCCCTTCGACAAGGCCCAGTGGCGCGGCCTGAACACCCTCTCCGGCGGCGAGCAGAAGCGGCTGGTGCTGGAGGCGCTGCTGCGCGGCCCGGAGGAGGTGCTCCTGCTCGACGAGCCCGACAACTACCTGGACGTCCCGGCCAAGCGCTGGCTGGAGGAGGCCATCAAGGCCACCCCGAAGACCGTCCTGTTCATCTCGCACGACCGCGAGCTGCTCTCGAAGACCGCCGACAAGATCATCAGCGTCGAGTCCGGCGCGGCCGGCAGCAGCGTCTGGGTGCACGGCGGCGGCTTCGACACCTTCCACGAGGCCCGCAAGGCCCGCTTCGAGCGCTTCGAGGAGCTGCGCCGCCGCTGGGACGAGGAGCACGCCAAGCTCAAGAAGCTGGTCGTCACCCTGCGCCAGGCCGCCTCCGTCAGCCACGACATGGCCTCCCGCTACTCCGCCGCCCAGACCCGGCTGAAGAAGTTCGAGGAGGCCGGCCCGCCGGAGGCGCCGCCGCGCGAGCAGAGCATCAGCATGCGGCTCAAGGGCGGGCGCACCGGCGTGCGCGCCTTCACCCTGGAGCGGCTGGAGCTCACCGGCCTGATGCAGCCCTTCGACCTGGAGGTCTTCTACGGCGAGCGGGTCGCGGTGCTGGGCGCCAACGGTGCCGGCAAGTCGCACCTCCTGCGGCTGCTGGCGGGTGACGGGACGGTCGCGCACACCGGTGACTGGAAGCTCGGCGCGCGGGTCGTCCCCGGCCACTTCCGGCAGACCCACGCCCACCCGGAGCTGTTCGGCCGCACCGTGCGGTCGATCGTCGAGGAGGAGCACGCGCTCAGCCGCGGCGCCGCGATGGGGGCGCTGCGCCGGTACGAGCTGGACCGCCAGGAGGAGCAGAAGTTCGAGTCGCTGTCCGGCGGACAGCAGGCCCGGCTGATGATCCTCAAGCTCGAACTCTCGGGCGTCACCGCCCTGTTGCTCGACGAGCCGACCGACAACCTGGACCTGGAGAGCGCCGAGGCGCTCCAGGCCGGCCTGGAGGCGTTCGACGGTACGGTACTGTGCGTCACCCACGACCGCTGGTTCGCCAAGACCTTCGACCGCTTCCTGGTGTTCGGGGCGGACGGCCGGGTCTATGAAGCGTCCGAGCCGGTCTGGGACGTGACCCGGGTGGAGCGCGAACGCTGAGTGACGGCGGGGGCCGGTCCCGGGCATTTTTGACCCGGTCCGGCCCTGCCGGTAACCTGGACGCTTGATGTGCGTATTGGCTCGCTCTATCTCACGTGAGAGGTCGGTACGCCGGAGACATCAGGTCGTCGACCAGCGGTCCCCCTTGAATTGCGTCCAAGGGTGGCCAGGCTGCTCTTCCGTCCGGGTGCTCCTGTCAGGACTCACTCACTGAAAAGCGAAGGCTACGACCGTGCGTACGTACAGCCCCAAGCCCGGCGACGTCCAGCGTCAGTGGCACGTCATCGACGCGACCGACGTCGTGCTCGGCCGCCTGGCCTCCCAGGCCGCCAACCTCCTCCGGGGCAAGCACAAGGCGATCTACGCGCCGCACGTTGACACTGGTGACTTCGTCATCATCATCAACGCCGACAAGGTGCACCTGTCCGGTAACAAGAAGACCCAGAAGCTGGCCTACCGCCACTCGGGCTTCCCGGGCGGTCTGCGCTCGGTGCGCTACGACGACCTGCTGGCGAACAACCCGGAGAAGGCCGTCGAGAAGGCCATCAAGGGCATGATCCCCAAGAACAGCCTGGGCCGTCAGATGCTCTCGAAGCTCAAGGTCTACTCGGGCGACCAGCACCCGCACGCTGCCCAGCAGCCGGTGCCGTTCGAGATCACCCAGGTCGCGCAGTAATTCGGCCACCAAGCCCCCCAACACTGAAAAGAGCTGAGGAACACCGTGGCCGAGACCACTGAAACCCTTGAGGTCGACTTCGACGAGGCCGCCGAGGCCGTCGAGGGCGAGTACACCTCCGAGGAGAGCTACACCTCCGAGTCCCTGGCGGGCCGCTTCGGCGAGGCCGTCCCGGGCGCCGGTCTGGGCCGTCGCAAGGAGGCGATCGCCCGTGTGCGCATCGTCCCCGGCACGGGCCAGTGGAAGATCAACGGTCGCACCCTTGAGGACTACTTCCCCAACAAGGTGCACCAGCAGACCGTGAACGAGCCCTTCAAGCTCCTGGAGCTGGACGGCCGTTACGACGTCGTCGCCCGCATCAGCGGTGGCGGCGTCTCCGGCCAGGCCTACGCGCTGCGCCTCGGCGTCGCCCGTGCCCTGAACGAGGCCGACGTGGACAACAACCGCGGCGCCCTCAAGAAGGCCGGCTTCCTGACCCGTGACGCCCGCGCCGTCGAGCGCAAGAAGGCCGGTCTGAAGAAGGCCCGCAAGGCGCCGCAGTACAGCAAGCGCTAATCGCCTCCCCGGGGGTGCGGCCCGCCCTGGCGGCGCACCCCCTGGTTGCGCGAAACCGTCGCCCCGGAGTACCCCGTGTACTCCGGGGCGACGTGTTCCCCGGCTACTGTGCGGCGGCCGGGATCATCGGTTGGGTTCCGAGCAGTGGTGATGGAGGACGGGACAGTGGGACGACTCTTCGGTACGGACGGCGTGCGCGGGGTGGCCAACGAGGGCCTGACGGCGGAGCTGGCGCTCGGTCTGTCGGTCGCGGCGGCCCATGTGCTCGGCGAGGCCGGTGCCTTCGACGGCCACCGGCCGGTCGCGGTGGTCGGCCGTGACCCGCGCGCCTCGGGCGAGTTCCTGGAGGCCGCCGTCATCGCCGGTCTGGCGAGTGCCGGGGTCGACGTCCTGCGGGTCGGCGTCCTGCCGACCCCGGCCGTGGCGTACCTCACCGGCGCCCTCGGCGCCGACTTCGGCGTGATGCTGTCCGCCAGTCACAACGCCATGCCGGACAACGGCATCAAGTTCCTCGCCCGCGGCGGCCACAAGCTGGACGACCGGATCGAGGACGCGATCGAGTCCCACTACCGCAAGCACACGCTCGGCGACGAGGACTGGAACCGTCCGACCGGCGCGGCCGTCGGCCGGGTGCGCGAGTACACCGAGGGCTTCGACAAGTACGTCGCCCACCTGATCGGCGTGCTGCCCAACCGCCTGGACGGCATCAAGGTCGTCATCGACGGCGCCCACGGCGCGGCCGCCTACGTCGCCCCCGAGGCCTTCGCCCGGGCCGGCGCCGAGGTGGTCCACACCCTGGGGGCCGAGCCCACCGGCCTCAACATCAACGACGGCGTCGGCTCCACCCACCTGGACCGGCTGCGGGTCGCGATGAAGGAGCACCAGGCCGACCTGGGCATCGCCCTGGACGGCGACGCCGACCGCTGTCTGGCCGCCGACGCCGAGGGCAACGAGGTGGACGGCGACCAGATCATCGCCATCCTCGCGGTCGCCATGAAGGAGGCCGGCACCCTGCGCGGCAACACCGCGGTGGCCACCGTGATGTCCAACCTCGGCTTCAAGCTGGCGATGGAGCGCGAGGGCATCGAGCTGGTGGAGACGGCCGTCGGCGACCGCTACGTGCTGGAGGCGATGAAGGAGCACGGCTTCGCGCTGGGCGGCGAGCAGTCCGGCCACGTGATCCTGCTGGACCACGCCACCACCGGTGACGGCACCCTGACCGGCCTGATGCTGGGCGCCCGGCTGGCCGCCACCAAGCAGCCGCTGGCCGACCTGGCCGCCGTGATGACCCGGTTGCCGCAGGTGCTGATCAACGTCAAGGGCGTCGACAAGAGCCGGGTGCGGACCAGCACCGAGCTGGCCGCGGCGGTCGCCGGGGCCGAGGCCGAACTGGGCTCCACCGGCCGGGTGCTGCTGCGCCCGTCGGGCACCGAGCCGCTGGTCCGGGTGATGGTCGAGGCCGCCGACCCGGCGCAGGCCGAGACGGTCGCGCAGCGGCTCGCCGAGGCGGTGCGCACCCACCTGGGCTGAGCCCGGAGACGCCGGGCCGGGTCTTGAGACGCCGGGCCGGGTTTTGAGACGACGAAGGGCCCCCGCGCGCCGCGGGGGCCCTTCCCGTCGTACCCGGCGGACGCTCAGAGCTTGCGCAGCAGCGCCCGGCGGACCTTGTGGTCCGAGCCCTTCTGGAGGATCAGGGTGGCCCGGCCGCGGGTCGGAAGCACGTTCTCCAGCAGGTTGGGCTTGTTGATGGTGCGCCAGACCTGCCGGCCGTACTCCATCGCCTCCTCCTCCGGCACCTCGGTGAAGCGGCGGAAGTAGGAGTTCGGGTCCTGGAAGGCGGTCTGCCGCAGCTTTCGGAAGCGGTCCAGGTACCAGTGCTCGATGTCGTCGGTCCGGGCGTCGACGTAGATCGAGAAGTCGAAGTAGTCGGCCACCGCGAGGCGGGTGCGGCCGTCGGAGCCGGGCAGCGCCGGCTGGAGCACGTTCAGGCCCTCGACGATCAGGATGTCCGGGCGCTCCACGGTGAGCCGCTCGCCCTGCACGATGTCGTACACCAGGTGCGAGTAGACCGGCGCGCTGACCCGCTCTTTGCCCGCCTTCACGTCCGCGACGAAGCGCATCAGCGCCCGGCGGTCGTAGGACTCCGGGAAGCCCTTGCGGGCCATCAGGCCGCGCCGGCGCAGCTCGGCGTTGGGGAGCAGGAAGCCGTCGGTGGTGACCAGTTCGACCCTGGGGTGCTCGGGCCAGCGGGCGAGCAGCGCCTGGAGCAGACGGGCGGTGGTGGACTTGCCGACCGCGACGGAGCCGGCCACGCCGATGATGAACGGGGTGCGGGTGCGCTCGGTGTCGGGGGTGTCCAGGAACGTGCCCAGCGTGCCGCGCAGTTCGTGCGTGGCGTGGATGTACAGGTTCAACAGGCGCGACAGCGGCAGGTAGACGTCGCGGACCTCGTCCAGGTCGAGCGCGGTACCGAGCCCGCGGAGCCGCTCCACCTCCTCGGCGGTCAGCGGCAGCGGCGTACGCTCGCGCAGCGCGCTCCACTCGGCCCGGCTGAGGTCCACGTAAGGGGACGGGGACGGGCCGGGCGTGGCGGCGCCCCGCGTACAGAGTTCGGTCAGCACATGCTCCATTGTGAGCCGTAGCGACGTTCACGGTTGCTGTGGTGTCGGTCACGCAGCGTTCCCGCGCGGCGGGAAAAGGGGCCCAGAACCGCCCTTATGCTGGCACGCATGTGCGGAATTGTTGGATACGTGGGCGCTCAGGCCGCCCTCGACGTAGTAATCGCAGGCCTGCAGCGCCTGGAGTACCGGGGTTACGACTCGGCCGGTGTGGCGGTGCAGGTCCAGGACTCCGAGGGGCAGTGGAGCCTGGCCACGGACAAGCGGGCGGGCAAGCTCGCCAACCTCCAGAAGTCGCTCGCCGAGACCCCCCTGCCCGGCGGCACCACCGGCATCGGCCACACCCGCTGGGCCACCCACGGCGGCCCGACGGACGCCAACGCCCACCCCCACCTGGACGACCACCAGCGGGTGGCCGTGGTCCACAACGGCATCATCGAGAACTTCGCCCAGCTGCGCGCCGAGATCGCCGAGCGCGGCCACACCCTCCGCTCCGAGACCGACACCGAGGTCGTCGCCCACCTGCTGGGCGAGGCCTACGCGGGTGACCTCGCCGAGGCCATGCGGGTGGTCTGCCGGCAGCTGGAGGGCGCCTTCACCCTGGTCGCCGTGCACGCGGACGCGCCGGACGTCGTCGTCGGCGCCCGCCGCAACTCGCCGCTGGTGGTCGGGCGCGGCGAGGGCGAGAACTTCCTCGCCTCGGACGTCGCCGCCTTCATCGCCCACACCCGTGAGGCGATCGAGCTGGGCCAGGACCAGGTGGTCGAGCTGCGCCGGGAGGGCGTGACCGTCACCAACTTCGACGGCACCCCCGCCGACGTGCGCGAGTACCACGTCGACTGGGACGCCTCCGCCGCCGAGAAGGGCGGCTACGACTACTTCATGCTCAAGGAGATCGCCGAGCAGCCGAAGGCGGTCGCCGACACCCTGCTCGGCCGGATCGGCACCGACGGCCGGCTGACCCTGGACGAGCTGCGGATCTCCGACGCCGACCTGCGCTCGGTCGACAAGGTCGTCATCGTGGCCTGCGGCACGGCCTTCCACGCCGGCATGATCGCCAAGTACGCGATCGAGCACTGGACCCGCATCCCCTGCGAGGTCGAGGTCGCCTCCGAGTTCCGCTACCGCGACCCGATCATGGGCCCGGGCACGCTGGTCATCGCCATCTCGCAGTCCGGCGAGACCATGGACACCCTGATGGCGCTGCGGCACGCCCGCGAGCAGGGCGCCAAGGTGCTGGCGATCTGCAACACCAACGGCTCCACCATCCCGCGCGAGTCGGACGCGGTGCTGTACACCCACGCCGGCCCGGAGGTCGCGGTCGCCTCGACCAAGGCGTTCCTGACCCAGCTGGTCGCCTGCTACCTGGTCGCCCTGTACCTGGGCCAGGTGCGCGGCACCAAGTGGGGCGACGAGATCTTCGCCGTCATCAAGGAGCTCGGCGACGCGCCGAAGCAGGTCGAGCAGGTCCTGGAGACCATGGAGCCGGTGCGCGAGCTGGCCCGCTCGCTGGCCGACGCCCGCTCGGTGCTGTTCCTCGGCCGCCACGTCGGCTTCCCGGTGGCCCTGGAGGGCGCGCTCAAGCTCAAGGAGCTGGCGTACATGCACGCCGAGGGCTTCGCGGCGGGCGAGCTCAAGCACGGCCCGATCGCGCTGATCGAGGAGGGGCTGCCGGTCGTGGTCGTCGTGCCCTCGCCGCGCGGCCGGTCGATCCTGCACGACAAGATCGTCTCCAACATCCAGGAGATCCGGGCCCGCGGCGCCCGCACGATCGTGATCGCCGAGGAGGGCGACGAGGCGGTCGTCCCGTACGCGGACCACCTGATCCGCATCCCGGCCACCCCGACCCTGCTCCAGCCGCTGGTCTCCACCGTCCCGCTCCAGGTCTTCGCCTGCGAGCTGGCCACGGCCAAGGGCCACGAGGTCGACCAGCCGCGCAACCTGGCGAAGTCGGTCACCGTCGAGTAGTCGCTCGGCCTTCCACGGCGCCCCTGCGGTGGCTGCGTCCTACCGCAGGGGCGACGTGTCGAGCGTGAAGGAGAACGGGGCGGGGAGCTCGATGCGCCTGCCGGCCTCGCGCGCAACGGCCCGGCGACCATGGCCCTTCTCCCTCCTGTGGGTCCGTGTCGAGCCACAAGGTAGGCGTACGGACCGGCACCGGTGGGGGATCGAAGTGGTCGTCACTCGAAAGTGTGCCGCAGGGGCGGCTCCCGCGGGGCGGCGGCGCGGGCTAGCGTCGGCGGTAGCCGACCGCTGAAGGAGTTCCCGCATGCGTCATGCACACCCTGTGGAAACCGTTCGGGCCGCCGAGGCCGCGCTGATGGCGCGGCTGCCGGAGGGCACGCTGATGCAGCGGGCGGCCGCCGGGCTGGCCGCGACCTGCGCGCGGCTGCTGACGCGGCGTCGCGGCCGGGTGTACGGCAGCCGGGTGACGGTGCTCGCGGGCAGCGGGGACAACGGGGGTGACGCCCTGTACGCCGGGGCCGCGCTGGCCCGGCGCGGGGCGCGGGTGACGGCGGTGCTGCTGGCCCCGGAGAAGGCGCACCCGGGCGGGCTGGCCGCGCTGCGGGCCGCCGGCGGACGGGTGACGGCGGAGCAGGAGGTCGGCCTGGCCGACTTCTCGCGCGCGGACCTGGTGCTGGACGGCATCGTCGGCATCGGCGGCCGGGGCGGGCTGCGCCCGGAGGCCCGGCCGTACGCGCAGGCCGCGCGGTCCGGGATCGTGGTGGCGGTGGACCTGCCGAGCGGGGTGGACGCCGACACCGGCGAGGTGCCCGGCGAGGCGCTGCGCGCGGACGTCACGGTCTGCTTCGGCACGTACAAGCCCGGGCTGCTGGTCGACCCGGGGGCCTCGTACGCGGGCGTGGTGCAGCTGGTCGGCATCGGGCTGGAGCCGCCCGCCGCGCAGGTGACGGCGCTCCAGCACGCGGACGTGGCGGCGCTGCTGCCGGTGCCGGGCGCGGAGAGCGACAAGTACCGGCGCGGCGTCGTCGGGGTGGCGGCCGGCTCGGCGACCTACCCGGGTGCGGCGCTGCTGGCGGTGGCCGGGGCGCTGCACGGCGGCGCGGGCGCCGTCCGCTACGTGGGCACCGCCGCCGAGGAGGTGGTGCGGCGCTTCCCGGAGGCGCTGGTCACCGAGGGCGGGCCGGCCGGGGCCGGGCGGGTGCAGGCCTGGGTGGTGGGGCCGGGCGGCGGCGAGGGGGCGCGGCAGGCGCTGACCGAGGCGCTGGCGAGCGACGTCCCGGTGCTGGTGGACGCGGACGGGCTGACCGAGCTGGGCCGGCTCGGACCGGACGCGCTGGCCGGCCGCACCGCACCCACCCTGCTCACCCCGCACACCGGCGAGGCCGCCCGGCTGCTCGCGGGCGCCGGGGGCGGCACCCCGCCGGCCGCGGACGACCTGGCCGCGGCCCGGCTGGCCACCGCCCGACGGCTGGCGGCGGTCTACCGCGCGACGGTGCTGCTGAAGGGCTCCACCACGGTGGTCGCCGACCCGGGCGGGGCCGTCCGGGTGAACCCGACCGGCACCTCCTGGCTGGCCACCGCCGGCAGCGGCGACGTGCTGGCCGGGCTGGCCGGCTCCCTGCTGGCGGCCGGACTCGCACCCCTGGACGCCGGGTCGGCGGCCGCCTACCTGCACGGCCTGGCCGGCCGCGAGGCGGCGGGCCGGCCGGGCGCCCCGACGACGGCGCTCGCCGTGGCGGGGGCGCTGCCGGCCGTGTGGCGGGCGGTCCGCGAGGGGGCGCCGACGGAACCGGGACATCCGGCTACGGCGTCCTGAACGGGGGGAACGGGCGGTCCGCGGCACGTCGGCGGGCCATGGGGGGCCGCCGCGCGGACGGGCCGTTCGGCGAGGACTCCGGGACGTCTGGGAGACTGACCCTGATGACAACTGCGAACACGACCGGCACAGCCACCCTCACCGACGGCGTACGGGCCGAGGCGACCATCGATCTCGCCGCCCTGCGCGGCAACCTCGCGGCGCTGCGCGAGCGCGTCGGCGGCCCGGCGGTGATGCTCGCGGTCAAGGCGGACGCCTACGGCCACGGGGCGGTCGAGTGTGCCCGGGAAGCGGTCGCCAACGGGATCGGCTGGCTCGGCTGCGCGACGCCGGACGAGGCGCTGGCGCTGCGGGCCGCGGGCATCCGCCCCGAGCGGGCCCGCATCCTGTGCTGGCTGTGGACGCCGGGCGGGCCCTGGCGCGAGGCGCTGCGCGCGGACCTGGACATCTCGGTCAGCGGCCAGTGGGCGCTCGACGAGCTGCTGTCCGCCGTGCGCGAGACCGGCATCCCGGCCCGGGTGCACCTGAAGGCCGACACCGGCCTCGGCCGCAACGGCTGCCAGCCGCACGACTGGCCGCGGCTGGTGGCCGCCGCCCGCCGGGCCGAGGCCGAGGGCCTGCTGACGGTCGTCGGCGTCTGGTCGCACTTCGCCGCGGCGGACGAGCCCGGCCACCCCTCGATCCAGGCCCAGCTGGACTCCTACCGCGCCGCGCTGGCGACGGCCGAGGCCGCCGGGCTGCGCCCCGAGGTCCGGCACCTGGCGAACTCCCCGGCCACCCTGCTGCTGCCCGAGTCGCACTTCGACCTGGTCCGCACCGGCCTGGCCGCGTACGGGCTGTCGCCGGTGCCCGGGGTGGGCTCGCCGGCCGACTTCGGGCTGCGCCCGGTGATGGCGCTGACCGCGCGGCTGGCGCTGGTCAAGCAGGTCCCCGGCGGGCACGGGGTCAGCTACGGCCACCACTACACGACGCCGGGCGAGACCACCCTGGGCCTGGTCCCGGTCGGCTACGGCGACGGCGTCCCCCGGCACGCCAGCGGCACCGGCCCGGTGCAGATCGACGGCAAGTGGCGCACGGTGGCCGGCCGGGTCGCGATGGACCAGTTCGTGGTGGACCTCGGCGGCGACACCCCGGCGATCGGCGACGAGGTGCTGCTGTTCGGCAACGGCGAGCGCGGCGAGCCCACCGCCGAGGACTGGGCCCGCGCCTGCGGCACCATCTCGTACGAGATCATCACCCGGATCGGTGCCCGGGTGCCCCGCCGCTACCTGGGCGGCAGCCACGCCGAGGGCCCGTCGGCATGACGGACGCGCCGTCCGAGGTCAGTCCGGTCGCGGTGGTCGCCAAGGCGGCCGGCGCCGCCTCCGGGGTGAGCCGGGCGGGTGTGATCGGGATCTCGGTCGGCGTGCTGGCGGCCGGGGCGGCCGCGGGCGTCGCGCTCGAACGGCTGACCGTCGGCCGGGCGATGCGCCGCCGGGCCCGGGCCGAGCTGGACGCGAACGCCCCCTACGGCTCGCTGCGCGGCCGCCCGCGGACGGTGGCCGCACCGGACGGCACCGAGCTGTACGTCGAGCTGGACGGCACCGGCTGGAGCGGGCCGGACGGCGACGGCTCCGACGACGAGCCGCTGACCGTGGTGTTCTGCCACGGGTACTGCCTCAACCAGGACAGCTGGCACTTCCAGCGGGCCGCGCTGCGCGAGGGCATGCGGCTGGTCTTCTGGGACCAGCGCAGCCACGGCCGCTCCGAGCGCTCCCGTTCGTTCCTGGCGGGCGAGCCGGCCGGCATCGACCAGCTGGGCGGCGACCTCAAGGCGGTGATCGACGCCGTCGCCCCGACCGGGCCGCTGGTGCTGGTGGGCCACTCGATGGGCGGCATGACGGTGATGGCGCTGGCCGACCAGCACCCGGAGCTGTTCCGCGAGCGGGTGGCCGGGGTGGCGCTGATCGGCACCCTCGCCGGGGACTGGAACGACGTCAGCCTCGGTCTGCCGAGGGCCGGCGCCAAGCTGTTCAAGAAGGTCGCGCCCGGGATGGTGCGGCTGCTGGGCCGGCAGGTCGACCTGGTCGAGGCGACCAGGCGGCTGGGCTCGGACGTGGCCGCCCTGTTCTACCGGCGCTTCTCCTTCGGCGGCCGGGACGTCGACCCCGGCGTGGTGCGCTTCGCCGAGCAGCTGCTGGACGCCACCCCGATCGACGTGGTCGCCGAGTTCTACCCGGTGTTCGGCGTGCACGAGAAGTACGAGGCGCTGGCCGCCCTGCGCGGTCTGCCCGTGCTGGTGCTGGCCGGGACGAAGGACCTGCTGACGCCCTCGACGCACAGCGAGGCGATCGCCGCGCTGCTGCCGGGCGCCGAGCTGGTCCTGGCCGAGGGCGCCGGGCACCTGGTGATGCTGGAGCGCCCGGAGCCGGTCGGCCACGAGCTGGCCCGGCTGCTGCGCCGGGCCGCCGACTTCGCCGGGGCCGCGCCGCTGCCCGCGGCCGTCCTCGACCTGGCCCGTGAGCGGGCCGGCGAGGCCGTCGCCGACCCCGCGTGAGCCCGGGGGCCGCCCGCACCGGGGCCCTCCGATGTGGGACGGTAGCGGTGGCGGCCGGTGGTCGGTGCGCCGGTACGGATCGAAGGGCAAGACACGCGCATGGGCTCGCAAGCCACTCTCACCGTCCCCACCCCGGAGCGGATGGGCCGGCTCGGCCGGGAGCTGGCCGCGCTGCTGCGGCCGGGTGACCTGGTGCTGCTCTCCGGCGAGCTGGGAGCGGGGAAGACCACGCTGACCCGGGGCCTGGGGGAGGGGCTCCAGGTCCGCGGGGCGGTGACCTCGCCGACCTTCGTGATCGCCCGGGTGCACCCCTCGCTGGTCGGCGGCCCGGCGCTGGTGCACGTGGACGCGTACCGGCTGGGCGGGGACCTGGACGAGATGGAGGACCTCGACCTGGACGTCTCGCTTCCCGAGTCGGTGGTCGTGGTCGAGTGGGGCGAGGGCAAGGTCGAGCGGCTGTCCGAGGACCGGCTGGAGGTCCGGATCGAACGGGCCATCGGCGGCACCGCGGACGGCGACGACCAGGACCCGCGCCGGGTGGTGCTGACCGGCATCGGCCCGCGCTGGGCGGACGTGGCGCTGGCGGAACTCGGATAGCGACCGGCCGCCGACGTCTCGCCGGCACTTGCCGACAGGCTGTCGGCAAGGTGTTGCGGGCGGGGCGCCGGGCGTGGTGGGATGGGTGCTGCGGTTAGGTCTGCCTAACTAGGGAGGCGCCATGTCGAGCACCACCCCCGCCCCGCAGCGCGCGGTCCCCGCCGCCGGGGCCGGAGACTCCGCCCGCCGCGCTCCGGGAGAGCCGATGCGGGCGCTGCTGGCCGCGTGCGCGGCCGCCGAGGCGGTGTCCACCCCGCCCGAACCGCGGTCCGTACCGGACGAACGGCCCGGGCAGGACGAACGGCCCGAAGCGCGGACGCCCCGGGCCGCGTGAGGCCGGTCGGCCGCGTGAGGCCGGTCCTCCCGGGCGCGGACGCTCCGGGCCGCTCCCGGCCGTCTGGGGTCAGGCGACCACGACCACCTTGGTGTCCTTCGGCGCGAAGTCCCAGAGCAGCTGCCCCTCGGCGCGGCCGCTGCGGATGCCGCCGGTCTTGGTGCCCGGGTCGGTGGTCGGCGTCGCGCCGTCCACGGCCGCGCTGAAGCCGAACACCACGCCGTTCTGCTGCGCGAAGCGCACCACGTGCTCGATCTGCCGGCCGTCCGTCCCGGTGGCGGTCGGGGTGCGGCTGTACACCGCGTAGTTGCCCGGGGCCGGCTCGACCGAGCCCGGGGTGACCGGGAAGGCGGCCGCGACCTGCGGGGTCTTCTTCGGGTCGACCAGCCAGACGTAGTGGCTGCCGACCGAGTACACGACCCGGATGCCGGTGCCCGAGGTGGGCGGCAGCGCGGGGACGGTCGGGGTGGCCGCGGGGGTCGGCGCCGCGGCGGTGGCCGTGCCGGTCGCCGTGGTGGTGGCGGTGGGCCTGGCGCCGCCCGCCCGGTCCTGGGCGCCGTTGGCCTGGAAGGCCAGCAGGCTCACCGCCACCAGGGCCCCCACGGTCAACCCCGTGACCACCACTCCAGGACCCATCTTCGCCACGTTGCCGCTCCCGCCGCCGTCCCTTTACGTACGGCCCCATCGTGCCAGGTTCATCCGCGCGGGTCGCAGCGCCTCGGATGTGTGTTCCCGGGTGGTACGCCCTGCCGATCGGCCGGTCGGCCCAACGTCGGTCTAACCTTGACCCGTGCTGCTGCTCGCGTTCGACACCGCTACCCCCGCCGTCACCGCCGCCGTCCACGACGGCACGGCCGTCCTCGCCGAGACCCACCAGGTCGACGCCAGGCGCCACGGCGAACTGCTGCTGCCCGCGATCGACCAGGTGCTGCGGGCCGCCGGGGTGGACAAGCACCGGCTGACCGGCATCGCGGTCGGCGTCGGCCCCGGCCCGTACACCGGCCTGCGGGTCGGCCTGGTGACCGCCGCCGCGCTCGGCCACGCGCTCGGGCTGCCGGTCCACGGCGTCTGCACCCTGGACGCGATCGCCTTCCAGGCCCGCGCCGAGGGCCTGGCCGGACAGCCGTTCACGGTCGCCACCGACGCGCGCCGCAAGGAGGTCTACTGGGCCTCGTACGACGCCGAGGGCCGCCGCACCGAGGGCCCCGACGTCGACCGCCCGGCCGAGCTGACCCCGCAGGAGCGCTCCGTCGGCGCCGGCGCGCTGCTCTACCCCGACGCCTTCCCGGGCGCGCACGGCCCCGCGCACGTCTCGGCCGGCGCCCTGGCCGGCTTCGCCGCCGCCGAGCTGGCCGCCGGCCGCGAGCTGCTGCCGAACCACCCGCTGTACCTGCGCCGCCCGGACGCCCAGGTCCCGGCGGGCTACAAGGCGGTGCTCCCGGCGTGAACCACGGCACCACCCTGCGCCCGATGCGCTGGTGGGACATCGCGCCGGTGCTGGAACTGGAGCTGCGGCTCTTCCCCGAGGACGCCTGGTCCGCCGGGATGTTCTGGTCCGAGCTGGCCGACTCCCACCCCGGCGGCACCCGCCACTACACCGTCGCGGCCGCCCCGGACGGCACCGTCGTCGGCTACGCCGGGCTGATGGCGATCGCCGGCGAGGGCGACGTCCAGACCATCGCCGTCGACGAGCGCCACCAGGGCGCCGGCCTCGGCGCGGCGCTGCTCACCGACCTGATCCGGGAGGCCGCCCGGCGCGAGTGCGCCGAGCTGCTGCTGGAGGTGCGGGTGGACAACCCGCGTGCCCAGCGGCTGTACGAGCGGCACGGCTTCGAACCGGTGGGCATCCGGCGCGGCTACTACCAGCCCGCCAACGTCGACGCGCTGGTGATGCGCCTCGACCGCCCGGGCCTCGACCATCCGAGTCCCGACCACCCGGGCCTCGACCGCCCGAGCACTGACAGCACCGATCCGAAGGACATTGAGGACACCCGCCATGGCTGACGAACCGCTCGTCCTCGGCATCGAGACCTCCTGCGACGAGACCGGCGTCGGCATCGTGCGCGGCACCACGCTGCTGGCCGACGCGGTCGCCTCCAGCGTCAACGACCACGCCCGCTTCGGCGGTGTCGTGCCGGAGATCGCCAGCCGCGCGCACCTGGAGGCGATGGTCCCGACCATCCAGCGCGCCCTGGACACCGCCGGGATCAAGGCGAGCGACCTGGACGGCATCGCCGTCACCGCCGGCCCCGGCCTGGCCGGCGCGCTGCTGGTCGGCGTCAGCGCCGCGAAGGCGTACGCCTGGGCGCTGGACAAGCCGCTGTACGGGGTCAACCACCTCGCCTCGCACATCTGCGTCGACCAGCTGGAGCACGGCCGGCTGCCCTCGCCGACGATGGCCCTGCTGGTCTCCGGCGGGCACTCCTCGCTGCTGCTCAGCGAGGACATCACCAGCGACGTCCGCCCGCTCGGCGCGACCATCGACGACGCGGCCGGCGAGGCCTTCGACAAGGTCGCCCGGGTGCTCGGCCTCGGCTTCCCCGGCGGCCCGATCGTCGACCGCACGGCCCGCGAGGGGGATCCCAAGGCGATCGCCTTCCCGCGCGGCCTGTCCGGCCGGAACGACCCGGAGTACGACTTCTCGTTCTCCGGCCTGAAGACCGCCGTCGCCCGCTGGGTCGAGGCCAAGCGCCGGGCCGGCGAGGAGGTGCCGATCGCCGACGTGGCGGCGTCCTTCCAGGAGGCGGTCACCGACGTGCTCACCCGCAAGGCCGTCAAGGCGTGCCGGGACAACGGCGTCGACCACCTGATGATCGGCGGCGGCGTGGCGGCCAACTCGCGGCTGCGCGAGATGGCCCAGCAGCGCTGCGACCGGGCCGGCATCCGACTGCGGGTGCCCCGGCCGGGCCTGTGCACCGACAACGGCGCGATGGTCGCGGCGCTCGGCGCCGAGATGGTGTGGCGCGACCGCACGCCGTCCGCCTTCGACCTGTCCGCCGACTCCTCGCTGCCGGTGACCGACGTCCACGTGCCCCACACCGACTTCCACGGTCAGGCCTACGACGCCCTCGGCGGCGGCGCGGCATGACCGTCGCCGCGATGTGGGAGGCCCGGGCGGCGACCGGCCGGGGGGCCGAACTCGCCGCCTGGGTGCGGGAGTCGGTGCTTCCCGTGCTCCGCGGCTCGGCCGGGCTGGACCGTCTCGAACTGCTCTCCGCCCCGGGCGGGAGGGTGCTGCTGATCGCCTGGTGGAGCGGCGAGCCGGTGCCCGTCGCCGACCCTCCGGCCGAGCTGTTGGGCCGCCCGGTGCACCGCTGGTCCTTCACCAGCGAGCACATCGAATAACTGATCGGGAACCGCTGACCTGTTCGGTACCGTGCTAGCTGAGAGAGAGCTGGACGGGAGCCGGGAGCGCGCAGCGGTGATCAGGGACGGGCGGAGCAGGGCCAGGACGTACGCGGCGGGGGCGGCGGCCCTGCTGGCCTTCGCCACCGCGTGCGGCGACGACGGAGGCGGCGGCAGCGCCGCCCCGCCCGCCGCGCCTTCGTCCGCCGCGGCCCGGCCCACCGGCTCCGCGCCGACCGGCGCGACCGCGACCGCCACCCCGGCGGCAGCGGGCGCGGCGGCCTGGGCCAAGTGGGGCCTCACCCCGCTCGCCCCCGCCCCGGCGCCGCCCGCCGACAAGCCCGTCAAGCTCGAACGGACCGGCCCGGTACCGGTGTTCAGCGACGTGAAGACGAGCGACAAGGTCGTCTTCATCACCATCGACGACGGCGCCGAGAAGGACCCGAAGTTCGTCGAGATGCTGACCGACCTCAAGGTGCCGGTCTCGATGTTCCTGACCCGGGACATCGTCAGGAACGACTACGCCTACTTCAAGCCGCTCCAGGCGCTGGGCAACCACGTCCAGAACCACACCGTGGACCACCCGGTGATGAGCAAGCTCCCGGCGGACCGGCAGAAGTCCGAGATCTGCGACGCGCAGTCCGCGCTCACCCAGCAGTACGGCACCGCCCCGCTGCTGTTCCGCCCGCCGTTCGGCGACGGCGCCAACACCCCGATGCTCAACACCTCGGTCCAGGAGTGCGGTCCGCGCGCGATAGTGCTGTGGCGCGAGTCGATGCAGATCCACGACATGCAGTACCAGTCCGGGGACAAGAAGCTGAAGCCCGGCGACATCGTCCTGGCGCACTTCCGCGGCCCCAAGGAGCTCAAGGGCGCCACGATGACCCAGATGTTCGGCGACCTGCTGGCCCGGATCCAGGAGCAGGGCTTCTCGGTGGCCCGGCTGGAGGACTACATCCAGGCGCCCGGCGCGTAGCTCAGACCGGCTGCCCCAGCATCATCAGCGGCCCGTGGTCGGTGCGGCTGAGGATCACCGTGACGGTGTTCGGCCCGGACGGCTTGAGCTGGCGGCGCAGCTCCTCCGGGGTGATCGCCATTCCGCGCTTCTTGATCACCACCGTGCCGACCGCCCGTTCGCGCAGCAGCGCCTTCAGCTTCTTGATGTTGAACGGCAGCACGTCGGTGAGCTCGAAGGCGTGCGCGTACGGGGTGGCGACCAGCTCGTCCGAGGTCAGGTAGGCGATCTTCGGGTCGATCAGCCGGCCGCCCACCTGCTCGGCCACCTCGGCCACCAGGTGGGCCCGGATCACCGCGCCGTCCGGCTCGTACAGGTAGCGCCCGACCGGGCCGGCCGGCGGGTCGGGCAGGTCGCCGCCGGTCAGGCTGGCGCCCTGCGGCAGCAGGGTGGCGCGGTGCGGGCTCGCGGCCCGGGTGCCGAACCAGAGCACCGCCTCCTTGACGTCGCCGTGGTCGGAGACCCACTCGGCCTCGGCGTCCTGCGGCACCGCCTCGTGCGGGATGCCCGGCGCGACCTTCAGCGCGCCGACCGGGGTCCGCCGGCCGGCCTCGACGGCCCAGGAGAGCGGCGGGGCGTACGCCTCCGGGTCGAACACCCGGCCGCGCGAGGTGCGCCGGGCCGGATCGGTGAACACCGCGTCGAAGCCGGTGACGTCCACGTCGGCGACGTCCGCGCAGCGCACCTCGACCTGTTCGGCCAGGCCCAGCGCGGCGGCGTTGGCCGCGGTGGCGGCGCAGGCCGCCGGGTCCCTGTCGACGGCCAGCACCTCGATGCCCGCCCGGGCCAGCGCCAGCACGTCCCCTCCGATGCCGCAGCACAGGTCCGCCAGCCGCCGTACGCCCAGGGCGGCGAACCGCCGCGCCCGCCACTCGGCCACGCTGCGCCGGGTGGACTGCTCCACCCCGTTGGGCGTGAAGTACATCAGGTCGGCGTCGGTTCCGAACTTCGCCCGCGCCCGCTGCCGCAGCCGAGCCTGCCCGAACGCGGCCGACACCAGCTCCGCGGGGTGCTCCCGGCGCAGCCTGGTCGCCAGCGCCAGCTCCTCCTCGGGGGTGAACTCGCGCAACTCGGCGAGCAGGGCCTGGCCCTCGGGGGTCAGCAGCGGCTGGAGGTTCTCGGTGTCCACGGGGCCATTCTCGCGGGTCGGGCGCCCTCGCTCCGCGTGCCCGCCGACTCCGGCGGGCCGGAGGGCGTCACCGCCACAGGACGCCCGAGGAGAGGACCACCGGCAGCACGAACGGGGAGAGCGCAGCGGCGACCGGGAGGTACCGGTAGCCGGACCGCCGGCCGCGGAAGGCGACCGCCAGGCCCGCCGCCAGGGCGGCGACCGGGGCGGCCAGCATCCCGATGCTCAGGAAGGCCCACCCGAGGCCGTCCCCGTCGTCCCCGTGGCCGGGGCCGCTGCCGAGGGAGGCGACGAGGAGGAAGACCACGAACGGCAGCGCGGCCCCCAGCAGGGGCAGCGACAGCAGGGCGAGGGCGGCGTCCGTGGTCCGGGACGGGCCGACGCGCACCGGGATCGATGTCATGACGAGGAGTCTGCCGACGGCTGGACCGTCGCACATGAGTACGACTACTCATCCGGGAACCGGGCTCCTCAGGGCGCGTCGTTGGCACTCTGGTTGACTGAGTGCTAACACGGCCCTATGGTCGTCCTTGGCACTCCCCACTAGGAGAGTGCTAACGCGATAACGCGTGTCTGACCCCCGCGACGGCAGACCCGCAGGATCGCCCCTACCCGTTAGAAAACCCCGTAATCTCCGAAGGGGAGCTCGGACGTGACCACCAGCAGCAAGGTTGCCATCAAGCCGCTCGAGGACCGCATCGTGGTCCAGCCGCTCGACGCCGAGACCACCACGGCCTCCGGCCTGGTTATCCCGGACACCGCCAAGGAGAAGCCCCAGGAGGGCGTCGTCCTGGCCGTCGGCCCGGGCCGCTTCGAGGACGGCCAGCGTCTGCCGCTCGACGTCGCCGTGGGTGACATCGTCCTGTACTCGAAGTACGGCGGCACCGAGGTGAAGTACCAGGGCGAGGAGTACCTGGTGCTCTCCGCTCGCGACGTTCTCGCCATCATCGAGAAGTAAGTCGTCCCCGACCCGCCCCGGATCCGTGTCCCTAGTGACAGGGGCCCGGGGCGTGGTTGTTGGTTCACGTAGTTCGGCGGCCGGTCGGCCGGCCGCAGCCCCGAGGGAATAGGGAACATGGCGAAGATCCTGCAGTTCGACGAGGACGCCCGCCGCTCGCTGGAGCGCGGTGTCAACAAGCTGGCCGACACCGTCAAGGTGACCATCGGCCCCAAGGGCCGCAACGTCGTCATCGACAAGAAGTTCGGCGCCCCGACCATCACCAACGACGGTGTCACCATCGCCCGTGAGGTCGAGCTGGACGACCCGTACGAGAACCTTGGCGCGCAGCTCGTCAAGGAGGTCGCCACCAAGACCAACGACGTCGCGGGTGACGGCACGACCACCGCCACCGTGCTGGCCCAGGCCCTGGTCAACGAGGGTCTGCGCAACGTCGCCGCCGGTGCCGGCCCGGCCGCCCTGAAGAAGGGCATCGACAAGGCCGTCGCCGCCGTCTCCGAGCACCTGCTCTCCATCGCCCGCGAGATCGAGGGCAAGGACGACGTCGCCGCCGTCGCGTCCCTCTCCGCCCAGGACACCCAGGTCGGCGAGCTGATCGCCGAGGCGATCGACAAGGTCGGCAAGGACGGTGTCATCACCGTCGAGGAGTCGAACACCTTCGGCGTGGAGCTGGACTTCACCGAGGGCATGCAGTTCGACAAGGGCTACCTGTCGCCGTACTTCGTCACCGACGCGGAGCGGCAGGAGGCGGTCCTGGAGGACCCGTACATCCTGATCAACCAGGGCAAGATCTCCTCCATCCAGGAGCTGCTCCCGCTGCTGGAGAAGATCCTCCAGGGCGGTACCTCCAAGCCGCTGCTGATCATCGCCGAGGACGTCGACGGCGAGGCGCTGTCGACCCTGGTCGTGAACAAGATCCGCGGCACCTTCAACGCCGTCGCTGTCAAGGCTCCGGGCTTCGGCGACCGCCGCAAGGCGATCCTCGGCGACCTGGCCGTCCTGACCGGTGGCCAGGTCATCTCCGAGGAGGTCGGCCTCAAGCTCGACCAGGTCGGCCTGGACGTGCTGGGCACCGCCCGCCGCGTGACCATCACCAAGGACGAGACCACGGTCGTCGACGGCGCCGGTGACGCCGAGGCCGTCGCCGGCCGCGTCGCCCAGATCAAGGGCGAGATCGCCGCGACCGACTCCGACTGGGACCGCGAGAAGCTGCAGGAGCGCCTGGCCAAGCTGGCCGGCGGCGTCTGCGTCATCAAGGTCGGCGCCGCCACCGAGGTGGAGCTCAAGGAGCGCAAGCACCGCCTGGAGGACGCCATCTCGGCGACCCGCGCCGCGGTCGAGGAGGGCATCGTCGCCGGTGGTGGCGCCTCCCTGGTCCACGCCGCCAAGGTGCTGAACGACGGCCTGGGCCTGTCGGGTGACGAGGCCACCGGTGTCGCCGTCGTCCGCAAGGCGCTGCACGAGCCGCTGCGCTGGATCGCCCAGAACGCCGGCCTGGAGGGCTACGTCATCACCTCCAAGGTCTCCGAGCTGGAGGCCGGCCAGGGCTACAACGCCGCCACCGGCGAGTACGGCGACCTGGTGAAGGCCGGCGTCATCGACCCGGTCAAGGTCACCCGCTCCGCCCTGGAGAACGCCGCCTCGATCGCCTCCCTGCTCCTCACCACCGAGACCCTCGTGGTGGAGAAGAAGGAGGAGGAGGCCGACAGCGGTCACGGCCACTCGCACGGCCACGGCCACTCGCACTGAGGCTCCGACACCTGACCGGAGGCCCGGTCCGCGCCCCGCGAGGGGAGGCGGGCCGGGCCTCCGGCGTTCGCGCCCGTTTCAACTATCAGTAGAATTTTGCAGAATTCAAAGATTGCCTTATAAATAAGGCATGATCGAGGCCCGCCATCTGCGCGTCCTGCGTGCCGTCGCCCGCACCGGCTCCTTCTCCGCCGCCGCCCGCGAGCTGGGGTGTACGCAGCCCGCCATCAGCCAGCAGATGAAGGCCCTGGAGAAGTCGGTGGACACCCCGCTGGTGGTCCGCTCGGGCCGGGGGATGCAGCTCAGCGAGGCCGGCCGGGTCCTGCTCAAGCATGCCACCGGAATCCTGGCCGGGCTCTCCGCCGCCGAGGAGGAGGTGGCCGCGATCGCCGGGCTGCGGGCCGGGCGGGTTCGGCTGGTGTCCTTCCCGACCGCGAGCTCCACTCTGGTGCCGCCCGCCGTCGCCCGCCTGCGGGACGGCCATCCGGGGGTGCGCGTGTCGCTGGTCGAGGCGGAGCCGCCGGAGTCGCTGGCGATGCTGCGCGGCGGCGAGTGCGAGATCGCGCTGGCCTTCCGCTACCCGCAGTCCGACGGCGCCGCCGCGGCCCCGGCGCCCGCCCACGGCACGCCGCGCGAGGCCCGGGCCGAGGCCAACCTGGAGGCGCAGCAGCTGACCGCCGGGACCGACTGGTCCGATCTGGTGGTCACCCCGCTGCTGGACGACCCGCTGGTGGGCCTGCTGCCCGCCGACCACCCGCTGGGCGGGCGCGGCGGGGCGGTGGAACTGGCCGAGCTGGCGGGGGAGCAGTGGATCGCCGGCTGCCCGCAGTGCCGGGGGCACCTGGTGGAGCTGTGCGCCGGTGCGGGCTTCGAGCCCCGGATCGACTTCGCGACGGACGACTACCCGGCGGTGGTCGGCCTGGTGGCGGCCGGGCTGGGGGTGGCGGTGCTGCCCCGGCTGGCGCTCCAGTCGGTGCGTCCTGACGGCGTGTCGACGGTGCCGGTGCGGACGGCCTCCGGGGTGCCCGCGGTGCGCCAGGTGGTCGCGCTGACCCTGCCGGACCTGGCCGGGGTGCCGGCCGTCGCGCTGATGCTGGAGCGGCTGGCGGGAGCGGCCGCCACGCGCTGACGGCGGGTGACGGGGCCGCGGTGGTCCTGTACGAACAGTGAGCCGAGAGGCTGAAGCGCCGCGAGGAAACGTTTCTTCACGGCGCTCATGGAGACGGGGCTAGTGCCGGGCGACCATCGGCGGGGCCAGCGGGACCTCGACCAGCCGGTGCCGCGAGCGTCCCAGCATCTCCTCGCGCTCGTCCTCGGTCATCCCACCCCAGACGCCGTACGGCTCACGGACCGCCAGCGCGTGCGCCGCGCACTCGGCGATCACCGGGCAGCGCATGCAGACCTCCTTGGCGCTGGCCTCGCGCGAACTGCGCGCGGCCCCGCGCTCGCCCTCGGGGTGGAAGAAGAGCGAGCTGTCCACGCCACGGCAGGCTGCGGAGAGCTGCCAGTCCCAGAGGTCCGCGTTGGGACCGGGGAGGCGGGAGAAATCTGCCATGGCTCATTCCCTTCAGAGGCTGTCGGCCGTCGGCCGGGCGTTCGGCGGGGCTGGCTGCCGAGCGGTGCGGCGGGGCTTCGATGCACTGGTGTGGACACCTGGAAATATGACTTAAGGCAACTCCATGGACAAGTCACCCACACACTGGCACAACAGTCAATGACCATACGAAAGCTATAAAAAAGGGCATAGTGGGCAAGGGCTCTGCCGGGCGCGGGCGTGGCAATCGGGTGGCCGAGGGGCGCGCGGCGGGCCGGGCCGGTGTGCGGGTCGTGCGCCGACCGCGCGCGAGCTGCGCAAAAGAGCGGCGTGTGCACCGCGATGCGGCTGATCGGTAACGGGTCGGCCACGTACAGTGGTGGAGATGGCCCCGAAGGCCGTAACTCATTCGAGTGACGGTCGTTGGAAGTGCGGAGGCGGTTAGCGGGCGCCGGACGTCGGGAACGATCGCGGGCAGGTTGGGGCGATCAGGACGGAGTCTGTCGCCGATCGGCCGTGTCGGAGAGGTTCGTACCAGCCAGGAGGCTCAACGTGACGCGGATCAGCTGCGGAGGACGACGGTCATGACTTCCGTTCTCGTTTGCGACGATTCCCCGCTCGCCCGCGAGGCGCTTCGCCGCGCGGTCGCGACCGTACCCGGTGTGGACCGGGTCACCACCGCGACGAACGGGGAGGAGGTCCTCCGCCGCTGGGTGGCCGACCGCTCCGATCTCGTTCTGATGGACGTCCGGATGCCCGGCCTCGGCGGGGTCGAGACGGTCCGGCGGCTGCTGTCCGCCGACCCGGGCGCGCGGATCATCATGCTCACCGTCGCCGAGGACCTCGACGGCGTCGCGCTCGCGGTGGCCGCGGGCGCCCGCGGTTACCTGCACAAGGACGCCTCGCGCGCCGAGCTGCGGGCCACCGTCACCCAGGCCCTCGCCGACCCGACCTGGCGGCTCGCCCCGCGCCGGCTGCGCAGCCCCGACATGGGCGCGGCGCCGACGTTGACGGCGCGTGAGATCCAGGTGCTGGAGGGCATGAGCCACGGCCGCAGCAACGCCGAGATCGGCCGTGAGCTGTTCCTCTCCGAGGACACCGTCAAGACCCACGCCCGACGGCTCTTCAAGAAGCTCGGGGCCTCCGACCGGGCGCACGCGGTGGCGCTGGGCTTCCGCTGGGGCCTGGTCCGCTGACCACCGGCGGCGCCGCCGGTTGCGGCGTGCCGCCGGCGGTTCCCGGAGCGGACACCGCACAGGCGTGTGACGTCACGGTCCCGAGGTTGCACCATGGAGGAGTGGAGCACCTCGGGGACCAGCGGACAGGCACTGCGGCGAACCACGCAGCCGCAGGACACTCGGCGGACGGCGCGACGGACGGGACCAGCGACGGCGGCGGGGCGGGAGGCGGCACGGTGCAGGAGGGGCCGGTGGTGCACGGCATGCCGCACGGTGCCGCAGCGCATAACGTTCCGGTGCACAACTCCGGACGCGGTGCCACGTTTTCCCGCTCGACCAGGCACCATGGACCGATGCGCGACGACGTCGCCGGTACGGCCGGCCAGGCGGACCCGGTGGAGGCCGAGCCCTCCGGTCCGGGTCACGATCCGTCGTACGCCGAACCCGGCGGTTCCGCCGGTGAGACCGGACCCGACCGCCCGCCGGTGCTCGGCAAGGGCGGCTCCCCGCTGGTGGGGGAACTGGTCGCGGCCGCCGTGCGCGGCGAGGGCCCGGCGATCGACGCGCTGCTCGCCTACGTCCACCCGCTGGCCCTGCGGTACTGCCGCGCCAGGCTGGTCCGGCTGCCCGGCGGGGCCCGGCACCACGTGGACGACGTCGCGCAGGAGGTCTGCGTCGCGGTGCTCTGCGCGCTGCCCCGGTACAAGGACCAGGGGCGCCCGTTCGAGGCCTTCGTCTACGGGATCGCCGCGCACAAGATCGCCGATCTCCAGCGGGCCGCGATGCGCGGGCCCGGCTCGACCGTGGTGCCCCAGGACGACCTGCCGGAGGTGCCGGACGAGGCGCTCGGCCCGGAGGAGCAGGCGCTGCTGAGCAGCGACGCCGCCTGGGCGAAGGAACTGCTCTCCAACCTGCCGGCCCGTCAGCGCGAGCTGGTGCTGCTCCGGGTGGCCGCCGGACTGTCGGCGGAGGAGACCGGCGAGGTGCTCGGGATGTCACCCGGCGCCGTCCGGGTCGCCCAGCACCGGGCGCTCAGCCGGCTGCGGGCGCTCGCGGAGGAGTCCTCCTGACCCGTGCCGTGCCCGCCGGCCGCGGTGGAATGGGCCATGGTGCGGGGTTGTTGTCAAGGGCACACGAGGACACATTCGCGGTGCCAGTACCATGGGGTATCGGCGCCTGGGCGGGTTGCCAAAGTTTGACGGGTGCGCGCGGGGTCCCCCTGGAGGATCCTCCCATTGCACCCGGCTTCGGCGGTCTGCGCGAGTGAGCGATGAATGCGCCCCCACCCTCAGGGCGTGAGCGGATAAGGCCGGCCACGGAAGGTACCCCCCAAATGTCTTACAACGCCGCAGGCGTACCCGAGAAGTTCGCCATGCTCGGGCTCACGTACGACGACGTCCTGCTGCTGCCCGGGGCCTCCGAGGTGCTGCCGAACCAGGTGGACACCTCCTCGCGGGTCTCCCGGAACGTGCGCGTCAACATCCCGCTGCTCTCCGCGGCGATGGACAAGGTCACCGAGTCGCGGATGGCCATCGCGATGGCGCGCCAGGGCGGCGTCGGCGTGCTCCACCGCAACCTGTCCGTCGAGGACCAGGCCAACCAGGTCGACCTGGTGAAGCGGTCCGAGTCCGGCATGGTCACCGACCCGATCACGGTCGGCCCGGAGACCACCCTGGGCGAGGCCGACGCGCTGTGCGCCAAGTTCCGCATCTCCGGCGTGCCGATCGCCGACGAGGCGGGCAAGCTGCTCGGCATCGTCACCAACCGCGACATGGCCTTCGAGTCGGACCGCAGCCGCCAGGTCCGCGAGATCATGACCCCGATGCCGCTGATCACCGGCAAGGTCGGCATCTCCGGGGTGGACGCGATGGCGCTGCTGCGCCGTCACAAGATCGAGAAGCTTCCGCTGGTCGACGACGAGGGCCGGATCAAGGGCCTGATCACCGTCAAGGACTTCGTCAAGGCCGAGCAGTACCCGAACGCCGCCAAGGACGCCGAGGGCCGGCTGCTGGTCGGCGCCGCCGTCGGCGCCAGCGCCGAGGCGTTCGACCGGGCCCAGGCCCTGGTCGAGGCCGGTGCGGACTTCCTGGTGGTGGACACCTCGCACGGCCACAGCCACAACGCGCTGGCCTGGATCGCGAAGATCAAGTCGGCCGTCAAGATCGACGTGGTCGGCGGCAACGTCGCCACCCGCGACGGCGCCCAGGCGCTGATCGACGCCGGCGTGGACGGCGTCAAGGTCGGCGTCGGCCCCGGCTCCATCTGCACCACCCGCGTGGTCGCCGGCATCGGCGTCCCGCAGATCACCGCCATCTACGAGGCCGCGGTGGCCTGCCAGGCGGCCGGCGTGCCGGTCATCGGCGACGGCGGCCTGCAGTACTCGGGCGACATCGGCAAGGCGCTCGCCGCCGGTGCCGACACCGTGATGCTCGGCTCGCTGCTGGCCGGCTGCGAGGAGTCGCCGGGCGAGCTGATGTTCATCAACGGCAAGCAGTTCAAGTCCTACCGCGGCATGGGTTCGCTGGGCGCCATGCAGTCCCGCGGCCAGGGCCGCTCCTACTCCAAGGACCGCTACTTCCAGGCCGAGGTGGCCTCGGACGACAAGCTCGTCCCCGAGGGCATCGAGGGCCAGGTGCCCTACCGCGGCCCGCTGTCGGCCGTGCTGCACCAGCTGGTCGGCGGTCTGCGCCAGACCATGGGCTACGTCGGCGCCGCCACCGTCGCCGAGATGGAGAGCAAGGGCCGGTTCGTCCGGATCACCTCGGCGGGCCTCAAGGAGAGCCACCCGCACGACATCCAGATGACCGTCGAGGCGCCGAACTACTCGGCCCGCTGACGCCGCCGGACCACTGAGGGGCCCGCTGCCGCACCGCGGCGGCGGGCCCCTCGGGCCGTCGGGCGTCCGGCCGTGGGCCGTCGGGGCGGGACCAGCGGCAGTACGGGATACTGGGGTGCGGTCGGGGTGACCCGGCAGGCATGAGCAACAAAGCAGAAGGGCTCGAAGTGACTGAGATCGAGATCGGGCGAGGCAAGCGCGGCCGACGGGCGTACGCCTTCGACGACATCGCCGTCGTCCCCAGCCGCCGTACCCGGGACCCGAAGGAGGTCTCGATCGCCTGGCAGATCGACGCCTACCGCTTCGAGCTGCCGTTCCTGGCCGCCCCGATGGACAGCGTGGTCTCGCCGCAGCAGGCCATCCAGATCGGCCGCCTCGGCGGTCTGGGCGTGCTGAACCTCGAGGGCCTGTGGACCCGCTACGAGGACCCGCAGCCGCTGCTGGACGAGATCGCCTCGATCACCGACGAGTCCGCCGCGACCCGCCGGCTCCAGGAGATCTACTCCGCGCCGATCCGCGCCGAGCTGATCAAGCAGCGGATCCAGGAGGTCCGCGACTCCGGCGTGGTCACCGCCGCGGCCCTGTCGCCGCAGCGCACCGCCGAGTTCTCCAAGGCCGTCGTGGACGCCGGCGTCGACGTCTTCGTCATCCGCGGCACCACCGTCTCCGCCGAGCACGTCTCCGGCGCGGCCGAGCCGCTCAACCTCAAGCAGTTCATCTACGAGCTGGACGTTCCGGTGATCGTCGGTGGGTGCGCCACGTACACCGCGGCGCTGCACCTGATGCGGACCGGCGCCGCCGGGGTGCTGGTCGGGTTCGGTGGGGGCGCGGCCCACACCACCCGGGCCGTCCTGGGCATCCAGGTGCCGATGGCGACCGCGGTCGCCGACGTGGCGGCCGCCCGTCGCGACTACATGGACGAGTCCGGTGGGCGCTACGTGCACGTCATCGCGGACGGCGGGGTCGGGTACAGCGGTGACATCCCGAAGGCGGTCGCCTGCGGCGCCGACGCGGTGATGATCGGGGCCGCGCTGGCGCGGGCCACCGACGCTCCGGGCAAGGGGATCCACTGGGGGATGGAGGCCGTCCACGAGGAGCTGCCGCGGGGCAAGCGGGTGGACCTCGGGACGGTCGGGACCACCGAGGAGATCCTGACCGGCCCCTCGCACGCTCCGGACGGGACCATGAACCTGTTCGGTGCGCTGCGGCGGGCGATGGCCACGACGGGGTACACGGAGCTCAAGGAGTTCCAGCGGGTCGAGGTGACGGTGAATCCGGCGCTGGATCATCGCTGAGGTTGTTGGTTGACGGGGCCCCTGCCGGGTGACGGTGGGGGCTTTCGTTTTGGGGGTGGGCTTTCGGGAGGGTGGGGGGTCGGGGGCGGCTCCGGGGGTGGGTGCTGCGGGGGCTGGATGATTTTCAGACTGCCGGTGGCGTGGGTGGGGTCGTTGGGTGCGTTGGCAGTCTGAAAATCACCCGTCACGCCCCTCTCCGCACCCACCCCCTGCGCCGCCCCCTTCCGCAGCGCGTCCCTCTCGCGGGGGGTGGGTGGGTGGGGGAGGGGTGGGGTGTGCGCTGGTGGGTGGGGGGCCGGTGGGGGGCCGGTGGGGGTTGGGGTTTGTGCGGGCGTGCGGGCTTTGCCCTGCGCGCCCGCTGGGGGGTGTGGGGGTGGTCGGGGGTCAGGTGCGGGTGGCGGTACGGCGGGTGAGGAGGAAGCCGCCGATGAGGGCGATGGCGTAGAAGGCGGCGTCGAGGGGGCGTAGGTCGGCGCGCCAGGTGGTGAGGGTGTCGTGGAGGAGGCCGTGGGGGGTGGGGCCTTCGGCGCGGAGGCGGCGGAGGTGTTCGATCAGTTGGCCGAGGAGGAGGGCGCCGGCGGCGAGGAGGGCGCCGAGTGGGGGGAGGAGGCGGCTGTGGCCGCCGAGGCGGCCCAGGGGGAGGGCGACCAGGCCGGCGGGGGCGATGGCCAGCCAGCCGAGGCTGTCGGCGGCGCGGAGGGGGGCGCTGCCGTAGGCGAGGCCGCCGAGGAGCATGGCGAGCAGGGCCAGGGTGACGGCCAGGGCGGTGCGGTGGCGGGGGGCGGGCCGGGGGTCGGGTTCGGTGGGGTCGAAGCCGGTGACGGCGCCGGGCATGCCGGGGGCGACGTAGCCCTCGGGGGTGGCCGGGGGAGGTGCGACCGAGTAGTGCTGGGCGGTGCGCGGCCGGGGCGATGGGCCGTCAGTGCCCGGTACGGGTGCGGTCATGGGCGTCGAATCCCCCCGGAAAGACGATGAGCTGCCGAACGGTAGCAGCGACTCGGACAGATCTTGGCGAGTTTTCGATCACAGATCGGGCACGGAGCGCCGCATCCGTTCAGGTCCGTCCCAGGTTGGGGCGGGGGCCGGGTGGTCGAGGGCCCCCGGGACAGGGGATGATGGAGGCTTGGGCGTTCGGGACCCAGGTCGGGCCGACGCGCCGTCACCACGACCGCCGGCAGCACATGGGGGAACGTTCCGAATGACCCAGGCGCAGGGTTCCACCGGCCGCCTCCTGGCCGGCCGCTACCGCCTGAACGGCGTGCTCGGGCGCGGCGGCATGGGCACGGTCTGGCGCGCCGAGGACGAGATGCTGGGCCGGACCGTCGCGGTCAAGGAACTGCGGATGAACGCCAGCGTCGACGAGGAGGAGAAGCACCGGCTGATCACCCGGACGCTGCGCGAGGCCAAGGCCACCGCGCGGATCCGGCACAGCTCGGCGGTGACGGTCTTCGACGTGGTCGACGAGGACGACCGGCCGTGGATCGTGATGGAGCTGGTCGAGTCCCGCTCGCTGGCCGACGTGGTGCGGGAGGACGGGCCTCTGGAGCCCGCCCGGGCGGCGGAGATCGCGCTGGACGTGCTGGGCGTGCTCAGCGCGGCGCACGCGCTGGGGATCCTGCACCGGGACGTCAAGCCGTCCAACGTGCTGATCGGCGAGGACGGCCGGGTGGTGCTCACCGACTTCGGCATCGCCAGCGTGGAGGGCGACGCCTCCGTCACCTCGACCGGGATGCTGGTCGGCGCCCCCTCGTACATCTCGCCGGAGCGGGCCCGCGGGCAGAAGCCCGGGCCGCCGGCCGACCTGTGGTCGCTGGGCGGCACGCTGTACGCCATGGTCGAGGGCCGGCCGCCGTACGACCGGGGCTCGGCGCTGGCCACGCTGACCGCGGTGATGACCGAGGACCTGGCCACGCCGGTGAACGCCGGGCCGCTGCTGCCGGTGATCGAGGGGCTGCTGGCGAAGGACCCGGCCGAGCGGCTGGACGCCTCGCAGACCCGGTCGATGCTCAAGCGGGTGGTTGCGGAGTCGACCGCGCGGGCCGAGTCGACCACCGAGCACGCGGTGCCGGTGAAGAAGGCGGCCGTGGCGGAGTCGGCGCCGGGGGCCAAGCCGGCCGAACCGGCGAAGGCGGCGGAGGCGGAGCCGGAGCAGGCCGAGGACGGCCGGAAGCGGGCCGTGGGCGGGCTGCTGGGGACGGTCCGGGTCGGCAGTCGGGCCCAGGGCGGGGAGCCCGCCGGGAAGCCGTCGGGGGAGCCGGGGGCGGAGGCGATCCGGCCGGTCACCAGCGAGTGGACGCTGGGGGCGACCCAGGCGGCCGGGGCCGATCCGCGCACCGGCCGGCGGCGGCTGGCCATCGCCACCGTGATCGTGGTGCTGCTGCTGATCGCGGGCGTGGTGGCGGTGGTCCAGGCGGTCGGCGGGGACGGCGGTTCGAGCGGCGGGTCCACCGGGAGCGCGGGTGCCACCGGGCCGGTGACGGCCAGTACGCAGCCGGAGCCGGTGTCGAGCCCGAGCGCGGCGGCGCCGCCCGCGCCGGCGCCCGCCCAGCCGACCAGCGACCCGGCGGCGGTGCCGGACGCGCCGGCGCAGTCCGCCGGTGCGCCGGCGGCTCCCGTGCAGACCCCGCCGCCGGCGCAGACCCCGGCGCCGCCCGCGCCGGCCGCCGTGCCGGCCGGCTACCACGAGTACAAGGACCCGAGCGGCTTCTCGGTCGTGCTCCCGGACGGCCTGCAGCCGGCCGGGTCGGACGCCAACCGGCGGATCTTCAAGAACGCGGCCGACGGCAGCCAGCTGCGGATCGAGTGGACCACGTCGCCCGGTGCGAGCGCGGTCGCGGACTGGCAGGAGTCGGAGCCGAACGTCCGCGGTCAGGTCAGCAACTACCAGCGGCTGAACCTGGCGGCGATCACCTACCGGCAGTGGAGCAACGCGGCGGACTGGGAGTGGACCAACGGCACGCCCAGGATGCACTCGCTCAACCGCGGCTTCGTGACCGGCACCCCGGCCAAGTACGGGTACTCGATCTACTGGATCGTCCCGGACGCCGAGTGGGCCGCCCAGGCCCCCGTCCGGGACGTCGTCTTCAACAGCTTCCAGCCGGCGCCGTAGGGTCGAAGGCGGGCCTCAGCCGATCAGGCGTTGCTT
Organism: Kitasatospora sp. NPDC114501; assembly: GCF_055633695.1. NCBI lineage: Bacteria > Bacillati > Actinomycetota > Actinomycetes > Kitasatosporales > Streptomycetaceae > Kitasatospora > Kitasatospora sp. NPDC114501. The sequence continues at coordinate 131,639 of NZ_JBVKDS010000003.1, read as the reverse complement.
GGCGCGGGTGAACTCGTCCTCGGTGAGGGCGCCGGAGGTGCGCAGGGCGGCCAGCCGTTCGAGCTGGCCGATGAGCTGGTCGCCGGTGGCGTCGGCCGGGGCGGCGGACACGGCCTTCGGGGCGTTGCGGGCGGTGCGGGCGGCGGTCCGGAGCTGTTCGGCGAAGAAGTCGGCCTTGACCACGTCCTCGAAGCGGTGCGAGCCGGTGAGCGCCACCACCAGGAGCACTTCGCCGTTGAGCTTGGTGCGGGTCACGGTGACGTCGGTGACGGCGGCGAGCGGAACCGGCACCGGAGGCTTCCCGTCCTTCAGGAAGAGCAGCCGATGGGTGGTCAGCACGAGCATTCCCTTGCGGAAGTGGTCGGGATGGCGCCCGGCGGTCGAGGCGACCGGCTTCTCACCGTCGATGATGGTCCCCTCGACGGTGCGGAGGGCCTCGGCCTGATTGGCTTTGCCGCTGTTTCCGGAGGCCTCGAAGGCGGTGTCGATCAGATCGGTCCAGTCCATGGGATCGAGCCTAAGGGAGCCGCTCAGTAGGCTGCTCGGTGAGCGAGAGGAACTGGCATGCGAGGCGCCCCCGGGCAGTTGCTGGCGGGGCGGTACCGGTTGACGGACCGTCCTGAACCGCTGCGTGCCCACGCGGTGGACGAGCGGACCGGCGAATCGGTGCTGCTGAGCGCCCTGGAGTTGCCGGGTCTGCTGACGCCGGGTCAGGACCTGGAGGAGGCCGCCGCCGCGCAGGCGGACCGGCTGGTGCGGCGGGTAGCGGCGGTCGGTTCGGCCGCGCCGGTCGCGCACCCGCGGCTGCTGCGCGGGGTCGGCGCGTTCGTCGAGGGCGAGCTGCTGTGGACGGTGGAGGAGCGGCCGGCCGGGCGTACGGTGGCCGAGCTGCTCGCCGAGGGGCCGCTGCCGCCGTACCGGGCGGCCGAGTTGGCGGCGGACGTGGCCGGTGCGCTGCGGGCGCTGCACGCGGCCGGGCTGACCCACGGAGCCGTGACCGCGGAGTCGGTGCTGGTCTGCGAGGACGGCGCGGCGATGCTCGGCGGGCTGCTCGCCGGGGTGGCGCAGGAGGCGCTGGCCGAGGAGCTCGGCGGGCCGGGCGGGCGGCGCCGGTACGAGGTGCGGGCCACCCTGGTCGGTCCGGTGGCGGAGCGCTGGCCGCTGGACGGCGGCCCGGCGGGCGACTGCTGGGCGCTCGGGGTGCTGGTGCAGCGGCTGGTCACCGGCCGTGCGCCGTACCCGGAGCGGGACGTGCCGGAGCTGGTGACGGCCGTCCGGGACGGGCGGCGCGAGCCCGCGGTGGTGTGCGGGCCGCTCGCGCCGCTGGTGGAGCGGCTGTTGCGGCCTGACCCGGTGCTGCGGCCGACGGCGGAGGCGGTGCGCGGGGAGCTGGCGGCGCTGCTGGCGGGGGCGCCGGAGCCGGTCGACGAGGAGCGGGCGGCGGGGGTTCCGGTGCTGAAGCCGGAGGCGCCGCTGGTGCCGCATCCGCGCGGCGGGAGGGCCGGGGGCTCCAGGGCCGGGAGGAGTGCCCGAAAGGGCGGCGGCGGTGGGGACTTCGGGGCGGGCAACGGGGCGAAGCCGCCCCGGATACCCCCCGCCCTGCTGGGCCCGCTGTTGGTGGGTGGGGTGTTCGTGCTGCTCGCGCTGGGAATCGCCGCGGTGGTCCTGTTCGCAGGCTGACGGCCCGCGGCGATTCCGGTCCGCCGGTCCGGGGGGCGGGCGTGATTACCCGGGGAGGCGGGGTGCGCCTAATGTGTGCGTGGGATTTGTTCGAACAGTGGTCTGCACCAGGCCCTCCGTCGCGGGGACGGCAGGCGGAATGTGTGGGGGAGCGGGCGCAGATGGGCGTGCAGGACGGGCCGGAGTCGGCCGAGGCGGAGCGGTTGCTGGCCGGGCGGTACGAGCTCGGCGAGCGGCTCGGCCGCGGCGGCATGGGCACTGTCTGGCGGGCCTGGGACCGGATGCTCGACCGCGAGGTGGCGGTCAAGGAGCTGACCGTGAACCACCTGCCCGAGGAGGACCTCCAGATCCTGCACGCCCGGATGAAGCGCGAGGCCAGCGCGGCTGCGCGGATCAAGCACCCCGGCGTGATCACCGTGCACGACGTGCTGGAGCAGGACGGCCGGCCGTGGATCGTGATGGAGCTGGTCGACGGCCGCTCGCTGGCCGACGTGATCAGCCAGGACGGCACCCTGCAACCGCGCGCCGCCGCCGAGGTCGGCAGCCAGGTGCTGGCCGCGCTGCACCGCGGCCACCAGCTGGGCGTGCTGCACCGGGACGTGAAGCCGGCCAACGTGCTGCTGGAGCGCGGCACCGGGCGGGTGGTGCTGCTGGACTTCGGCATCGCGAAGTACGAGGGCTCGACCGAGCTGACCCGGCCGGGGGACCTGGTCGGCTCGCCGGACTACCTGGCGCCGGAGCGCGCCCAGGGCGAGCGGCCCGGGCCGGCCTCCGACCTGTGGGGCCTCGGGGCGACGCTGTACGCGGCGGTCGAGGGCCAGTCGCCGTTCCGGCGGGACTCGCCGATCACCACGCTCGCCGCGGTGGTCGACGAGCCGTTGCCGGAGTCGCGGCGGGCCGGGCCGCTGGGGCCGGTGCTGGCCGCGCTGATGGCCAAGGACCCGGCCGAGCGGCCCACCGCGGACGAGGCCGCCCGGATGCTGGCCGAGGTGCAGTCCGGGCACACGATGGGCCTGAAGTCGGTCGCGTCGGTGCGCACGCCCACGCAGTCGGTGCCGGTGGTGGACCGCAGTGAGGGCCGGGCGACCGCGGCGGAGCCGGTCGAGGGCTCCGAGGAGCCGACCGAGCCGAAGGCCGCCGCGCCCGCCGTCCCCGCCGTCCCCGCCGTCCCCGCCGGACCGGACACCGCCGGGGGCGGGCAGGCCGCGGCCATGGCGTACACCGGCCCCGTCGCGCCGGTGCCGCACTCCGTCACGCCCGCGCGCGGACCGGCCAAGCGCCGTAACCTGCTGAAGATCGTGGGCATCGCGGTGGCCGTCGGCCTGCTGGCCGCCGCGGGCACCTTCCTCGTCACCCGGCACATGGTGGGCGGCGGCGCCGGCCCCGACGACCCGACGCCGACCGCCGCCGAGTCCACCGGGCCCGAGCCCACCAGCGACGCCAGCCCGGCGGTGGCGCCGCCCAGCGGCTACCACTGGGTCGACGACCCGGCCGGCTTCCGCTTCCCGCTGCCGAACGGGACCCCCTCCTGGCAGCGGATCAGCGCCGGGGACAACCAGATCTTCTACAGCCCCGACGGCAAGGTGCACTACCTCCAGTTCGCCGTCACCGTCGGCCAGTCGGTCAAGCCGCTGGAGCACATGCGGCAGATGGAGGGCAACGTCTCCAAGTCGCTCAAGGACTACAAGCAGCACCGGATGGCCGGCACGGCGGTGAAGGGCCAGGAGGCGGCGGTCTGGGAGTTCAGCTACCTGGCCAAAGAGGGCGGCCGCCGGCGCGCCATCGAGACCGAGTTCATCAGCCAGGACGGCACCAGCTACGCGATCTACTCGTCCAGCCCGGAGAAGGGCAACGAGTGGAACGAGGCCGAGCAGCGCTTCTACGCGGTGCTCAACGGCTTCACCCCGACCCGCTGACCGGGGCCGGGCGGAGCGCCCGCTTTCGCCCGACTGCGGCAGATTCTTGTTACCGACGGGTACCGGACCGGCCGCCGAGCGCCTAGGCTGCGCCGTATGTCGGACCTCACAGCAGATGCAGTGGCCACCGAACACCCCGGCACCGGCAACCCGGCGGCCCCCGGCGGCGGCCGGACGGTCGCCGCGGCCGTCCCGCCGTCCCTGGTCGCCAAGCTGGCCGCCGGCGTCACCGCCACCGGCGAGCCCGACCTGGTGGAGACCGTCGCCCCGCTGACCGGCGAACGGCTGGCCAGTCTGCCGCAGTCCACCCCGGCCGACGTCGAGGTCGCCTTCCAGCTGGCCCGCCGCGCCCAGGCGGCCTGGGCCGCGCTGCCGGTGCGCCGCCGGGCCGCCGTCCTGCTGCGCTTCCACGACCTGCTGCTCAGGCGGCAGGACGAGGTGCTGGACCTCGTCCAGGCGGAGACCGGCAAGGCCCGGCTGCACGCCTTCGAGGAGGTGCTGGCCGTCGCCATGGCCGCCCGGCACTACGGGCGGGCCGCGCACGCGTACCTCAGGGACAAGCGGCACGGCGGCGCGCTGCCGGTGCTCACCCATGCCGTCGAGGCCCGCCGCCCCAAGGGCGTGATCGGCCACATCTCGCCGTGGAACTACCCGCTGGAGCTGTCCGTCGGCGACGCCCTGCCCGCCTTCGTGGCCGGCAACGCGGTGGTCAACAAGCCCGACACCCAGACCGCGCTGACCGCACTGTGGGCCCGCGAGCTGCTGGTCGAGGCCGGGCTCCCGGCCGACCTGTGGCAGATCGTGATCGGCGACGGCCCGGTGATCGGCCCCGCCGTGGTGGAGCACGCCGACTACGTCTCGTTCACCGGCTCGACCCGCACCGGCCGCGACGTCGCCCAGCGCGCCGCCGCCCGACTGGTCGGCGCCTCGCTCGAACTCGGCGGCAAGAACGCCATGCTGGTGCTCGCCGACGCCGACCTCGACGCGGCCGCCGCGGGTGCCGTACGGGCCTGCTTCTCCTCCGCCGGGCAGCTCTGCATCTCGATCGAGCGGCTGCTGGTGCACCGCTCGGTGGCCGACGGGTTCCTGGAGCGCTTCGCCGCCCGCACCCGGGCGCTGCGCCTCGGCGGCGGTCTCGCCTACGGCGCGGACATGGGCTCGCTGGTCTCCGTCCGCCAGCTGGAGACCACCACCCGGCACGTCGAGGAGGCGGTCAAGGCGGGCGCCACCGTGGTGGCCGGCGGGCGCGCCCGGCCGGACCTCGGCCCGTTCTTCTTCGAGCCGACCATCCTCGACGGCGTCACCCCCGACATGGCGGTCTGCGCCGAGGAGACCTTCGGCCCGGTCGTCTCCGTCTACCGCTTCGACACCGACGAGGAGGCGGTGGCCGCCGCCAACTCCACGCCGTACGGCCTGAACTCCAGCGTCTGGACCAGGGACCTGCGGCGGGGCCGGGCGGTCGCCGCCCGGCTGCGCACCGGCACGGTCAACGTCAACGAGGCGTACGCCGCCGCGTACGGCTCGGTCGGCTCGCCGATGGGCGGCATGGGCGACTCCGGGCTGGGCCGCCGGCACGGCGCCGAGGGCATCCTGCGCTTCACCGAGGCGCAGACCGTCGCGACCCAGCGGCTGATGCCGATCGCGCCCTCGTTCGGGCTGGACGACAAGCAGTTCGCCGCCGTGATGACCGGCGGGCTGCGGGCGCTCAAGGCGCTGCGCTTCAAGTAGGCCCCGGAGGTACGCGGGCCCCGCGCGTCCGCCGGGGCCCGGTTCGCGGTACCCACAGGCAGGTTCACCCGGCGAAGGAGCGGTGGCAGATGGTGCAGTCCGGCGGTGCGGCGGAGTTCGACTACGACGTGGTGGTGGTCGGGTCCGGCTTCGGCGGTTCGGTCGCGGCCCTGCGGCTGACCGAGAAGGGCTACCGGGTCGCCGTCCTGGAGGCCGGGCGGCGCTTCGACCGGGACGAACTGCCCAGGAACTCCTGGGACCTGCCGAACTACCTGTGGGCGCCGCAGCTCGGGCTGTACGGCATCCAGCGCATCCACCTGCTGGCCAACGTGCTGATCCTGGCCGGCGCCGGGGTCGGCGGCGGCTCGCTGAACTACGCCAACACCCTGTACGTGCCGCCGAAGGCCTTCTTCGAGGACCGCCAGTGGCGCCACATCACGGACTGGCAGCAGGAGTTGGCGCCGTTCTACGACCAGGCGCAGCGGATGCTCGGGGTCCGGCTCAATCCGACCCTCACCCCCTCCGATGTCCACCTCAAGGCGGCCGCCGAGCGGATGGGCGTCGGTGACACCTTCCACATGGCGCCGGTCGGGGTCTTCTTCGGCGACGGCGGGGACACCGACGGCAGCGCCAAGGCGGCCCCCGGCGGCGAGGTTGCCGACCCGTACTTCGGCGGCGCCGGCCCGGCCCGCAAGGCCTGCGTGGAGTGCGGCGAGTGCATGACGGGCTGCCGGCACGGCGCCAAGAACATGCTCACCGAGAACTACCTCCACCTGGCGGAGCGGGGCGGCGCGGAGATCCACCCGCTGACCACGGTGGCCAGGATCCGCGAGTACGGCGACGGCTACGCGGTGGACGTGCGCCGCACCGACTCCCGTTCGAGGACGGACCGGGTGAAGGCGGGCGCGCGGACGATCACCGCGGCCCGGGTGATCGTCGCGGCCGGCACCTACGGAACCCAGTCGCTGCTGCACCGGATGCGGGACGGCGGCCACCTGCCCCGGATCTCGGAGCGGCTGGGCGAGCTGACCCGCACCAACTCCGAGGCGCTGGTGGGCGCGCAGACCACCGACCGGCGGTACGGCACCAGGGCGGACTTCACCAAGGGCGTGGCGATCACCTCCTCGATCCACCCGGACGCCAACACCCACATCGAACCGGTCCGCTACGGCAAGGGCTCCAACGCGATGGGCGCGCTGTCCATCGCCCAGGTCCGGGGCGGCGGGGCGGTCCCGCGCTGGCTGCGCTACCTGGCCAACTCGGCGCTCCACCCGGTGACCTTCGCCCGCTCGATGAACCAGCGCCGCTGGTCCGAGAAGACGATCATCGGCCTGGTGATGCAGTCGCTGGACAACTCGATCACCGTCTCGCTGAGGAAGGGGCCGCTCGGCAAGGCCCGGCTCACCTCCTCCCAGGGCCACGGCGAGCCCAACCCGACCTGGATCCCGGCCGCCGAAAAGGGCGCCCAGGCGCTGGCCGACGAGATCAACGGCTTCCCGGGCAGCACCGTCGGCGAGATCTTCGACATCCCGATGACGGCGCACTTCCTGGGCGGCTGCCCGATCGGCGACGCCCCCGAGACCGGCGTGGTGGACCCGTACCACCGGCTGTACGGCTACCCCGGGATCAGCGTGGTGGACGGTTCGGCCGTCTCCGCCAACCTGGGCGTCAACCCCTCGCTCACCATCACCGCCCAGGCCGAGCGCGCCATGTCGATGTGGCCGAACAAGGGCGAGGCGGACCCGCGCCCGGCCCAGGGCGAGGAGTACCGGCGGGTCGCCGCGGTGGCCCCGGTGCGGCCGGCCGTGCCCGAGGGCGCGTTCGGGGCGCTGCGGCTGCCGCTGCTGCCCGTCCCGGAGGTCCCGAAGAAGCGCGGCTGACCCGGCCCGGAGGCCCAATGGGCCTGCCCCCTTTCCCGGTTGACATCCGTTCGGATCCGATGGGATAAACGGGCTCCCTGGGGCGACCAGGGACTCGTCGAGCGGGGGGAATGCGGGCCATGGCCGACTGCACATCGTGCGGGGCGACTTCGGAGGAGGGGGCCTCCGGCTGCGGGTCGTGCGGCCGGCCGTTCGTGCCGCCGCCCCCGCCGGACGCCGCTTCGCCCGTCGCTCCGCCCGTCGCTCCGCCCGTCGCTCCGCCGGCCGTGCCGCCGCCCCCGCCGGGTGCGGCTCCGCCCGTCCCCCCGCCCCCGCCGGGTGCGGCTCCGCCCGTCCCGCCGCCCGGCTACGGGCCGCAGCCGGGGTACGCGCCGGCCGCGGCCCCGCCCGCGCTGGCCAGCTGGGGCGCCGGGCAGCGGTACGACAAGCAGCCCGGGTTCCAGCGCCTGCTGACCGCCGCGGACTGGCGCCCGGCGGCCAGGGCGGCCGTCGCGCCGACCCTCGTCCTGCTGGCCGTGGCACTGATCGCGGCGATCCCGAGCGGCTACGACTACCAGTACCGGTTCGAAGCGCCCGGCTTCGGCGAGCGCTTCCTCGCGATGCTGTCGATGACCCTGAACGCGCTCGGCGCGCCGTTCCGCATCGGCTTCGAGAGCTCGGCGAGCCGGGGCACGGCCGGCTGGGCGGAGTCCGTCCGGGTGCTGCCGATGACCGTCACCGCCCTGTGGTGCCTGGCGCTCTGGCTCGGGCTGCGGGCCGGGCTACGCCGGTGCAGGGCGGCCGAGGGCCAGCTGACCCGGAGCCGGGCCGCCGCCGAGGCGGTGCGCACCGCGGTCGTCCTCGCGGCGGTGAGCCTGGTGCTCGGCCTGGTCGGCGGTACGGACTGGAACCCGGACGGCCGCCTGGGCCGGGCCGACTACCCCGGCTCCGGCCGGAAGTCGGCGGAGTCGCTGATCACCGCGGACTCCGGCTGGCTGGAAGCGGTCGCCTGGACCGCCGTGTCGGCCGCCCTGCTGGCCTTCCTGGTGTACGGCACCGACGCGCTGCGCTGGGCCGCCTGGCGCAGCCGCGCGGTGCGCGGCTGGGCGGTGGCCGCGCTGACCGCCGGCCAGGCGCTCGCGATCTCGGTGGGGCTGTCCTCGGTGGCGGCCTTCGTGGTGGTCGCGGCGAACAGCGACAGCGGGGCGCTGACCGGGGTCTCACTGGCCTTCCTGCCCAACCTGGGCCTCGGCCTGCTCGCCTTCGGCTCGGGGGCGAGCCTGCGGTCGCACACCAACCTGTCCGGCGACGGCGGATCCTCGTGGCGCGACCGCGGCAACGACACCGAGTTCTCCTTCTTCGACCTGCGGGACATGAGCGCCGACTGGCGCTGGACCGGCCTGGCCGCGCTGGTCGCGGCGGGCGTGCTCGGCTGGGCGGCGTACCGGCGGCGTCTGGACACCACCGACCGGCTGCGCCTGGCGGCCCTGTACACCGGGGCGCTCACCCTGCTGATGACGGTCTCCGGGGCGGCGCTGGTGGAGACCAGCTCCATGACCGGCTGGGCCGAGGCCAAGCGGACGGAGTTCTCTCAGGAGTCCTCGGTCGGGCTGGTGTTCCTGACCGTGCTGGTGGCCAACGCGGTCTGGGCGCTGGTCGGGGTGCTGCTGGTGCCGGTGTTGCTGGCGGCCGTGCGGGGCCGGGGCGAGGGCGCGCCGGGCGGCGCCGTGCCGTACGCCGAGTCCCCGTTCGCGCCGGGCGGGGGCGCCGTGCCGTACCCGCCGGAGGTGCCGTACGCGACGCCGCACGGTGTTCCGGCGCAGCAGGGCGGCCCGGTGCCGGGGGCCGGTGTGCCGCCGCAGGCCGCCGCGCCGCAGGACGCGCCGTACGCCGCCGGGAGCGGGGTGAGCGAGGTGCTCGCCTCGCACGAGGCGCCGTCCGCCCCGCCCGCGCCGTCAGCGCCGCCCGCGCCGTCCGCCCCGGCCGGTGGGGCGCCGGTGCCGCCGCGCCCGGCCGAGGAGCCGGTCGACCCGAGCGTCTGGCGCGAGCACCCCTGAGCGCGGGCACCCCTTGAGCGCGAGCCCCACTGAGCGCGAGCACGCCTGAGCGAAGACGGCCCGGACAGGGCAAAGGGCCCCGCGGGGGAACGGGGCCCTTTGTCGCTCAGCACTCGGCGTCAGGGCCGCGCCGGTGCTGGGGTGACGGCGCCGGGGGAGGAGCGCCGTCGTGTCGGTTGGCTTCGGGATGCGCCGTGCGGCTCCGGCGTGGGTGGCCGGACGCGCGGGGCGCGAACGCCCGTACGCGGGGTCGGCGCGCAGGTCTGCGCCGGTCCCACGCTCACGGAGCGTGAACTGAAGACCGCTGCCACCTCCCTGCGGCGCGGCTGCGGAGAACGCCCGTCGCGGGCCTCCTCGGCGAGCCGTGAGGCGCCGGGAGAACCGCTTACAAGGAGCATCGTGCTGGACGAGGGGCTCGCTCTGCAACCGGTTCGGCACAGTTCGGCAGAGAGCATTTCCCGTCGGGCCCGCCATCGATGATCACGGTGCGTAGTGGCCTGGGTGGTGGAGGCGCACGGGGACGCGCGTAGCGGCGCGGTGCGGACGGGGGCGTGCGCCCGGGCGCACACCGGATCGGACCGGGGGTGCGACGGCCGGCCCGGGCGTCCCCGGATTCCGGCCGTCCCACCTCTCGGCCCAGTCGCGGCCGGGGTCGCTGTCCCCTGCTGGCCGGCCGCGGCACCCGCGCACGGTCCCACGGAGCCGCGCACCCGGCGGGCCGGGCGGCGGCACCACGTGCGCCGGTGGACTGGGTGGAACTCCACGCGTGGTCCTGCTGCCGTACGGCGGTGCCCCCGCGGGGACGGGCGGCGCGTCTGGCGGACGCGGCGCGGCCGTACGTTCGTCAGAAGCAACGAACCGCGGCCCCGCCCGGTCACGGTTCGTTGGACGGGCAGACGAGTGAAACCGGACAGCCCGGTAGAATCGGTGTCCAGACACCCCACACCCGTCCGCAGCCGTGGCCCCCGCCGGGGAAGCGGCTCCGCGCGACACCTCGATACCGCTGCCGGAAGGCCGTCTGTGTCCTCTGCAATTCCCGTCCAGTCCGCGCCGGACAACGACCCCGTTCTGGTGGTCGACTTCGGCGCCCAGTACGCCCAGCTCATCGCCCGTCGGGTGCGTGAGGCGCGGGTCTACAGCGAGATCGTGCCGAGCAGCATGCCGGTCGCCGAGATGCTCGCCAAGAACCCCAAGGCGATCATCCTCTCCGGCGGCCCGTCGTCGGTCTACGAAGAGGGCGCGCCGCAGATCGACCGCGCGATCTTCGAGGCCGGTGTCCCGGTCTTCGGCATGTGCTACGGCTTCCAGCTGATGGCCAAGAGCCTCGGCGGCACCGTCGACAACAACGGCGCCCGCGAGTACGGCCGCACCCCGCTGACCGTCTCCCGCACCGGCTCCACCCTGTTCGAGGGCGTCCCGGCGCAGCACTCGGTGTGGATGTCGCACGGCGACGCCTGCTCCGCCGCCCCGGAGGGCTTCGCGGTCACCGCCTCCACCGACCTGGTCCCGGTCGCGGCCTTCGAGAACGACGAGGCCCGGCTGTACGGCGTCCAGTACCACCCCGAGGTGCTGCACTCCGACCACGGCCAGCTGATCCTGGAGCACTTCCTCTACCGCGGCGCCGGCATCGCCCCGACCTGGACCACCGGCAGCGTGGTCGACGAGCAGATCGCCCTGATCCGCGAGCAGGTCGGCGACAAGCGCGCGATCTGCGGCCTGTCCGGCGGCGTGGACTCCGCGGTCGCGGCCGCCCTGGTCAACAAGGCCATCGGTGACCGGCTGACCTGCGTCTACGTCGACCACGGCCTGATGCGCAAGGGCGAGACCGAGCAGGTCGAGAAGGACTTCGTGGCCGCCACCGGCGTCCAGCTGAAGGTCGTCGACGCCTCCGAGCGCTTCCTGGACGCGCTGAAGGGGGTCACCGACCCCGAGGAGAAGCGCAAGATCATCGGCCGGGAGTTCATCCGGGTCTTCGAGCAGGCCCAGGCCGAGATCATCGCCGAGGCCGGCGAGCACGGCGAGTCGGTCGACTTCCTGGTCCAGGGCACCCTGTACCCGGACGTGGTGGAGTCCGGCGGCGGCACCGGCACCGCCAACATCAAGTCCCACCACAACGTCGGCGGCCTGCCCGAGGACCTCCAGTTCCAGCTGGTCGAGCCGCTGCGCAAGCTGTTCAAGGACGAGGTCCGGATGGTCGGCCAGGAGCTGGGCCTGCCGGAGGAGATCGTCCAGCGCCAGCCGTTCCCGGGCCCGGGCCTGGGCATCCGGATCGTCGGCGAGGTCACCAAGGAGCGCCTGGACCTGCTCCGCGACGCCGACGCGATCGCCCGCGAGGAGCTGACCGCGGCCGGTCTGGACCGCGAGATCTGGCAGTGCCCGGTCGTGCTGCTCGCCGACGTCCGCAGCGTGGGCGTGCAGGGCGACGGCCGCACCTACGGCCACCCGATCGTGCTGCGCCCGGTCTCGTCCGAGGACGCCATGACCGCCGACTGGTCGCGTCTGCCCTACGACGTGCTGGCGAAGATCTCCACCCGGATCACCAACGAGGTCCGCGACGTGAACCGCGTCGTCGTCGACGTCACCAGCAAGCCGCCGGGCACCATCGAGTGGGAGTGAGCACTCCCGCCGGCCGCCGGGGCGCGAGGTCGTCGTCGTCCTGAGGCCGATGCCTGAACGGCCGCGCCGTCGTTCCCGTACTGGAGGGAGCGACGGCGCGGCCGTTTGCGGTGCGGGTGCCGCTCTCCGGGAGGGACCTCCCACCGAAAGCGGTCGGGAACGGGCAGAATGCGGACCGGACCTGTCAGGGAGTGGCAGGCGACGAGGGAAGGTGTGAGGGATGTCGGAGGCCAGCAACTCGGTGCCGGCCGGTGGGGGAGCGGCCAGTCGGGCCGACCGGGCGGCGCGGTGGCGGGCGCTCGCGTCCCGGTACGCGCTGCTGCCCCTGCGGCTCTTCCTCGGCGTCACGTTCGTCTACGCCGCCCTCGACAAACTGTCCGACGCCCACTTCCTGGCCGGGGCGGGCGACCCGGCCTCCTTCGTCTCGCAGACCCAGGCCGCCAAGGCGGGCGGCAGCCCGATCTCCTTCCTGCTCGGCCCCGCCCTCGACCACCCCACCCTGTTCGCGCTCGCCATCGCCTTCGGCGAGCTGGCGGTCGGCCTCGGCACCCTGCTCGGCCTCTGGGGCCGGGCCGCCGCGCTCGGCGGCGCGCTGCTCAGCCTCAGCCTGTGGCTGACCGTGAGCTGGAGCGTCGCGCCGTACTACCTCGGCAACGACCTGGCCTACCTGATGGCCTGGACCCCGCTGGTGCTGGCCGGGACGCCGTACCTGTCCGTGGACGGCTACCTGGCCCGCCGGGCCGGGCGGGACCGCGCGCGCGGGCTCGGCGAGGACCACGTCCGGCGGCGGGCCCTGGTGGACGGCGGGATCGCGGCCGTCGCGATCGGCGGGGCCGGGCTGCTCGCCGGCTCGCTGACCCGCACCTTCGGCCGGGACAGGTCCGCCGCGCCCAAGCAGTCGGCGGCCCCGGTCTCCACCGCCCTGGCGCAGGCCCCCGCGGTGTCCGCCGCGAGCGTGCCGGTCGGCGGCTCGGCCCAGGTCAAGGATCCGGCCACCGGGGACGCCGTCTACATCGTCCAGCCCAAGGCCGGCCAGTACTGCGCCTTCTCCGCGGTGTGCACCCACTCCGGCTGCGCCGTGGACGCGCCGAAGAACGGCCAGCTGTACTGCCCCTGCCACGGCTCCCGGTTCGACGCCGCGACCGGTGCGGTGGTCAACGGGCCGGCGGTCAAGCCGCTGCCCAGGTACGCCGTCCGCAAGGACGGGGACCAGCTGACCCTGGGCCCCCAGCAGGGCTGAGGACCCGGGGGTTCGTCGGCGGGGTCACTCCTCGCGGTCGGGCCGGGCGCGCCGGGCCACCGCCGCGACCGCGCCGGCCAGGCCGCCGACGCCGAGCACGATGAAGGTGACCGGGATGACGATCCGCCCGTTCACCGACTGGTCGTTGAGCGCCGCGACCAGGTAGAGCACCGCGATCACGGTGAACAGCGCGCCCGCGATCAGCGAGAACAGGTCGAGCCGGTGCTTCCTCACTGCTGGACCACCTTGATGTTGCCGAGCCCGATTCCGAGTTCGAGATTGAGGGTGCCCTTGGCCGGCCGCCCGTTGGCAGGGCCGATCAGGTAGGTGTGCCGCCCGGTGCTGTCGCTGCGGTCACCGGGCACGGTGACGTCGCCCAGGCCGACCCGGACCACCAGGTTCACCGCCACGTCGTCCGGCACGGTGACGGTCATGTTGCCGGCGCCGAGGTCGGCCTTGGTGGCGAGGGTGGCCCCGGCCGGGTCGACCGCGGAGAGGTCCAGCCTGATCGTCCCGGCGCCCAGGTTGTAGCGGTCGTGCAGGTCGGTTGCCGAGACGACGGTCCAGTCGCGGTCGCCGACCGCGTTGCGCAGGGAGTCCGGCGAGTGGCCGACGAAGGCCAGCGCCAGGGTGAGCAGCAGACCGGTCACCGCCAGCCGCCGGGCCCGGCCGAACTTCGCGCCGACCAGCAGCGTCAGGCCCACCACCAGCAGCGCGGAGGCCAGCACCGTCGCGCCGCGGACCGTGGGGTCGTGGTGGCCGGCGGAGGCGGTCCACACCGCGGTGCCGGCGCCGACCGCCAGCAGGAATCCGAAGAAGCCGAGCGCCGAGCGCTCCCGGGGGCGCCGGACGGCGGCGGGTTCGGGACGGCGCTCCGCGCGCTCCTTGCGCAGCGGGTCGCCCTCCGGCAGGTCGGCGCGCTGCCACCAGGGCTGGGCCGGGGTGCCGGCCGGCGGCACCGGGGTGCCGAACGGCGGGGTCGGGGTGCCGAACGGTGGCGTCGGGGTGGCCGGGGCGGTGTTCCCGTACGGGTTGCGCTCGGGGTGGCGCGGGTCCCACAGGTAGCCGCCGGCGTCGGGGGTCGGGCCGTCGGCGGGCGCCTTCCCGGCGGTCCGGGCGGTGGTGTGCTCCGTCGCCCCGGCCGGCTCGGCCTGCTCGGCCTGCTCCGGCCGCGGCCAGCGGTAGGCCCCGGCGCCGCCGGTGATCCCGGTGCCTTCGTTGTCGGGGAAGTGACGGTCGTACGGGCCGCCGCGGCGGCGCTCGCGCCCCCGCCCGCGCCCCCGGCGGCGCTCCGGGTCGTACCGCACCGCCAGGAAGACCAGGGCGGCGAGCAGCAGCAGCGGGAACATCTGGTCCCCGTCGCCCATCGAGGAGAAGAACACCCCGGTGCCGATCACGGTCAGCAGCACCGCGCCGACCGACTGGCCGTCCACCCGCCCGGTGAGCACCCGCTGGAGCTCGGTGCGCCCGCCGCGGCCCTTGGCGCCGTCGTCGGTCGGGACGATCAGCCAGGCCAGGCCGTACAGGAACAGCCCGAGGCCACCGGAGAGGCAGAGCACCACCGTGACGATCCGGAAGACCACCGGGTCGATGTCCAGGTGCCGGCCGAGGCCACCGCAGACACCGGCCACCACGCGGTGGTGCTCGGCCCGGGTCAGTGGGGGGCGTTCCGGTTCCGGCGGGGCGGCGGGCCCGGCCTCCTCGATGCGGGGGTCCTCGGTCATGGACACCATCCTTCCGGCACGGGACGGCCCGGCCCAACCGGGTCGACCCCTGTCCGTACCCTGACTTGTCCCTGATGCGGCTTGGGGACACACCCTGATGCGCCCGCGGGTGCCCGCGTGGAACCATCGGTGGCGTGGCAGCCCCCGGTACCGATCCCCGATCCATCGCCCCCGACACCGTGCCGTCGGCCGGCGCCGACCCGAGCACGCCCGACGGCGGGCGGCCGCCCTACCGGCGGCTCTACCGCAGCCCGCGGGGACGGATGCTGGGCGGCGTCGCGCACGGCCTGGCGGTGCACCTCGGGCTGCCGGTGCGGTGGGTGCGGCTCGCCTTCGTCGTGCTGTTCTTCGCCCAGGGGATCGGCGCGCTGCTGTACGCCGCGTTCTGGTTCGTGGTGCCGATCGGCATCGGCGAGCCCTCGCAGCGCGGCGGCGCCCAGTGGGTGTACCTCAACGGGGTGTTCGTCCCGGCCACGCCCGGGCTCCAGGGCGGGGCGCTGAGCAAGGGCGGCGAGACCGGCGGCTGGGTGGGCCGGATGCGCCGGCTGCTCCAGCACACCCTCCAGGGCGAGCCGGTGGCCGCGCCCGCCGAGGGCGAGGAGGCCGGGGCGTCCGGCAAGGGCGGGCAGGGCGGCCTCGGCCAGCTCTCCGCCCTGGTGATGACGGTGATCGGCCTGATCGCCCTGCTCAACGTGCTCGGCTGGCAGACCGCCAAGCCCTACACCTGGCCGCTGCTGGCGATCGGCGTCGGCGTGGCGCTGGTCTGGCGGCAGGCCGACGACTCGCGCTGGCAGCGCTGGTTCGGCATCGAGGAGGGCGAGAAGCGGCGCGGCGCCTACACCCGGGTCGGCGCGGGCGTGCTGCTCGCGGTGGCCGGCACCATCGCGCTGCTCGCCATGCAGGGCAGCGGCTCCACGCTCGGCTCGGTGGTCGAGGCCTCGCTCGCGGTGCTGGCCGGCGTGCTGGTGCTGCTCGGCCCGTACGGCCTGCGGCTCTGGCAGGACCTCGGGGCCGAGCGCACCGCCCGCATCCGCGCCCAGGAGCGGGCCGAGATCGCCGCGCACATCCACGACTCCGTGCTGCACACCCTGACCCTGATCCAGCGCCGGGCCGAGGACCCCAAGGAGGTACTGCGGCTGGCCCGCTCGCAGGAGCGCGAGCTGCGGCTGTGGCTGTACCGCCCGGAGGCGGCCGCCGAGGCCGCGCCGGACACCATGGCGGAGACCCTGCGGGCCGCGGTCGCCGAGGTCGAGGACCGGCACGGCGTCCCGGTCGAGCTGGTGATCGTCGGCGACTGCCCGATGGACGAGGGGATCGCGGCACAGATGCAGGCCGCGAGGGAGGCGACCGTCAACGCGGCCAAGTACGGTGGCGGGGGACCGGTCCAGGTCTACGCCGAGGTCGAGGGGAGGACGGTGTCGGTGTTCGTGCGCGACCACGGCCCCGGCTTCGATCCCGACACGGTGCCCGAGGACCGGATGGGCGTACGGGAGTCGATCATCGGCCGGATGAAGCGCAACGGCGGCACCGCTCGGGTGCGGCCGGCTGCGGGCGGCGGCACCGAGGTCGAGCTGGAGATGGAGAGAACTGATGACTGAGGCAGCTCCGGAGCGTACTGCGCGGGTCGTGCTGGTCGACGACCACCGGATGTTCCGGACGGGGGTCAGGGCCGAGATCGGCCGCACCGAGGTGACCGGCATCGACGTGGTCGGCGAGGCCGACGACGTGGACTCGGCGGTCCGCGTGGTCGCCGAGACCAGGCCGGACGTGGTGCTGCTCGACGTCCACCTGCCGGGCGGCGGCGGCGTCGAGGTGCTGCGCCGCTCGGCCGGGCTGATGGGCGAGCAGGGAGGGGTGAAGTTCCTGGCGCTGTCGGTGTCGGACGCCGCCGAGGACGTCATCGGCGTCATCCGCGGCGGCGCGCGCGGCTACGTCACCAAGACCATCACCGGCACCGACCTGGTGAACGCGGTCTTCCGGATCGCCGACGGCGACGCCGTGTTCTCGCCCCGGCTGGCCGGCTTCGTGCTGGACGCCTTCGCCGCCACCGACACCCCGCCGGTGGACGAGGACCTGGACCGCCTCACCCAGCGCGAGCGCGAGGTGCTGCGCCTGATCGCCCGCGGCTACGCCTACAAGGAGATCGCCAAGCAGCTCTTCATCTCGGTGAAGACCGTCGAGAGCCACGTCTCCGCCGTCCTGCGCAAGCTCCAGCTGAGCAACCGCCACGAGCTGACCCGCTGGGCCACCGCCCGCCGCCTGGTCTGACACTTCCGAACTCGCACTGTAGTTCCATTCGTACCCACGGTAGTCTCCTTGGTGCCCGACGCTGTCGGGCCCCAGGGAGGGGGAAGCATGGGGGACGCGGTCAAGGTCGATCCGACCGGCCTGGCGAACGTGGGGAAGAAGACGCAGGAGATCGCCGCCCAGATGCCGGGCGAGGTCGCGCGGATAAGGAAACCGTCCGACGACGCGGTCGGTGCCCTCGGCGGCTGGGCTTCGGGGGGCGCGCTGGCAGCATGCACGAAGGCCTGGGAAGGCTGCCTCGACAAGCTCCATGCCGAGGTCGACACCAACGGCCTCAACATGGTGACGGCTGCGAACAACTACGCGAAGAACGAATCCGCGGTCAACAGTGCCATGGCGACGGGCGGAGTCCACTGATGGTCGACTTCGCCCGTCTCCGGGACGCCCAGCCCGGCAAGCTCCGTGCGGCCGCGGAGGCCTACGAATCGCTGGGCGTCGCACAGGGTCAGCACTTCGAGACGATCAAGCAGGCCTCCTATTACATCGTCCGCGGGGACAAGTGGACGGGCAGCGCGGCCGAGGCGGCGACGAAGGCACTCAAGAAGACGGACACCAAGCTGGACGGAGTCCACAAGGGATTGCACGACACCGCCGTCGTCCTCAAGATGGCCGCCGAGGCGTTCGAAATCGCCCAGGGCAAGCTCCAGGGGGCCCTGGACGAAGCCGTTCGGGCCGGGTTCACTGTCGGCGAGGACGGCTCCGTCACCTATCCGCCGCCGACGCAGGCGGAGAAGCACGACAAGGACTACAACGCGCCGCAGCACGCCCAGTCACTGGCCGATCGCATCGGACAGGCACTCACCGAGGCCACCAACGCCGACGAGAAGATCTCCCAGCGGCTGGCCAGCATCACCACCGGGGCCCAGAACGGCGCCTGGGAGAACCCCGATGCGGCCACCGTCGAGCTGGACGCGATCAACGACGTCGGCAGGCAACTGACGGCGGCGGGCTGGCCGAAGCCCGATGCCTCGCCCGCCCAGGTGCACGACTGGTTCACGGGTCTCTCGGCCGCCGAACAGCAGAGGCTCATCCAGGACCACCCCGATCTGCTCGGCAACCGGGACGGTATTCCGTCGGCGGCCAGGGACCGGGCCAACCGGATCCTGCTGCCGAGGCTGATCGAGCAGTACCAGCAGCGGAGCGGCAGCCTGAACGACGCCGAGCGGAAGAAGCTGCAGGGCTTCCTGGACATCCAGAAGCGCCTCAAGGGGGAGATCGGGGAGCCGGACGACGACAAGCTGAATCTCCCCAGGCCCCCGTTGTTGCTGCTGGGGATCGGCGATCAGGGCCAGGGCCGCGCGATCCTGTCCTGGGGCGACCCGGACAAGGCGAGGAACGTCTCGTCGATCGTGCCCGGGTTGAACAGCGACATGTCGGGTGCGGGAAAGGGAGACACCTCGACGGCGCTGCGGGTGTACCGGTCGGCCGAGGCGGCTGCGAAGGGCAACAAGGAGATACCGGATGTCGCATCCGTGTTCTGGCTGGGGTACGACGCGCCGCAGTTGGACGGCCCGTCGGTGGCCATGAAGGACCGGGCGGTCGAGGGTGGGGCGGCTTACAACAAGTTCATCGCCGGACTCCGGGCGACGCACGAGGGATGGCCGGCGCACATGACCGCGCAGGGACACAGCTACGGATCCCTGGTGGTCGGGCAGTCGACTCAGCACCCCGGTGGCCTGGCCGCCGACGACATCGTCCTTGTCGGCAGCCCGGGTACCGGGGTGGACAGGGCGACACAGTTGGGGGTCGGAGCGGATCACGTGTACGTCGGCATGGCCAAGAACGACCCCGTCGGGATGTCGCCGGGCAAGGGGACGCTCATTCCCGGTGTGGCGGCGTACGAAGCGTTCGCGAACCCCGACGGATCATGGCACGGAACCGACCCGGCCAGTCGGAGCTTCGGCGGACAGCGCTTCTCCGTGGCGGACGGAACGGTGGACGACTCCCACGACAACTACTTCGGGAAGCACGACAAGGGCGGCGACTCCCTCGCCAACATCGGCAAGATCGTGAGCGGCCACGGGAGCACGATCACGCGGCAGGACACGAGGTGAGGATCAGGTGGCGGTGGGGGACCGTGTCGGCCGTCCTCCTGGTGGTTCTGGCGGGCTGGCTCTTCTGGCCGGAACCGGACGAACCGATGTTGCCGGTCGAGCAGGCGCGGCAGCGGATCGAGGCCGAACTCGCCGAGGTGGCCGGTGCGCTTCCGTCGGGGCTCCAGTGGACTGAGGCGAGGTACGGCAGTGAGGCAGACACCACGGGGTTCTGCGGGACGTCCGGGTGCAGGAAGACCGGCCGGGCGGAACTGGCTGCCGGGCAGGTGGCCCGAGTCAGGGTTGCCGACAACCGGCGCACCGAATCGCTCGACAAGGTGGAGACGCTCTGGACCGGGAAGGGCTATTCGGTCACGCGCACCTGGTACTCGCTGGAGGTGAAGGAGGACCGGAACCCGCGTTTCAGCCTCCGGTTCTCCGTCGAGCTGGGCGGCTGCGCGAGGCTCGTTGTCTCCCAGTACGACGTCAGGGACACGACCGGGCCCGATGGATCCGGCGGATTCACCCAGGGGCCGCGGGACGGCGACAAGGCGTGCGCGACCGCCGACGACCCGTATTGGTCGCACTGACCCCGTCGAGCCCGTCCGCCCCGGGATCTCCGGGGCGGACGGGCTTGTCGGTGGGTGGCCATAGACTCGATGTGCCATGAGTAGCCTCTTTGACGACCTTCCGCTCCCCGGTTTCGAGGCCCCCGCCGCCGGGTCGAAGCAGCCCGCCGCTCCCGCCGACGAGGAGCCCCCGCCGTACGAGGAGGAGGTCCCGTACGACGCGTACGAGGAGGCCATCCCGGACGGGCTGTTCCGGACCGACCACGCCGCCGAGGCGGAGCGGGACGCCTGGTACCGCAACGGCGCCGCCCGTACGGTGATCGATCCGGCGCAGCTGCTGGAGGGGATGAACGACCCGCAGCGCGAGGCGGTGCTGCACGCGGGCTCGCCGCTGCTGATCGTGGCCGGCGCCGGCTCCGGCAAGACCCGGGTGCTGACCCACCGGATCGCCCACCTGCTGGGCGCCCGCGGGGTGCAGCCGGGGGAGATCCTGGCGATCACCTTCACCAACAAGGCGGCCGGCGAGATGCGCGAGCGCGTCGAGGCGCTGGTCGGCCCGCGCGCCCGGGCGATGTGGGTCTCCACCTTCCACAGCGCCTGCGTGCGCATCCTGCGCCGCGAGTCCAAGCAGCTGGGCTTCACCTCCAGCTTCTCGATCTACGACTCGGCCGACTCGCAGCGGCTGATGTCGCTGGTCTGCCGGGACCTCGACCTGGACCCGAAGCAGTTCCCGCCGAAGTCCTTCACGGCGAAGATCAGCAACCTCAAGAACGAGCTGATCGACGAGGAGACCTTCGCCGACCAGGCCGCCAACCCGATGGAGAAGAAGCTCGCCGAGGCGTACGCGCTCTACCAGCGGCGGCTGCGCGAGGCCAACGCGCTGGACTTCGACGACATCATCATGACGACGGTGAACCTGCTCCAGGCCTTCCCCGACGTCGCCGAGCACTACCGGCGCCGGTTCCGGCACATCCTGGTCGACGAGTACCAGGACACCAACCACGCCCAGTACATGCTGGTCCGGGAGCTGAGCGGGGGCTCCGTCGCGGCCGCGCCGAAGCGCACCGCGGACGGGGACTTCGTGAACCCGGCGGCCGGGCGGCTGGCCGAGGTGCCGCCGGCCGAGCTGTGCGTGGTCGGTGACGCGGACCAGTCGATCTACGCCTTCCGCGGCGCGACCATCCGCAACATCCTCCAGTTCGAGGAGGACTACCCGAACGCGACCACGATCCTGCTGGAGCAGAACTACCGCTCCACCCAGACCATCCTGAGCGCCGCCAACGCCGTCATCGAGCGCAACGCCAACCGCCGCGAGAAGAAGCTGTGGACGGCCGGCGACCACGGCGAGAAGGTCATCGGCTACGTCGCGGACGACGAGCACGGCGAGGCCCAGTTCATCGCCGACGAGATCGACCGGCTCACCGACAAGGGCGAGGCCAAGCCCGGCGACGTCGCGATCTTCTACCGGACCAACGCCCAGTCCCGGGTGTTCGAGGAGGTGTTCATCCGGGTCGGCCTGCCGTACAAGGTGGTCGGCGGGGTGCGCTTCTACGAGCGCAAGGAGGTCCGGGACGTCCTGGCGTACCTGCGGGTGCTCTCCAACCCGGAGGACACCGTGCCGCTGCGCCGGATCCTCAACGTGCCCAAGCGCGGCATCGGCGAGCGGGCCGAGGCGATGATCGACGCGCTGGCCGCGCGGGAGCGGATCTCCTTCGCCCAGGCGCTGGTCCGGGTGGACGAGGCGTACGGGATGGCCGCGCGCTCGGCCAACGCCGTCAAGAAGTTCAACACCCTGATGGCCGGGCTGCGCCAGGTCGTCGAGTCGGGCGCGGGCCCGGCGGCGGTGCTGGAGGCCGTCCTGGAGGAGACCGGCTACCTGGCCGAGCTCCAGGCCTCCACCGACCCGCAGGACGAGACCCGGGTGGAGAACCTCCAGGAGCTGGCCTCCGTCGCCCTGGAGTACGAGCAGGACCCGGGCGAGCGGCCGGACGCCGGGGAGGAGGGCACCCCGCCGGTCGGTTCGCTGGCCGACTTCCTGGAGCGGGTCGCGCTGGTCGCCGACAGCGACCAGATCCCGGACGACGACGAGGACGGGCAGGGCGTCATCACGATGATGACCCTGCACACCGCCAAGGGCCTGGAGTTCCCGGTGGTCTTCCTGACCGGCATGGAGGACGGGATCTTCCCGCACATGCGGGCGCTCAACCAGGTCAAGGAGCTGGAGGAGGAGCGCCGGCTCGCGTACGTCGGGCTCACCCGGGCCCGCGAGCGGCTGTACCTGACCCGCTCGGTGCTGCGCAGCGCCTGGGGGCAGCCGGCCTACAACCCGGCCTCGCGGTTCCTGGAGGAGATCCCGGAGGCGCTGGTGGAGTGGAAGCGCACCGGGGCGGCGCAGGCGCCGGTCCAGCGCGGTTACTCCTCGGGCTCGTCCTGGGGCAAGTCCTCGTCCGGGGGCGGGAGTTCGCGCTCCTCGTCGTCGGCGTCGCCGAAGGCCGGCTGGGGGCAGTCGGCGCGGCGCGGCGGCCAGGTGGTGGAGCGCGAGGCCGCCTCGCTCGCGGTCGGCGACCGGGTCACCCACGACAGCTTCGGGCTGGGCACGGTGGTGGCCGTCACGGGCGCCGGGGACCGGGCGCAAGCCACCGTCGACTTCGGCACCGAGGGGCGCAAGCAGCTGCTGCTGCGCTACGCGCCGGTCGAGAAGCTGTAGGGCCTCAGCGCCTCAGCGCGGGTCCAGCCCGTTGGAGAGGAGCCAGGGCAGCGGGTCGATCGGTCCGCTGCCCTGCGGCCGGATCTCGAAGTGCAGGTGCGGGCCGGTGCTGTTGCCGCTGGTGCCGACGAAGGCGATCACGTCGCCCTGCTTCACCGGGCCCTTGCGGACCTTGTACGCCCGCAGGTGGCAGTACCAGGCCTCGGTGCCGTCGGGCATCCTGAGGATCGTCATGTAGCCGTAGAACGGATTCCACTGGGTTCGGACGGTGCCGTCGGTCACGGCGTAGACCTCGGAGCCGCCGTCCACCGGGAAGTCGATGCCGGTGTGCCGGTTGGCCCAGCGGCTGCCGGCCTCGCCGAACAGTTCGCCGAGGCCGTGCTGGGCGACCGGCATGACCACCTTGGGCTTGACCGGTTCGGGCGCCGGCTCGGCGGTGGGCTGCGCGGTGGGGGCCTCGGTGGGCTGGGCGCCGGCCAGCGGCTGGCGGGCGTCGCCGCGGGAGGCCTGGGCCGGTGCGCCGGCCGCGACCGCCTGGGCGGCGGCCGCCTGCGCGGCCGTGGTGTCCGGGTCGGCCTCCACCGCGGACTGCGGCACCCGCCCGGCGGCCTGGGCGCGCTGCTGGTCGGCCTCCCCCTGCACGGTGACCGCGGCCGCCGCGGCCACTCCGAGCGCGGCCATCGACGGCAGCGCGACCCGCAGCAGCGCCGTCCGGGTGGCCGCCCTGGCGGCGCCGCGGCGCTGGGTGCGGGACTGTTCGCGGGCGGCGAGGCGCAGCTCCGCGCGGGTCGGACGGGCGGCTGCATCGGGAGCCATCGGGGGCTGCCTCCTCGGTGGGCCTCGGACGTCGTCGGACGAGGGAGAACAGCCGTGACTGTAGCTCCAAGGCCGACGCCCCGGAAAAACCCCCGGATGTCAAGGGGTCGGCCGGGGGGTCTGTGCGGAGGTTGCGCGGAGGACGGGTATACCGGCTGGTAGCAAGGCCTGGAGCTGTGACTTTGCCCTCCTCTTCGGGGGCGGCACGGCCAACCGGGCCGGGTGGCGCTAACCTCCCCTCAGGTTGGTTATTGACCGTTAACCGCGCCGGCGGCCCACGAGGCCCGGTCGGATGGTGGACGACGACGTCCAGGAGGCAGTCATGAGTGTGTCGGGGCCGATCCGTGTGGTGGTCGCCAAGCCCGGGCTCGACGGTCACGACCGTGGTGCCAAGGTCATCGCGCGCGCCCTGCGCGACGCCGGTATGGAGGTCATCTACACCGGACTGCACCAGACGCCCGAGCAGGTCGTCGACACCGCGATCCAGGAGGACGCGGACGGCATCGGGCTGTCGATCCTCTCCGGTGCCCACATGACGCTCTGCGCCCGGGTGCTGGAGCTGCTGAAGGAGCGCGACGCCGAGGACATCAAGGTCTTCTGCGGCGGGATCATCCCGGACGAGGACGTCGCCGAGCTCAAGGCGATGGGCGTCGCGGACATCTTCACCCCGGGCACGCCGACCCGGGACGTGGTCGCCTGGGTCGAGTCGAACCTGCGGGCCGGCTGAACCACGGCGCGTCGAGCGGGCCGGCCCTTCCGGGGCCGGCCCGCTCCGTCGTTCCGGGGAGTTCCGGGGCGTTCCGTCGTTCCCGGCCGGTCCCGGTCGTTCCCGGTCGTTCCCAGTCGTTCCGGGGTGTGCGGGAGCCCCGGGCTCAGCCCGCCAGCTCGGCGAGCATCGCCGCCCGGAAGCGCAGGGTGCCGGCCAGCCGGGCGAAGGTCTCCGACCAGGCGGAGTCCGGGGCGGCCCCGGCGGCCAGCTCCTCCACCGCGGCGGCCGTCTCCGGGGCGAGCGCGCGCTCCGTCATCCCGAGCACCCCGCTGTGGCTCCACGGGTACGCCCCGGAGGCCGCCGCCCGGGCCAGCGCGGCCACCACGGCGGTGGACAGCGGCGGCGTCCACGGGGTGGCGCAGGCTCCGAGCAGCTGGAAGGCCTCGCCCAGCCCGTGCACCCGGATGAACGCGGCCGTCCAGACCGCCCGCTCCTCCGGCGGCAGGACGGCCAGCAGCTTGGCCGGGGCGCCGGTGGTGCGCGGCGAGCGGGCCCGCGCACCGCGACCGGCGACGGGTGCCGGGCCGAGCAGCGCCCGGGCCCAGTCGGCGTCCTGCTGGCGGACGGCGGCCCGCGCCCAGGCCTCCCGCAGGTCGTCGGCCCAGCTGCTGGTGGTCTCGTCGATGCTGTCACCGACCCGCAGGGCGAGCAGCTGTTCGGGCGTCAGTCCGGTGGTCCGCGGCCAGAGCGACAGCGGCGCGGCGGCCACCACTTCACCGAACCACCAGGCCCGTTCGCCGCGCCCGGTGGGCGACTTGGGCGCGATCCCGTCGCGCTGCATCTGCGCGTCGCACTCGACGGGCGGGGTGACCAGCAGGTGGGTCCCGGTGTCGGCGAGCCGGACGGCGGCCCGGGCCCGCTCGGCCATCCGGCGGGCCAGCGCCGAGCCGGGCAGGGTGGAGAGCAGCTCGGCGGCGGTGGCCCGGACGTTCTTGCTGCGGTCGCCGAGGGCGGCCTCCAGGAAGGGCTCGTCGGCGGGGGAGAGGCCGTCCTGGAGGGCGTCCAGGAAGAGCAGGCGGTCCTCGGCGCGCTCGGTGGACCAGGTGCCGCGCAGCAGCTCCAGGCCGGCCGCGGGGTCGCGGCGGCGGAGCAGCGTGAGGTGGGTGACCCGCTCGGCGAACAGGCCCTCGTG
Organism: Kitasatospora sp. NPDC114501; assembly: GCF_055633695.1. NCBI lineage: Bacteria > Bacillati > Actinomycetota > Actinomycetes > Kitasatosporales > Streptomycetaceae > Kitasatospora > Kitasatospora sp. NPDC114501. Next base: position 106,486 of record NZ_JBVKDS010000003.1, on the reverse strand, counting down.
CCAGAGCCGGTCGTCCGTGGGCTGCCGCGGCAGCTCGGGGGTGGTGGTGCGCAGCACGAACCGCCAGTCGGGGTTCCGCTCGGCCAGCCAGCGGCCCAGCGGACCGGCCAACGCCACGGCGTCGGGCCGCAGTTCGCTACGGGCCCGGGCGGCGTCGAGCAGGCCGGGTATCAGCGCGGCGGGCGGGCGCAGGCCGCGGTCCCGGGCGGCGTCGAGCCACTGCGGCAGCAGCTCGGCCAGGTTGGCCAGGGTGCCGCCGCCGCTGCCGGTCCGCCCCGAGAGCAGGACGGCCAGCCGGCGGGCGGCCGGCTCGGGCAGCTCCGGGCGGGGGTCCTCGGCCGCGGGCGGGCCCGGAGGCTGGGCGGCCGGTACGGGCAGCGCGCCGGCCCGGCGGCGGACGGTGGCCAGCGCGGCCAGCTCCAGCAGCGCGGTGGCCGGATCGCCCTGGTCCACGGCGTCGGCGAGCGGCAGGGCGGTGGCCGGGAGCGGGCGGCGGTCGGTGCCGAGCAGGGCGGTGGTGTGCAGCGTCTCCCACGGGTCCTGGGTGAGCGTCATGCCGGGTTCTCCTATGCGTTGGTGAGGCCGACCGGGCGTCGGCCGGCGGCCCAGGCCGTGACCGGGGCGAAGCCCTGGTGGCCGTACTCGCCGAAGACCGTCAGCGGGCGGCCGGTGGAGACCGCGGCCAGCCGCCACAGCGCGGCCTCCGGGACGGACGAGGTGCGGACCGGCACGGTGTGGTGGCCGTCCGTCAGGAACCAGCCGCCGGGGGCGTGCACCGGGACGACGCTGTCGAGCACGGTCGGGCGGCTCTCCAGCCACGGGTCGTCGGCGACGGCCGTGCCGTAGGCGGCCACCGCCTCGGCGACGGTGAGCCCGGCGGGCGGGTCGGCGGGGCCCGGCTCGGGGGCGCCGTAGCGCTCGCCGAGGGTGGCGCGCAGCGGATGGGCGCCGGGGTGGTAGGCGAGGTCGGCCTCCACCAGGTGGCCGGTGGGCAGGGCGAGGGCGGGCGCCTGGCCGGGGCGGCCGAAGGAGAGCAGCAGGGCCGGACGGCCGGTCTTGGCGCCGCGCAGCCAGATCCGGCGGGTGATGAGCCGCTCGTCGGTGGTGTCCCGGCTGCCGAGCACCAGCCAGCGGTCGCGGACGGTGGGGCCGGCCAGCACCTCGGTGGACTCCACGGTGTAGCCGACCCGGGTGCGGACGGTGGCGGCCAGCTCGGCCGGCAGCTCGTCCATCCGGGTGGCGGCGGTGGCGAGCAGGTGGAGCATCGCGTACTCCTCCAGCAGCCGCTCCTGCGGCAGCGCGTCCAGCTCGCGGACCCGGGTGGCCAGGCCGGGGGCCTGCGCGTCGACCATCCGGGCGGCGACCTCCTCCCAGGGCCCGGCGGTGGACTGGTCGGCCAGGCCGTGCCGGACCCGGTCGGCCAGCCGCAGCCGCAGTTCGGCCGCCCCGGCCGCGACCCGGGCGCCGCGCTTCTCGGCCCGGCGCCGGGCGGCCTCCGGATCGACCGTCTCCTTCGCGCGCTTCTCGGCGCGGTCCTGGCGGGACCTGAGCCACTCGGCCACCCAGTCGGCGGGCTCGCCGGCCGGGACGGCCTGCGGGGTGCCGCTCCACAGCAGGAGGAGCCCGAGCGCGTGCTTGCACGGGAACTTCCGGCTGGGGCAGCTGCACTGGTAGGCGGGCGTGGCGAGCTCGATCGCGGTGCGGTACGGCGTGCGGCCGCTGCCCTTGCACTCGCCCCACAGCGCGGCGCCGTCGGTGCCGGTGGCGGACCACGGCGCGGGCGCGGAGAGCTTGCCCGCGGCCTTCCGCGAGGCGGCGTCAGGTGCCAGGGACAGGACGTGTTCGGTGCTCCAGCGTTCCTCCATGCGACCGACCGTAGGCGGCACCACTGACAGCTGCTGACGGCCCGTCCGGAGCTCCGCCGAGGTCGGCGGCGGATGTCAGTGGCTCGGTGCAGGGTGGTTCCCACAGGCCGGGACGCCGACCTGGCTCCCCCCGATCATCCTGCCGTCCAGGGCACCCGTGCGCCCGGCGGCCGACCCGAAGGAGCCCCCATGACAGACGTTCTGCGGCAGCACGCCGAGGACGCCTTCGCCGGTGAACTGGCCGCGCTGGCCGCGCAGGACGACCGTCCGCGCCCCGAGCGCTGGAAGCTCTCGCCGTGGGCCGTGGCGACGTACCTGCTCGGTGGCGAACTGCCCGACGGCACCCGGATCACCCCCAAGTACATCGGCCCGCGCCGGGTCGTCGAGGTCGCCGTGACGACCCTGGCGACGGACCGCGCGCTGCTGCTGCTCGGTGTGCCCGGCACCGCGAAGACCTGGGTGTCCGAGCACCTCGCCGCGGCGATCAGCGGCGACTCCACGATGCTGGTGCAGGGCACCGCCGGCACTCCCGAGGAGGCCGTCCGGTACGGCTGGAACTACGCCCAGCTGCTGACCCACGGGCCCAGCCGGGACGCCCTGGTGCCCTCGCCGCTGATGCGGGCGATGGCCGAGGGCAGGATCGCCAGGGTCGAGGAGCTCACCCGCATCCCGGCCGACGTGCAGGACAGTCTGATCACCATCCTGTCCGAGAAGACGCTCCCGATACCGGAGTTGGGCACCGAGACCCAGGCGGTGCGCGGCTTCAACGTGATCGCCACCGCCAACGACCGCGACCGCGGCGTCAACGAGCTGTCCAGCGCGCTGCGCCGCCGCTTCAACACCGTGGTGCTGCCGCTGCCGGGCTCCCTGGACGAGGAGGTCGACATCGTCACCCGCCGGGTCAACCAGCTCGGCCGCTCCCTGGACCTGCCCGAACTGCCGGGCGGCGCCGAGGAGATCAGGCGGGTGGTCACCGTCTTCCGCGAGCTGCGGGCCGGGATCACGGTGGACGGCCGGACGAAGGTCAAGACCCCGAGCGGCACCCTCTCCACCGCCGAGGCGATCTCGGTGGTGACCAACGGACTCGCCCTGGCCACCCACTTCGGCGACGGCGTGCTGCGCGCCGGGGACGTGACGGCCGGCATCCTCGGCGCCGTCGTCCGCGACCCGGTGGCGGACCGGGCGGTCTGGCGCGAGTACGTCGAAGGGGTGGTGCGCGAGCGCGACGGCTGGAAGGACTTCTACCGCGCCGCCCGCGAGGTGACGGCATGAGCGGGCGAGTCGTGGAGGGGTGCGTGTGGGCGAGTGCCCCTGCCGGGCGCGGCGAGGTGGGAGCATGAGCCCTGTCGAGGTCGCCCTCCTCGGCATCCGCCACCACGGTCCCGGCTCGGCCCGGGCGGTGGCCGCCGCGCTGGCGCAGTGGCGGCCGGACGCGGTGCTGATCGAGGGCCCGCCGGAGGCCGACGGCATCGTCCACCTGGCCGCCGAGAAGGACCTGGTCCCGCCGGTGGCGCTGCTCGCCCACGCGGTGGACGACCCGGCCAGGGCCGCCTTCTGGCCGTACGCCGAGTTCTCCCCGGAGTGGGTGGCGATCCGGCACGCCGTGGAGCACGACCTGCCGGTCCGCTTCATCGACCTGCCCGCCGGGTACGGGTTCGCGCCGGCCCCGGCGGACGCCGCTGCGACGGGCGCCGAGAAGGACGGCACCGGGGAGGACGACGCCGAGTCGGTAGCCGACCCGCTGGCGCTGCTCGCCGAGGCCGCCGGGCACGACGACGCGGAGCGCTGGTGGGAGGACGTGGTCGAGCACCGCGCGCCCGGCGGCGACGCGCTGGCGCCGTTCGCCGCCGTCGCCGAGGCGATGGGCGCGCTGCGCGCCGAGGGCCTCGGCGAGTCCCGCCGGGACCAGCTGCGCGAGGCGTACATGCGCCAGCAGATCCGCGCCGCCCGCCGCGCCGGGCACCAGCGGATCGCCGTGGTCTGCGGGGCCTTCCACGTCCCCGCGCTGGAGACGATGCCCACCGTCGCCCACGACCGGGCCCTGCTCGCCGGGCTGCCGAAGAAGGTGCGCACGGACATCACCTGGGTGCCGTGGACGCACCGCAGGCTCTCCCAGGCCACCGGCTACGGCGCGGGCGTGCAGTCGCCCGGCTGGTACCACCACCTGTTCACCACCGACGGGGACCCGGTGCCGCGCTGGCTCACCCGGGCCGCCGAGCTGTTGCGCGCCGAGGACCACCCGGTCTCCTCCGCGCACGTGATCGAGGCGGTCCGGCTCGCCGAGAGCCTGGCCGTGCTGCGCGGCCGCCCGCTCGCCGGGCTGACCGAGACCCTGGACGCCGTGCGCGCGGTGCTCTGCGAGGGCTCCGACGTCGCCCTGGAGCTGGTCCGGGACCGCCTGGTGGTCGGCGACGCGCTCGGCGAGGTCCCGGACGCCGCACCGGCGGTGCCGCTCCAGCGCGACCTGACCCGGTTGCAGCGCTCGCTGCGGCTCAAGCCCGAGGCCGCGCCGAAGGACGTCGACCTCGACCTGCGCAAGGAGACCGACGCGGCCCGCTCCCGGCTGCTGCACCGGCTGCGGCTGCTGGGCGTGGACTGGGGCGTGCCCGCGCGCTCCTCGGTGAACTCGACCGGGACGTTCCGGGAGAGCTGGCGGCTGTGCTGGCAGCCCGAGTTCGCGGTGCGGATCGCCGAGGCCGCCCAGTGGGGCACCACGGTCGAGGAGGCGGCGGCCAACAAGGCCGTCGGCACCGCCCGCGCCGCCGAGGAGCTCGCCGAGCTGACCGGCCTGGTGGAGACCTGCCTGCTGGCCGGACTGTCCGGTGCGCTGCCCGCGGTGATGCGGGTGCTGGCCGACTGCGCGGCCCTGGACACCGACGTCGCCCACCTCGCGGGCGCGCTGCCGGCGCTGGTCCGCGCGCTGCGCTACGGCGACGTGCGCGGCACCGACCACGGCGCGCTCGCCGAGGCGGCCTCGGGCCTGGCCGAGCGGATCTGCGTCGGGCTGCCGCCCGCCTGCGTCGGCCTGGACGCGGACAGCGCGGCGGCGATGCGCGGCCGCCTCGACGAGGTGCACGGCGCGATCGGCCTGCTGGCCGCCGATCCCGCCGCCCCCGACACCGTCACCGCCACCGCCACCGCCCCCGACACCGGCACGGCGCCGGACCCCGACGGTCTGGCCGGCCTGGCCGACCGCTGGGCCGGCGCCCTGGGCTCGCTGGCCCGCCGCGAGCCGGCCGGCGGACCGGCCACCGGTGCCCCCGGGCTGCTGCGCGGCCGGGCCGTACGGCTGCTGCTGGACGACGGCCGGCTCGGCTCCGAGGAGGCGGGCCGACGGCTGCGGCTGGTGCTCTCCGTCGCCAACGCCCCGGCGGACGCGGCCGGTTGGGTCGAGGGCTTCCTGACCGGCGGCGGCGCCCTGCTGCTGCACGACCCGAGGCTGCTCGCCCTGCTGGACGAGTGGCTGACCGGAGTGAGCGGCGAGGTCTTCACCGACGTCCTGCCGCTGCTGCGCCGCACCTTCGCCGGACTGGAGGCGGGCGTGCGCACCACCATCGGCGGCCGGGTCGCGGCCGGCCCGCTCGGCGAGCCCCCGGCAGCCCGGGCCGAGGCCGGTGAACTGGACCGGGCCCGCGCCGACGCCGCCGTCCCGGTGGTGGCCCTGCTGCTCGGCGTCCGGCCGAGGATCCCCCGGCAGGCCGCCGGCCGCGACACCTGACACCGCCGCGGAGCCACACCCCGCGGAGCCACACCCCGCAGTGCCACCCCCACGGTGACCCCGTACCGCCGCGGCCCGCACCGCACCGAACGCCTGCCCCGCCGCAGGACCCGCTGAAGGAGGAGGACGAGATGGCAGCGCCCACGACCGACGAACGGCTGCGCCGCTGGCGGCTGGTGCTGGGCGGCGAGGCCGACGGCACCGGCTGCACCCTGCGCGGCCGTGACGCCGCGATGGACGGCGCCCTCGCCGCGCTCTACCGCGGTGCCCCCGAGGAGGGCGCCCGGCCCGGCCGCGGCAGCCGCCGCAGCGCCGGGCTGGGCGGCTCGGCCCCGCAGGTGGCCCGCTGGCTGGGCGACATCCGCGAGTACTTCCCGTCCACCGTCGTGCAGCTGATGCAGCAGGACGCGATCAGCCGGCTCGGCCTGGACCGGCTGCTGCTGGAGCCGGAGATGCTGGAGGCCGTCGAGCCGGACGTGCACCTGGTCGGCACCCTGCTCTCGCTCAAGCACGCGCTGCCCGAGACCACCCGGGAGACCGCCCGGGCGGTGGTCGGCAAGGTGGTCGCGGACCTGGAGCGCCGGCTCGCCGACCGCACCCGGGCCACCCTCGGCGGCGCCCTCGACCGCAGCGCCAAGGTCAACCGCCCCCGCCACCGCGACATCGACTGGGACCGCACCATCCGGGCCAACCTGAAGAACTACCTGCCCGAGCACGGCACCGTCGTCCCCGAGCGGCTGGTCGGCTACGCCCGCGCCCAGCGCGCGGTGAAGAAGGACGTCATCCTCTGCATCGACCAGTCCGGCTCGATGGCGCCCTCGGTCGTCCACTCGGCGGTGTTCGGCGCGGTGCTCGCCTCGATGCGCACCCTGGACACCCGGCTGGTCGTCTTCGACACGTCGGTGGTCGACCTCACCGAACAGCTCACCGACCCGGTCGACGTCCTGTTCGCCACCCAGCTCGGCGGCGGCACCGACATCAACCGCGCGCTCGCCTACTGCCAGTCGAAGATCACCCGGCCGTCCGAGACCGTCGTGGTGCTGATCAGCGACCTGTACGAGGGCGGCATCCGGGACGGCATGCTCAAGCGGGTCGCCGCGATGAAGGCGGCCGGCGTCCAGTTCATCGCCCTGCTCGCGCTCTCCGACGAGGGGGCCCCGGCGTACGACCACGCGCACGCCGCCGCCCTGGCCTCGCTCGGCGCGCCGGCCTTCGCCTGCACCCCGGACGCGTTCCCGGAGATCATGGCGGCGGCCATCGAGAAGCGCCCGATCCCGGTCCCGCCGCAGGGGGGATGAGGTGTTCACCCGAACGCGTCAATCCGCTCGATCGGTGGACCGGCAGCGGACCCCGTCCCGCCGGGCATTCTGTGACGGTTCTCACCCAAGCCGGGCAGGCCCCGGGCGGAACAGGCCCGTCCAGCGGGGATAACCTGCCAGACGGACGTGACGCGCGTGTTGATTGACGTGTGCGCCCGTGGCTGTGTGGGCCGCAAGGCCGTACCTCTGCGTACCCGCACCGCCCCGACGACCCGCAGCGAAGATCCTGCCGTGGCACGCTCGTAGAGACACAATCCGCGACCACGAACAAGGACAAACACGTGGACCTGTTCGAGTACCAGGCGAGGGACCTCTTCGCCAAGCACGGCGTGCCCGTGCTTGACGGCGATGTCATCGAGACCGCCGCAGACGCTGCCGCCATCGCGGAGCGCTTCGGCGGCCGCGCCGTCGTCAAGGCTCAGGTGAAGGTGGGCGGCCGAGGCAAGGCCGGCGGCGTCAAGCTCGCCGCCGACCCGGCGGACGCCGTCGCCAAGGCCGAGCAGATCCTCGGCATGGACATCAAGGGCCACACCGTTCACAAGGTGATGCTGGCCCAGACCGCGGACATCAAGGACGAGTACTACGTCTCGTTCCTGCTGGACCGCACCAACCGCACCTTCCTGGCCATGGCCAGCGTCGAGGGCGGCGTGGAGATCGAGGTCGTCGCCGAGCAGAACCCCGAGGCGCTCGCCAAGATCCCGGTCGACGCCAACGAGGGCTGCACCCCGGAGAAGGCCGCCGAGATCGTCGCCGCGGCGAAGTTCCCGGCCGAGGTCGCCGACCAGGTCGCCGAGGTCCTGCAGAAGCTGTGGACCGTCTTCATCAAGGAGGACGCCCTCCTCGTCGAGGTCAACCCGCTGATCAAGTCCGGCGAGGGCAAGATCATCGCGCTCGACGGCAAGGTCTCCCTGGACGAGAACGCCGAGTTCCGCCAGCCGGAGCACGAGGCGCTCGAGGACAAGGCCGCGGCCAACCCGCTCGAGGCGGCCGCCAAGGCCAAGGGCCTGAACTACGTCAAGCTCGACGGCCAGGTCGGCATCATCGGCAACGGCGCGGGCCTCGTCATGAGCACCCTCGACGTGGTCGCCTACGCCGGTGAGAACCACGGCGGCGTCAAGCCCGCCAACTTCCTCGACATCGGTGGCGGCGCCTCCGCCGAGGTGATGGCGAACGGCCTGGAGATCATCCTGGGCGACCCCGACGTCAAGTCGGTCTTCGTCAACGTCTTCGGCGGCATCACCGCGTGCGACGCGGTCGCCAACGGCATCGTGCAGGCCCTGGCGCTCCTCGAGGGCAAGGGCGAGAACGTCACCAAGCCGCTGGTCGTCCGTCTGGACGGCAACAACGCGGAGCTGGGTCGCAAGATCCTCGACGACGCCAACCACCCGCTGGTCCAGCGCGTGGACACCATGGACGGCGCCGCTGACCGCGCCGCCGAGCTGGCCAACAAGTAAGGAAGGGGACTTAACACCATGGCTATCTTCCTTACCAAGGACAGCAAGGTCATCGTCCAGGGCATGACCGGCGCCGAGGGCATGAAGCACACCCGCCGCATGCTCGCGTCCGGCACCCAGATCGTCGGCGGCGTGAACCCGCGCAAGGCCGGCACCACGGTCGACGTCGACGGCACCGAGATCCCGGTCTTCGGCTCCGTCGCCGAGGCCATGAAGGAGACCGGCGCCGACGTCTCCGTCCTCTTCGTGCCGCCGGCCTTCACCAAGGCCGCCGTCGTCGAGGCCATCGACGCCGAGATCCCGCTGGCCGTCGTCATCACCGAGGGCGTCCCGGTGCACGACACCGCCGCCTTCTGGGCGCACGCCGGTGCCAAGGGCAACAAGACCCGCATCATCGGCCCGAACTGCCCCGGCCTGATCAGCCCCGGACAGTCGAACGCCGGCATCATCCCGGCCGACATCACCAAGGCCGGCAAGATCGGCCTGGTCTCGAAGTCCGGCACCCTGACCTACCAGCTCATGTACGAGCTGCGGGACATCGGCTTCACCTCGGCCGTCGGCATCGGTGGCGACCCGGTCATCGGCACCACCCACATCGACGCGCTCAAGGCCTTCCAGGAGGACCCGGAGACCGAGCTCATCGTCATGATCGGTGAGATCGGTGGCGACGCCGAGGAGCGTGCCGCGGACTTCATCAAGGCGAACGTGACCAAGCCGGTCGTCGGCTACGTCGCGGGCTTCACCGCCCCCGAGGGCAAGACCATGGGCCACGCCGGCGCCATCGTCTCCGGCTCCTCGGGCACCGCCCAGGCGAAGAAGGAGGCCCTCGAGGCCGCCGGTGTCAAGGTCGGCAAGACGCCGTCCGAGACCGCCCGCCTGGCCCGCGAGATCATCGCCGCCCAGGGCTGATCCCGCCCCGCGCGTGACGAGCGCCCCCGCCCTCCCCGGGCGGGGGCGCTCGCCGTTCCGGCTCAGGGCGCCTTCGGCCCCGTCGTGCAGGGCAGCGGCGACCACAGCCGGCAGACCACCGGGCCCTGCGGCGGCGGAGCGGCCCCCCGGCCCGCCGCCGGCAGCTCCCAGCGCGCGACCGCCTGCGACCGCGGCTCCACCAGGACGGCCTCCAGGCCGGGCGCCGGGCTGCACCAGATGCTGGTGATGCCGTTCGGCGTGCCGCCGGGCACCAGCGGCACGCCCGGCTCCGCCGGCTCCGCCCCGGCGGCGGGCAGGCACAGCGCGGGCGCCGGCGGGGCGGCCGGCCGGAACAGCTCCGCCGGGCGCACCCCCGCCAGGGTGGCCAGCGTCGCCCCGCCCACCGCGACCGTCAGCAGCGCCGCCGCGCCCGTCCGGCTCGCCGTCCGGAGCCGGTGCCGGGCCCGCAGCACCGGAACCGGCATCCGGTGCGGCTGCGGGCAGCCGCGCACCGCCGCCCGGTGCAGCAGCCCGCTCAACCCGTCCGCGAAACCCGGCGCCGCCGGATCCGGGCCGACCAGCTCCGGCACCCACCTCGCCAGCGCCGCCCGGGCGGCCCACACCCGCCCCTCGGCCGCCGCCAGGGTGGACTCCACCTCCACCGCGACCGCCGCGGCCGGCAGGCCCAGCCCGTCGTGCAGCACCAGCGCCCGGCGCTGCGGCCGGGACAGCCGCCTGAGCGCCTTCAGCAGCGCCCGGTCCCGGTCGGTGAGCCGGTCGTGGTCCGGCAGCACCGCCTGCGCCTCGTCGGCCGGCCGCACCTTGATCCGCCGGTGCGGCAGCCCCCACGCGTGCGACCGCCGGGGCCCGCCCCGGTGCCACGGGGACAGCGCCAGCTCGCAGGCCCGCACCCGGACCCACCCCTCCGGGCTCCCCGAACCGGCCACCACCTCCCAGCGCCGCCGGGCCTCCCCGAACGCCCGCCGCACGCAGTGCACCGCCCGGTGGCGGCAGGCGGTCAGCAGGAACACCTGCTGCACCAGCCGGGTGTGCGCGGTCTCGTACAGCTCCTCGAAGCTCATCGCCGGGGGGACCGGGGGCTCAGCGTCGAGGTCGTCGTCCGCGCCCGAGGGGGCGGCGGCGGCCAGCGCCGCCCACCCGGGGCCGACGGCGGCGTGCTCGGCCGGGGCCTGGGCGCGGGCCGCAGGGGAGGGGGCGGCGCGGTGCTCCTCCTGCTCCCCGCTCCGGGCCCGGCCGGGCGGCTGCGCCCCGTCCGCTTCCGGCGCGGTCGGGGCCCGGCGCGGAGTGTCGTCGTGGCCTGCCCCGGGCGAGGGGCCGGTGTCGGGTTCCTCCCGCTCCGCCGGGCGTGTCCGGTCGGGGCCGCCGGACGCGGCCGCGGCGGTCGCCGGTCCCGCGTTCGCGGTCGGGACGTCCCCGGCCCGGGCCTGCCCGGCGGCGGGAATGCCGCCGGGCGGCCCGGGGTCCGCCGGAGATGCCGGTTCGCGGACCGCTTCGGACGGCTGACGCCGGCCGTCGCGCGTCACCGGTGCGGCCGGGCGCGCCGGCCCGGTGGCGGCGTCTGCCGCCCGCGCCTCGGGCGTGCACTCCTCCTGCGCGCGCCCGGGGGCGGCTCCCTTCGGGCCGGGCGACGGCCTCCCGGTTCGGGAGCGGCGCCGCCTTCCGGCCGCTTCCCCGCCCGCCGCTTCCCCGCCCGGCGCGGCGCCGGCCCGTGGGCGGTCGGTCGCCGGGGCCGGACCCGGGCCGGCTGCCGGGGCCGGACCCAGGTCGGCCGGGTGGCGGCCGGCGAAGTTCACCGGGTGCCCGGTCGGCCCGGGGCCCGGGGGGTGCGGCAGGGCGCCGGCCAGCAGGGCGAGGGCCTCCGCCTCGGTGCGGGCGCCGAGCTTGCGCAGGGCGCGCTGGAGGTAGCTGCGGACGGTGGTGGGGGTGACCCCGAGGGCGGCGGCGGTGCGGGGGAGGTCGTGGCCGGCCGCGAGGTGCGCCAGGGTCTGGGCCTCACGGGGGGTCAGTTTCCGCAGCAGGCGGCCCGCGTCGGTGTCGGCGCGGGCCGCCTTGCGGTGGCGCTCCGGGGTGGGGGAGTCGGCGGTGGGTGGCGTGGTCATCAGACGCTCCGGGCCGGGGCGCCGGCGGCTTGGGGGCAAGGTCTGAAAATGCGCATAAGCCAATAATCTGGGACACGGCGGCGGTTTGGCGCTTCACGGAGCATGGCGAGTCGCCTTGGCACCATGTGGCCCATGACGCAGCTGATGGGCCGTCCGATCCTGGAGTCGCCCGGTGAATGGGGTGGACGCCCCGCGCTGGCCGACCTGTTGGCGGGAGTGCGGACGGCGCTGGTCGGCCTCGCGGTGGTCGGGGCGCCGGTGCTCGGGCTCTGGGTGATGTCGCCGTACGCGGACGACGGCGCGGCCGCTGTCACCCGGTCGGCGGGGGTGCTCTGGCTGCTCGGGCACGGCGCGCCGGTGCTGCGCGGGCCGACGGACGCCCCGCTGACCGTCACTCCGCTGCTGCTCGGCGTCCTGGCCGTGGTCCGGCTCCACCGGGCGGCCGCCGGGGTGGCGGGGCGGCGCGGGCTGCGCTCGCGCTGGGGCGGCCCCGTGGCGGTGTGGGCGGGCTACTGCGCGGTGGCCGTCGGGGTGGCGCTGCACTGCGCGGGCGCCGGGCTGTTCCGCAGCCGGGTGCTGCCGGACGTCCTGGTGGTGGCGCTGGTGGCGGGACTGGCGACGGCCGCCGGGGCGCGCTCGGTGACCGTCCTCGACCTGCCGGTCGACTCCCCGCTGGACCGCCTCCCCCCGCGCTGCCGCCCGGCCGGCGGCGCGCCGGTGGTACGGACCGCGGCGCTGGCGGGCGGCGCCGGGCTGGTCGCGGCGGGCGGCCTGCTGGTGGGGTGCTCGGCGGTGCTGGACGCGGTGGCCGGCGGCGGGCGCGGGACGGCGCCGCTGGGCGGCGGGCCCGCCGCGGTGGCGGGGCTGCTGCTGCTCGCGCTGGCCGTGCTGCCGAACGCGGTGCTGTGGGGTGCGGCGTACGCGCTGGGGCCGGGCTTCGCGGTGGGCGCCGGGACGGTGGTGTCGCCGGCCGGTACGGTGCTGGGCCCGGTGCCCGAGTTCCCGCTGTTCGCCCTGCTGCCGGCGGACGGCCCGGGCGGCTGGCGGCTCGCGGCGTCGGCGCTGCCGCTGCTGGCGGGCGTGGTGCCGGCGGTGCTGCTGGGCCGCGCGGCGGCGGGCCGGAGGCCTCCCGTGGCCGGGTCCGGCGAGCGGTCCCGGCCCTGGCCGGCGGCGGCGACGGCGGTGGCCGCGCTGGCGGCGGCGCTGTCGGTCGGGGCCGGGGCGGCGGTGCTGGGCTGGCTCTCCGGCGGGGCGCTGGCGGGGGAGCGGCTGGCCTGGGTGGGACCGGTGCCGTGGACGGGCCCGGCGGCGGCGGGCTGGATCGCGCTGGTCGCCGTTCCGGGCGCGCTGCTGGTCCGGTACCGCACGCTGGGCCCGGCGGACGGCAGGGGCGTGTACGCCCGGCTCGCGCGGCGGGCCCGCCGGGGCGCGCTGAGGCTGCGCGCCTGTACGTACGCCCTCGTGCTGCGGCTTTCCGCGCCGGGCGTCAGGAAGGCCGACGGGCCGGACCCCGTGGACCGGGACCCGGACGACCTCGTGGGCCTGGACGCCTGACCGGACCCGGGCGTCCGAACGGATCCGCCCCGTCTGGCCGTCCGAGCCGGACGGCCGAGCGGACCCGGAGGTCCGACTACTCGGTGTTCCCGGTGAAGTCCACGTACCACTGCGGCGCGTACCGGTCGCAGTTCTGGGCGCCGACGCTGGTCAGCGAGTCCTGGACGCAGGTGACGTAGTCGCGGTAGTGGTACCCGAGGCCGATCACCGAGGTGGCGACCACGATGGTCATCGCGCCGGTCAGGATTCCGGCGAGCGCGGCCGGGGTGAGCGGGTTCGACGCCGGGGCCACCGGTACCGGGCCGCCCGGTCCGGCGACCGCGGTGACGGCCGGACCGGTCCGCCGGGCGCGCAGCGCGCCGACGCCCCAGACGATGCCGAGCGCCCCGACCAGCAGGGCGATCCAGTGGAACCCCGCGAACAGGCAGACCAGGGCGAACGGCCCGGCCAGCGCGGCGTTGCGGGCCTTGCGGTGGGCCGGATCGGCGAGGTCGAGCCGGGGCGGCTGCGGGGCCGGCGGCCGCTGGCCGGGGCGGCCGTCGCCGCCGGGACCCCACGGCGGCGGCAGCTGCGGGCGCTCGCCGCCCCGGCCGTCGGAGCCACCCTGCCCGTCGGGGCCGCCCTGCCCGTCGGAGCCGTGGCTCCCGCCGCCCCAGGGGCTGCGCGGCTGCCACGGCTGGTCCGGGGCATCCGCCGGCGGCGGTGCGAAGGGGTTGCGCTCGCCGGTGTCGTCGCCGCTGCTCATGGGTTCAGCCATTCCTTCTCGGTCGGGGCTCGTTCGGAGGTTCTCGCGTCGGAGCGGTCTCCCGCGCCCCCAATGATCCCGCAGCCGTCCGCGGGGCCACCGGCGGCCCGTGTCGCGGGGCCGGTGGGCGACCGCCGGTGGGCCGCCGCGGGCCGGGCAACTCCGGTGCGGCGGGCCGGAGGAGATCCCCGTCTCAACTACGCGCGTAGCGCCGCCGGGAGGGTGCGGAGGCCGTCCGACCAGCCGTTATCGTGGTGACGGTCAGCAGCCCACAGAGGTTCCCCGGGCCCGCGTCGCGGCGGGTTTTCCCGGAGTTCCCCCTCGCTCGACCTGCCGTTCGTAGTGGCCCCACCGCCGGTGGACGTACCAGCGGACGGCGCCCGACCTACGGAGAGACGCGCAGTGGCCGCCGCCCCCGCCCAGCACTTCCCGCCCCGTACGCCCGGACCGGCCCGCCTGGTGGTGCTGGTCTCCGGTTCCGGCACCAACCTGCAGGCGCTGATCGACGCCGCGGCCGATCCGGCGTACGGCGCCGAGATCCTCGCCGTCGGCGCGGACCGGGACGGGATCGTCGGCCTGGAGCGCGCCGGGAAGGCCGGTCTGCCGACCTTCGTCCACCGGGTGAAGGACTTCCCCGACCGGGCCGCCTGGGACCGCGCGCTGACCGCCTCCACCGCCGGGTACCAGCCGGACCTGGTGGTCACGGCCGGCTTCATGAAGATCCTCGGCCCCGAGTTCATCGCCGCCTTCGCCGGGCGGATCGTCAACACCCACCCCGCACTGCTGCCCGCCTTCCCCGGCGCCCACGGCGTCACCGACGCGCTCGCGTACGGGGTGAAGGTCACCGGCTGCACCGTCCACCTGGTCGACGCCGGCGTGGACACCGGGCCGATCATCGCGCAGGGCGTCGTCGAGGTCGTCGACGCCGACCACGCCGATGGCGGCGACGCGCTGCACGAGCGCATCAAGACTGTCGAGCGCAAGCTGCTCGTCGACGTCGTGGGCCGGCTGGCCCGCGAGGGTCACCGCATCGAGGACCGAAAGGTATGGATTCCGGCACATGAGTGAGCGCAGCGAACGAGTCATCGAGGAAGGTGCCTGGCGCGCAGCGCCCGCCGAGCGCAGCGAGGTGGGAGCATGAGTGCCAGCTCCACCACCACGCCCGTTTCGGAGAACGTTCGTCCGATCCGTCGCGCGCTGATCAGCGTGTACGACAAGACCGGTCTGGAGGAGCTGGCCCAGGGCCTGCACGCCGCCGGGGTCGCCATCGTCTCCACCGGCTCCACCGCCGGCCGGATCGCCGCCGCCGGCGTCCCGGTGACCGAGGTCTCCGAGCTGACCGGCTTCCCGGAGTGCCTGGACGGGCGCGTGAAGACGCTGCACCCCCGCGTGCACGCCGGCGTGCTGGCCGACCTGCGGCTGGAGTCGCACCGCGCGCAGCTGGCCGAGCTGGGCGTCGAGCCCTTCGACCTGGTCGTGGTGAACCTCTACCCGTTCAAGGCCACCGTCGCCTCCGGCGCCACCCCGGACGAGTGCGTCGAGCAGATCGACATCGGCGGCCCGAGCATGGTCCGCGCCGCCGCCAAGAACCACCCCTCGGTGGCCGTGGTGGTCGACCCGGCCCGCTACGGCGACGTGCTGAAGGCCGTCCGGGAGGGCGGCTTCGACCTGGCCATGCGCAAGCGCCTGGCCGGTGCCGCGTTCGCCCACACCGCCGCCTACGACGTGGCCGTCGCCTCCTGGTTCGAGGACGGCTACGCGCCCAGCGACGAGCGGTTCCCCGAGTTCCTCGGTTCGACCTGGGAGCGGCAGAACGTGCTGCGCTACGGCGAGAACCCGCACCAGGGCGCCGCGCTGTACAGCGACGGCACCGGCGGCCTGGCCGGCGCGCGGCAGCTGCACGGCAAGGAGATGTCGTACAACAACTACGTCGACACCGACGCCGCCCGGCGCGCAGCCTACGACCACGCCGAGCCGGCCGTCGCGATCATCAAGCACGCCAACCCGTGCGGCATCGCGACCGGCGCCGACGTCGCCGAGGCGCACCGCAAGGCGCACGAGTGCGACCCGGTCTCGGCGTACGGCGGCGTGATCGCCGTCAACCGCCCGGTCACCGTCGCGCTGGCCGAGCAGATCGCCCCGATCTTCACCGAGGTCGTCGTGGCCCCCGGCTACGAGGATGGCGCCCTGGAGGTGCTCACCCGCAAGAAGAACCTGCGGGTGCTGCTCGCCCCCGAGGCCCCGGCCAACCGCCGGGAGGTGCGCCCGGTCTCCGGCGGCGTACTGCTCCAGGACGCCGACCGGGTGCACGCCGAGGGCGACGACCCGGCGAACTGGACCCTCGCCACCGGTGAGGCGCTGTCCGCGGACGAGCTGGCCGAGCTGGCCTTCGCCTGGCGGGCCTGCCGGGCTGTCAAGTCCAACGCGATCCTGCTGGCCAAGGACGGCGCCTCGGTCGGCGTCGGCATGGGCCAGGTCAACCGGGTGGACTCCTGCAAGCTCGCGGTCGAGCGGGCCGGCGAGCGCGCCAAGGGTGCCTACGCGGCCTCGGACGCCTTCTTCCCGTTCGCGGACGGCCCGGCGATCCTGATCGCGGCCGGCGTCAGGGCGATCGTCCAGCCCGGTGGCTCGATCCGGGACGAGGAGGTCGTCGCGGCGGCCGCCGAGGCCGGCGTGACCATGTACTTCACCGGTGCGCGGCACTTCTTCCACTGATCCCGCCCGCGGCGTGACGGCATGACAGAGCGGCCCGGCCCCCTCCGAGGAGGGAGCCGGGCCGCTCGGTCGTGCGGGCCGGTCAGTAACGCGGCCGGTTGAACCAGTTGACGCCGTCCTGGACGCACATGGCGGTGATCCAGATGATGCTGACCGCCAGCCAGAGCAGGGCCATCACCAGGCCGACGGCGGTGCCGCCGGAGATGGCGCCGAGCAGGATCAGCAGGCCGACCAGGGCGCCGAGCGAGCCGTAGACGATGGTGGTGACGCGGACGGCGTTGCCGCCCTTGCCGAACTTCGCGCCCAGCGTGATGGAGAGCGCGGCGAACAGCCCGAACACCACGGCGACGACGATCAGGACACCGGCGGCGGCGTCGCCCAGCGCGGTGATCGGGTTGTCGTTGGTCGCGGCCCGGCCGGCGTTGGTGACGTCCTTGGCGGCCGCACCGATGATCATGTAGGCGATCGCGGCGAGCGTCTGCACGCCGCCGACGATGAAGAGCAGCACGCGGGCGGTCGTCACCAGGCCCGGCATGGTCGGCGGGGCCACCGGCGCGTACCCGTAGGCCGGCGCGGGCTGCGGGTAGCCGTACGCGGCGGCCGGCGGCGGGGCCTGCTGCGGGTAGCCGTAGCCCGGGGCGGCCGGCGGCTGGCCGTACGGGTTGTTCGGGTCGGGCGGGTAACTCATGGATGCCTCCGGGCAGTTACGGGGACGCGGGGACGGGACAGTGACGGCCCGGTGCCGGTCGGTGAGTCGGTTCACCGGCCGAAGGGGACGTTAGCTGAGCGGGGTGACAGCCCGGCGGCGGTGACGGGCGCCGCGGCTCGGCAGCGTGGTGAGCATCAGGGGCGCGAGGCGGCCGACGGGTACGGCGCGGGCCGGACGGTGCCTCCGCGGTCGGACGGCTCGTTCTGCTGTGGTCGGCTCACTGACTCTTTCCCCCGGGTACGCCCGCCGCGGGGTCCGTCGGCCCGTCACCGGGCCGGTATCGCGGCGGGAATGCGCGCTTATCGTCATCCGGACGACGGCGCCCTGTCCAGCCGGTTCCGCGCGCCGCGTCAAGACTGTGGCGCAACCGCAACGTGCGGCGGACCTTCGTACCCGTCCGTTCACCCGGCGGTCGACCCGTTCGTCCACCCTCCCGTCGGCCCGGCCGGGGCCGTCGGAGCCGTCGGACGCCCTCGGTACGGAGACTGCCGGCGATCCGGGAGAATGGGGTCATGACTGCCCAGATTCTCGATGGCAAGGCCACCGCCGCCGCGATCAAGTCCGAACTCGCCGCCCGCGTGGCGGCCCTCAAGGCGAAGGGCGTCACGCCCGGCCTCGGCACCGTCCTGGTCGGCGACGACCCGGGCAGCCGCTGGTACGTGAACGGGAAGCACAAGGACTGCGCCGAGGTCGGCATCGCCTCGATCCAGCGCGAGCTGCCCGCCACCGCCACCCAGGAGGACGTCGAGAACGTCGTCCGCGAGCTCAACGCCGACCCGTCCTGCACCGGCTACATCGTCCAGCTGCCGCTGCCCAAGGGCCTGGACCAGAACCCGGTCCTTGAGCTGATGGACCCGGACAAGGACGCCGACGGCCTGCACCCGACCTCGCTCGGCCGGCTCGCCCTGGGCATCGACGGCCCGCTGCCGTGCACCCCGCTCGGCATCGTCGAGCTGCTGCGCCGCCACGACGTCGAGATCAACGGCGCCGAGGTGGTCGTGGTCGGCCGCGGCATCACCGTCGGCCGCTCGATCGGCCTGCTGCTGACCCGCCGCAGCGAGAACGCCACCGTCACCCTGTGCCACACCGGCACCCGGGACCTCGGTGCCCACCTGCGCAAGGCCGACATCATCGTGGCCGCCGCCGGCGTGCCGCACCTGGTCAAGCCGGAGGACGTCAAGCCGGGCGCGGCGGTGCTGGACGTGGGCGTCAGCCGCAGCGAGGGCAAGATCGTCGGCGACGTGCACCCGGGCGTGGCCGAGGTGGCCGGCTGGATCTCCCCGAACCCCGGCGGCGTGGGCCCGATGACCCGCGCGATGCTGCTCAACAACATCGTCGAGGCGGCCGAGCGCCGCGCCGGCATCTGACAACCCAGGGACGGCGAGCATGACTGAACCGCGACCGGCACGGACCCGCCGCAGGCCGGTCAAGACCACCGGCACTCTGCCCCCCGAGGGCTCGGCCGCGGCCCTCGGGCGCGCTCACGCCCTGCCGGTGCGGCAGTGGCCGATCACGCTGGTCCTGCTGGTCGTCGGCGCCGGCCTCGCGGTCACCTGGTTCGCCGACTTCAAGGACGGTTTCAAGTACGGGCTGCTGATCCTCGGCGGCGGCGTGCTGCTCGGCGCGGTGCTGCGGCTGGTGCTGCCCGAGGTCGGCATGCTGGCGGTGCGCAGCCGCTTCACCGACGTGATCGTGCTGAGCTTCCTGGGCCTCTCGATCGTGCTGCTGACCCTGGTGGCACAGCCGAACCCGTGGGTGCAGATCCCACTGCTCGACAACATCGGCCAGCTGATGGGCCGGCCGAGGCACTGACCCGATGTCCGAGGCGGCCCCCGCCCGGCCCATGGAAACCCAGGGCCGGGGCGGGGGCCGCCTTTCTTCTGTGATGAATCAGCCACGCCGGGACACCCGGCGTACGCTTCCCTTTGCGATAACCTGACGCCGGTCTCTCGACGTCGAGAGAGATCATCCTGGCTCCAGTGCCGGTGTGCCTGGGGCGCCTGGCGATTTGCTGGAGAAGGTAGAAATGACCCGCACCCCCGTCAACGTCACCATCACCGGAGCGGCCGGCCAGATCGGCTACGCGCTGCTCTTCCGCATCGCCTCGGGCCACCTGCTCGGTGCCGACGTGCCGGTGAACCTGCGCCTCCTGGAGATCCCGCAGGGCCTGAAGGCCGCCGAGGGCACCGCCATGGAGCTCGTCGACTGCGCCTTCCCGCTGCTGCGCGACATCACGATCACCGACAACCCGAACGAGGCCTTCGACGGCGCCAACGTCGCGCTGCTGGTCGGCGCCCGTCCGCGCACCGCGGGCATGGAGCGCGGTGACCTGCTCCAGGCCAACGGCGGCATCTTCGGCCCGCAGGGCAAGGCCATCAACGACCACGCCGCGGACGACATCAAGGTCCTGGTCGTCGGCAACCCGGCCAACACCAACGCCCTGATCGCCCAGCGCAACGCCCCGGACGTCCCGGCCGAGCGCTTCACCGCGATGACCCGCCTGGACCACAACCGCGCCCTCGGCCAGCTGTCCGCCAAGACCGGCGCCCTGGTCTCCGACATCAAGCGCGTCACCATCTGGGGCAACCACTCCGCGACCCAGTACCCGGACGTCTTCCAGGCCGAGATCGCCGGCAAGCCGGCCTTCGAGGCCGTCGGCAGCGACCTGGCCTGGCTGGAGAACGACTTCATCCCGACCGTCGCCAAGCGCGGCGCCGCCATCATCGAGGCCCGTGGCGCCTCCTCGGCCGCCTCGGCCGCCAACGCCGCCATCGACCACGTCTACACCTGGGTCAACGGCACCGCCGAGGGCGACTGGACCTCCATGGGCGTCGTCTCCGACGGCTCGTACGGCGTTCCGGAGGGCCTGATCTCCTCCTTCCCGGTCACCACCAAGGACGGCGGGTTCGAGATCGTCCAGGGTCTGGAGATCTCCGACTTCTCGCGCGCCCGCATCGACGCCTCGGTCAAGGAGCTGACCGAGGAGCGCGACGCGGTCCAGCAGCTGGGCCTCATCTGAGCCCGCCCCGCACGGTCCACCGGCGGCCCGCCGCTTCCCTCCCGGAAGCGGCGGGCCGCCGCCGTGTCCGGCCGCCGGGCCCGCCGTGTCCGGCCCCGGCGGGTACCGGCCGCCCTACACTGGCCCGCTGTGAACGAAACACTCGGGGACGCCGCGCTCGTCCTCGTCTTCATCCTGCTGGGCGGGCTGTTCAACGTCGCCGAGATCTCGCTGATCTCGCTGCGGGAGGGCCAGATCCGGGCTCTGGAGGGGCGCGGCACCCGGCGCGCGGCCCGGGCCGCGCACCTGGCCGCCGACCCCAACCGCTTCCTGGCCGCCGTCCAGGTCGGGGTGACCTGCATGGGCTTCCTGTCCGCCGCCTTCGGCGCGGACACCCTGGCCGGCAAGGTCGCCCCGCTGTTCGTCCGGGCCGGGCTGTCCGAGGGCGTGTCCGACGCGGTGGCCCTGGTCGGCCTCACCCTGGTGATCAGTTACGCCTCGCTGGTGCTGGGCGAGCTGACCCCCAAGCGGATCGGCCTCCAGCGCGCCGAGTCGATCTCGGTCGTCGCCGCCCCGGTGGTGGACGTGATGTCGGTGGTGCTGCGGCCGGCGATCTGGCTGCTCGGCCACTCCACCGACCTGATGGTCCGGCTGCTCGGCGGCGATCCGACGGCGGGCCGCGGCTCGATGAGCTCCGAGGAACTGCGCGGCCTGGTCGCCACCAACACCGAACTCGGAAGCGACGAACGGGCGTTGATCGCCGACGTGTTCTCCGCCGGGGAGCGCCAGCTGCGCGAGGTGATGGTCCCGCGCACCGAGGTGACCTTCCTGGACGCCGAACGCCCGCTGGCCGCCGTCCGGCACCAGGCCGACACCTCGCCGCACTCGCGTTACCCGGTGGTCGAGGGCAGCGCCGACGCGGTGGTCGGCTTCGTCCACGTCCGCGACCTGTACGGCGCGCGCGGCGAGCAGGCCGCCAAGGTCCGCGACCTGGCCCGCCCGGTCAAGCTGCTGCCCGGCACCAAGCGGGTGCTGGAGGCGATGGGCGAGATGCGCCGCGAGGGCCACCACCTGGCCATCGTGGTGGACGAGTACGGCGGCACCGCCGGGATCGTCACCCTGGAGGACCTGGTCGAGGAGGTGATCGGCGAGATCCGCGACGAGTACGACCGCCCGGAGGCCGCCCCCACCCGCCGGCTGGCCGGCGGCGGCATGGAGCTGGACGGTCTGCTCAACCTCGGCGACTTCACCGAGGAGACCGGCGTCACCCTGCCCGAGGGCCCGTACGAGACGGTGGCGGGCTGCCTGGTCGCCGCGCTCGGCCGGCTGCCCCGGGACGGCGACCAGGTGCGGGTCCCGGTCGAGGGCGGCGGCGGGGTGCTGCTGACGGTGGCCAAGGTCGAGGGCAGGCGGATCGCCCGGGTGGGGGTGAGTGCGGTCACACTGGCCGAACCTCCGGGGGCGGAGGTTTCCTGAGCGAGCGGTGGAACTGGAACAATGGCCCGCATGGTCAACGCAGCGGTCACTGGTCCGGTCAAGGACCGTCCCCGGGTGCTCTCCGGCATCCAGCCCACCTCCGGCTCGTTCCACCTCGGCAACTACCTGGGCGCGGTGCGCCAGTGGGTCGACCTCCAGGAGGCCAACGACGCCTTCTACATGGTCGTCGACCTGCACGCCATCACGGTCGCCCAGGACCCGAAGGAACTGCGCGAGAACACCCGGGTCTCCGCTGCCCAGCTGCTCGGCGCCGGCCTCGACCCGGAGCGCTGCACGCTGTTCGTCCAGTCGCACGTGCCCGAGCACGCGCAGCTCGCCTGGGTGATGAACTGCCTCACCGGCTTCGGCGAGGCCTCCCGGATGACCCAGTTCAAGGACAAGTCCTCCCGGCACGGCGCCGACAGCACCACCGTCGGCCTGTTCACCTACCCGGTCCTGATGGTCGCGGACGTCCTGCTCTACCAGGCGGACGCCGTCCCGGTCGGGGAGGACCAGCGCCAGCACCTGGAGCTCACCCGCGACCTCGCGGACCGGTTCAACACCCGCTTCGGGTCGACCTTCACGGTCCCTCAGCCGTACATCCTCAAGGAGACGGCGAAGATCATGGACCTCCAGGACCCGGGCGTGAAGATGAGCAAGTCCGCGTCCTCGGCCAAGGGCCTGGTCAGCCTGCTGGACGAGCCGAAGGCCAGCGCCAAGAAGTTCAAGAGCGCCGTCACCGACACCGGCACCGTCGTCTCCTACGACGAGGAGGGGAAGGCCGGCGTCTCCAACCTGCTGCGCATCCACTCCGCGCTCAGCGGCCAGTCGGTCGAGCAGCTGGTCGAGCACTTCGAGGGCAAGATGTACGGCGCCCTGAAGACCGAGCTGGCCGAGCTGTTCACCGAGTGGGTCACGCCCTTCCAGGAGCGCACCCGGATGTTCCTGGACGACCCGGCCGAGCTGGACCGGGTGCTGGCGAACGGCGCCGAGAAGGCCCGCGAGGTGGCGTCCCGGACGCTGGAGTCGGTGTACGACCGGATCGGCTTCCTCCCGGCCGCCAAGCGGTGACTCCCCGCGCGCACCTGCCCGGTGGTGGCGACCTCCCCGAGGTCGTCACCATCGGCGTGTCCGTGAGCGTCCCGGATCCGTTCGGCACGGCGATCCAGGACGCCCGGGCCGGGCACGGCGATCCGCTGGCCCGGTCGATACCCACGCACGTCACCCTGCTGCCGCCGACCGAGGTGCCCGCCGACGCGCTGCCGAAGATCGAGGAGCACCTGGCGGCGGTGGCGGCCGCGCACCGGCCGTTCCGGATGCTGCTGCGCGGCGGCGGGACCTTCCGCCCGGTCTCCCCGGTGGTGTACGTCCGGGTCGAGGAGGGCGCGCAGGAGTGCCGGCTGCTGGAGGCGGACATCCGCTCCGGCCCGCTGGCCCGCGAGCTGGCCTTCCCGTACCACCCGCACGTGACGGTCGCCCACGGCCTGTCCGACGACGTGCTGGACCAGGCCTACGAGCAGGCGCGCGGCTTCCGGGCGGAGTTCCCGGTGCCGGGCTTCGGCCTCTCCCGCTTCGACGCGGACGAGGTCTGGCGCCCCTGGCGGAGCTACCCGTTCGGATGACCCGGCGGGCGTGACCCGGCGGGCGTGACCGGCGAGGGCGGCCCGGCGCCGGTGACCTGCCCCGGCCGAACCGCCCCGACGGGGTCCCCGTACGGCGCCCGCACACGCGCGGGCGCCCGGCACCGAGGTGCCGGGCGCCTTCCGGATCGGGCGCGGGGGCTACTCCTTGCGGAGCATCGCGTCGACCACCCGGGCGGCGGCCTTGCCGTCGTCCAGGTCGCAGTACGCCTCGCGGAACGCGGCCGCCCGGTCCGCGTACTCCTCGGCGACCTCGTCCACCCGGCCGAGCACCGAGACGAGCTCCTCGGAGGTGGCCGGCATCGGGCCGGGCGCCTCCGCCTCGAAGTTCAGGCTGAAGCCGCGCAGGTTGTCCCGGTAGTGCTCCAGGTCGTAGGTGAAGAACACGATCGGCTTGCCGGTCGCCGCGAAGTCGAACACGCTCGCCGAGTAGTCCGTCACCAGGACGTCGGCGATCAGCAGCAGCTCGGCCATGTCGGGGTAGCTGCCGACGTCCCAGATGTAGCCGTTGCCGGCGCCCGGGATCTGGCCGCACATCAGGTGGTGCCGGCGCACCAGCAGCACCTGGTCGTCGCCGAGCGCGGCCCTGGCCGCCGCCAGGTCGATCCGCAGGTCGATCTGGTAGCCGCCCTGCGGCCGGCGCCGGTCCTCGCGCCAGGTCGGCGCGTAGAGCACGACCTTCTTGCCCTCGGGCAGGCCGAGCCGCTCCCGGACCTGCTCGGCGGTCTTCTCCCGGTCGGCCGCGAACAGCAGGTCGTTGCGGGGCGAACCGCTCTCCAGGATCTCGCCCTTGAAGTCGAAGGCGCGCCGCAGCACCGGGGCCGACCAGCGGTTGCCGGCCACCAGCAGGCTCCAGTTCGGGACCTCCCGGGCCAGGCTCTTGAGGTACTTGGAGTCGGTGAACCAGACCTTCTCGAAGTCGAGGCCGATCTGCTTCAGCGGGGTGCCGTGCCAGGTCTGGAGGACCACCTGGTCGGGGCGGCGGACGAAGAAGTCGGGCAGGTGGGTGCTGGCCACGACGTACTTGGCGGTGGCCAGCGCCTCGTACCACTCCGGGCTGCGGTAGCGGAGCGCGGTCGCGCTCTGCGGCAGCTCGGCCTGCATGTCGTCGTTGCCCCACAGGTGCTCCAGCGGCAGGCCGCGGCGGACCAGCTCCTCGTGGACCGCCCGCGGCGAGCCGGAGTACGTGCCGAACTTGCCGGTGTGGTAGACGACCGTGTCGCGCACCGGCAGCCGGCGGGCGGCCGGGTAGTCCACGCTCTGCAGCTGGCGCTGGCGGAACCCGGCCCGCTCCTCGGGCAGCAGCACCGAGTCCGACTCCAGTGACAGCCCGTCGTGGTTGCGGCGCTCCAGCATTATCCGCTTGCCGCGGGACTCCACCACGACCGGCAGGACGTCGAAGCAGTCCGGGGTGACCAGCGCGGCGGCGTCCGGCAGTTCCGGCACCGGCACCCCGACCGGCCGGAACACGACGTTCCAGGTGCCCCGGGAGAGCGGCACCTGGCCGGCGAAGGAGGCCGTCGGGACGGCGGGCAGCGCGGTGCGGAACCGGCCGTCCGAGATCTCCACCGGGTAGGCGTGCTCCTCCTCGCGCCACTTGTGACGGACCACCAGCTCCCAGCGGTGCGCGCCGGGCAGCGGGAACGAGCCGCTCAGCAGGAAGCCGTCGGCGCCGCGCGAGGACACCTCGTCCACCATCGGCTGGAGCACCTGGTCGGTGAACTGGAGGCGCCCCTCGGGGGAGGGCTTGGAGTAGAGCGCCCGGCGCTCGGCGACCGGGGCCTGCGGGTTCAGCGCCAGGTGCAGCCGCTCCGGCGCGTTGCGGTCGTCCCAGGCCAGCGGGATGGTGCTGCCGTCGGCCAGCAGCAGCGCGCCGTCCCAGTGGTCGCGGCTGCGCTCGGCGGCCACCGGGTCCAGCTCGGCCCAGGCCTCGCGGACGGCGGTCAGCTCGGCGACGGGGAAGGCCGCGGTGAACGGCTGGAGCGAGCCGACCGGGGTGCCCAGCTCCAGCGGGAAGCTCACGTGGCGGTCCGACTCGGTGTGGGTGAGCCGCAGCCGCGCCCCGGCGAAGCTCGGGCCGGAGCGGGCCGCGCCCGAGACCTCCAGCCGGTCGCCGTGCGCGGCCAGGCCGGTCACCCGGGCCTTGACCGTCTCCACCCGGAGGTAGACGAAGTTGTCCCGGACCCACGGCACGATCCGCACGTCCGGCTCGACCCAGTGCGACGGGAGGAACTGGGCGCTGTCGCTCCACCCGGCCGAGATCCGGCCCTTGTAGACCCCGCCCTTGCCC
This sequence comes from Kitasatospora sp. NPDC114501, assembly GCF_055633695.1. Classification (NCBI taxonomy): domain Bacteria; kingdom Bacillati; phylum Actinomycetota; class Actinomycetes; order Kitasatosporales; family Streptomycetaceae; genus Kitasatospora; species Kitasatospora sp. NPDC114501. Next base: position 80,974 of record NZ_JBVKDS010000003.1, on the reverse strand, counting down.
GCGCCGGCCACCAGGACGCGCCAGTTGCCGTCCTTCCACTGGCCGCGGTGCCGGAGCTTCCTCGGGTCGACGGCGACGGTGAAGCCGGACCAGTCGCAGCTGTACAGGTCGTGCTGGCAGCTCGCGGTGGCCTCGGGGCTGTACGTCGTCCTCATCGGCACCGCGATGACCCGGCGGCCCTTGGTCTCGCGCAGCACCAGGGTGCGGACCATGTCGTGCTTGCCGGCCGCGCCCAGCTGCTCCGGGTACGCGTGCCCGGTCATCCGGAGCCTGCCGCCCTCCCAGCCGCTGCTGTACAGCCGGCTGCGGATGACCAGCGAGTTGTCCAGCTTGAGCACCCCGGCCGGCACGCTCCGGCGCCCGCCGCGCAGGAACGGGTAGTCGGCGTACGGGCGCAGCAGACCGCGGGCCTGGACGCCGCCGCCGCTCTCGCGCTCGTACGTGATCTGCTCGACCAGCTCGTCCATCCGGCCCGACAGGGTCAGGTGGTACTTCAGCCGCAGCGGCGCGCGCAGCCGGGCGACCTGGTCGGCGCCGATCGCCCGGAGCAGCCGGCCGACGTGCAGGAGGTAGGCGTCCCGGTAGTCCTTGTCGCCCTCCACGAGGGAGGAGAAGAACATCGGGATCTCCTCGACGAGGGTGTTCTCGTCGTAGGAGCGCAGGTACTCGGCGAAGCGCGGCTCGGCCTGCTTCATCAGCCAGGCGCGGACCAGCTCGACCGAGGCGACCCGGTCGATCAGGCCCTTGGGGTTGGTGCGCATCTGGGTGATCGACATCTCGCCGACCTCGCGCTCGCGCCAGTGGTAGATCGGCTCGGAGAGCACGTCCACGCTCTTGGCCAGGTAGTGGTGCGGCACGCTGACCGGGGCGTCCTCGTACAGGATGCCCTCGGGGTAGAGCAGGCCGGCCGCGTCGAAGAACGAGCGGCGGTACACCTTGTTCCACGCGGTGCGGTCGGTGACCAGCGCCGGGATCTCGGTGATGTGGGTCTTGAGCCTGGTCTCCTTGAACGGCTTCAGGTGGCCGCCGGACTGGTAGTAGCCCACGGCGCGGAAGCGCAGCACGTTGCCGGTGCAGAAGTCCGAGCCGGTCTCGTTCAGCGTGTTGATCATCAGCTCGTACGCACTCGGCGGCATCGAGTCGTCGCTGTCCACGAAGCACAGGAACTCGGAGTCCGGGTCGATGTGCCGGATGCCGGTGTTGCGGGCCGCGCCGAGGCCCTTGTTCACCTGCCGGACCAGCCGGAACCGGGAGTCCTGGGCCGCGTACGCCTCGGCGAGCGCCGCGCTGCCGTCCTTCGAACCGTCGTCGACCATGACGCACTCGAAGTCCGTGAAGGTCTGGGCGGCGATCGAGTCGAGGCATTCGACGAGGTAGCGCTCGACGTTGTAGATCGGGACGACGATGGAGAGGCGGGGAGCCATCGGCTACGCAGGCCTTTCTCTGGAGGAGCGTGGCAGCCCGTACGGGGCCTGGCCGCACTTGTGATCGGTGCGTACGTGCGCCCCGATCCTACCTCCGGGGACCCCGCCCGCCCGGGGGCCACTACGCTGGGGCCGTGTCCCGTTTCAGCGTGATCGTCCCCGTGTACCAGGTCCAGGACTACCTCGCCGAGTGCCTCGAATCGGTGCTCGGCCAGGACGGCCCGGACTTCGAGCTGATCGCGGTGGACGACCACTCCCCGGACCGCTGCGGCGCGATGCTGGACGAGGCCGCCGCCGCCGACGCCCGGATCCGGGTGCTGCACCTGCCGGAGAACGTCGGCCTCGGCCGGGCCCGCAACGCCGGCCTGGAGGTCGCCACCGGGGACTACGTGATCTTCCTCGACAGCGACGACACGCTGACGCCCGGATTGCTGAAGGCCGTCGACGAGCGGCTCACCGCCACGGGTGAACCGGACGTCCTGGTTTACGACTACGCCCGCACCTACGCCGACGGCCGGATCACCCGGGCCGCCTCCGCGCACGTGTTCGGCGCCGCGTCCCCGGACGTCTTCGACCTCGACGCCCGCCCCGACCTGCTCGACCTGCTCCAGGTCGTCTGGAACAAGGCCTACCGCCGCGGCTTCGTCACCGAGCAGCGGCTGGTCTTCCCGGCCGGCTACTACGAGGACACCCCCTGGACGTACCCGGCGCTGCTCGCCGCCGCCCGGATCACCCTGCTCGACCAGGTCGGCGTGCACTACCGCCAGCGCCAGGAGGGCGGCAACATCCTGGCCACCGCCAGCCGCAAGCACTTCGACGTGTTCGCCCAGTACGACCTGGTCTTCGCCTTCCTCGACCGCCGCCCCGACCTGGACCGCTGGCGGCCGGTCGTCTACGGCCGGATGCTGCACCACCTCAACACCGTGGTCTCCAGGCCCGGCCGGGTCCCGCCCGGCGACCGCCGCGAGTACTTCCGCCGGGCCGCCGGGCACTGCGCCCGGCTGCGGCCGGCCGGCTACCGGCCGCCGGCCGGCGTGGACGGCGTGCGCACCGAGCTGCTCAGCCACGGCCGCTACGGCGCCTACCAGGCCGTCCGGGCCCTCGCCAAGGCCCGCCGACTCGTCAAGCGGTAGCCGGCCCGTCCGGCCGGCCGCTCCCGGGTCCGCGGCGACCGACGGGCCGCGCCCTGGGCCCGCCTGACGCCCATTCGGGGGACAGGCCGGTATAACCGGTGGGTGGACTTCCTGACCCGACTGCCGGTCGTCGGCCCGCTCGTGGCCCGGGTGCTGCGCAGCCGCCCGTACCGGGTGTACGAGTACCTCTCCGCCGCCCGGGGCAACCGGCTGGCCGGCGCCGTCACGTTCTTCGGCTTCCTCGCCCTCTTCCCCCTGCTCACGGTGGGCCTGGCGATCGCCGCCGCGGCGCTGAGCGACAGCCGGGTGCACGAGTTGCAGGGGCACATCTCCGACCAGCTGCCGGGGATCTCGGACGCGATCGACCTGCCCGCCCTGGTGGCCAACGCGGGCACCGTCGGACTGGTCGGCGGGGCGCTGCTGCTGGTCTCCGGCCTCGGCTGGGTGGACACCATGCGCACCTCGATCCGCGACCTGTGGCAGCTGCCCCAGGAGGACGGCAACCCGGTGCTGCGCAAGGCCTGGGACGTGGCGGTGCTGGCCGGCCTCGGCCTGGTGTCGCTGTTCTCGCTGGGCGTCTCCGCCGTCGGGACCACGCTGGCCGGCCGGATCGCCGACGCGGCCGGCCTGGGCAGCGGTTACCTGCTGACGGCGGTGGGCGTGCTGATCGCCATAGCGTGCGACATGCTGCTCTTCGCCTACCTGCTGGCGCCCTTCCCCGGGATCACCGACCAGCGCCGCCGGGACCTCGTGCAGGGCGCGCTGATCGGCTCGGTCGGCTTCGAGCTGCTGAAGCTCCTGCTCGCCTCCTACCTGGGCTCGGTCGCCGGACGGAGCCTGTACGGGGCGTTCGCGACACCGGTGGCGCTGCTGCTGTGGATCAACTTCGTCTCCCGGCTGCTGATGTACTGCGTGGCCTGGACGGCGACGGCCGACCCGGTGGCCGCCCGGGAACGGACCAGGGCGCACGGACGGACGCTGCTGGAGGCGGCCGACGAGGCGGAGGCGGCGGCCGAGCGGGAGGAGGCGGAGCGGGGCGCCCGGGCCGCGCAGGAGGAGACGGCGGGGGAGAAGGGCGGGGCCCGGCCCTCGGACTGAGGCCGGGCCCCGCCGACGCCCGGCGGGTCAGCGGGCGGAGCGGCGCCGCCGCAGCACCACCGCGCCGTACCCGGCCGCGGCGCCGGCCAGCACCACGGCCGGCGCCACGGACGACCAGCCGCCGAGCCCGAACCCGCCGTCCCCGGCCGCCGCGGCCCCAGCCGCGGCCGGGGTGGCCGGGGTGGCGGCGGCCGAGGGGTGCGGAGGCGGCGCGGGCGTGCCGTCGGTGCCGCCGGCCTGGCCGGTCGGCTCGGCGCCGCCGGGCGGGAGCTCGTCGACCAGCCTGCCGACCGGCTGCACCTTGCCGGCCGCGGCGAAGCCCCAGTCCAGCAGGGCGGCCGTCTCGTCGTACACCTTCTGGTAGCCGGCCGGGTGCATCACCGTCACCAGCAGGGTGCGGCCGTCGCGCTCGGCGGCGCCGACGAAGGTCGAGCCGGCGTTGGTGGTGGTGCCGTTCTTCACCCCGATCAGGCCCGGGTACTTGCCCAGCAGCCGGTCGGTGTTGGCGATCCCGAAGCTGCCGCGCTGGCCGGTGTTCCGGTCGACGGCGCCCGGGAACATCGCGTCCCGGGTGGCGCAGTACATCCGGAAGTCCGCGTTGCGCAGGCCGGCCCGGGCGAACAGCGACAGGTCGTAGGCCGAGGAGACCTGGCCGTCCATGTCGTAGCCGTCGGGGGAGACCACCCTGGTGTCCCGCGCCTGGAGCGCGTCGGCGCGCGCCTGCATCTCGGCGACGGTCCGCTGGACGCCGCCGTTCATGTGCGCCAGGACGTGCACCGCGTCGTTGCCGGAGCTCAGGAACACCCCGCGCCACAGGTCCTCGACCCGGTAGTCCAGGTTCTCCTTGATGCCGACCAGGCTGCTGCCGGGACCGATCCCCTGGATCTCCTCGTCGGCCACCCGGTGCACCGCGTCGCGGTCGAACTTGGGCAGCACGGTGTCCGCGAAGAGGATCTTCAGGGTGCTCGCCGGGGGCAGCCGCAGATGCGGATTGCTGGCCGCCAGCACCTCTCCCGACGCCGCGTCGGAGACTATCCAGGACTGGCCGGTGAGGTCGGTGGGCAGTGGCGGGGCACCTGCCAGCGGGGCGACCTGCACCCCGGGGAGCCCGAGCCGCTCGCCGCCGATCGCGACCGACGGGGGCGGCTGCTGCGGGGCCGCGCCCGCCGGGGCGGCGAGCAGTACCGGTAGGGCCGCGGTGAGCGCGCCGCACAGGCGCGCGAACGTGTGACGGGGAGTGGGCACCAGCAGACCGTACCCACTCGGGGCTCCCCGCGCCCTCCCCCCGGGGGCCCGTCCACTCCGCAGGAGGGGCCCGCCGTACGCCGATCGGCGGCCGCGCATACTGGGGACGCACACCGCCTTCACACGCCGAGGAACCCCCATGAAGCTCAGCCGCCGCACCTCCTGGTTCCTGACCGCCTTCGGGGTCTGGTCGATCGTCATCTGGACGACCTTCGTCAAGAACCTCTGGAAGGACTCCGGCGGCCAGGCCTTCACCAACGGCGACCACTCCCAGCCCACCGCCTTCTTCTGGGTCCACCTCCTCCTCGCCGTCACCTCCTTCGCCCTCGGCATCGCCGTCGGCACCATCGGCCTCCGCGGCCTCCGCGCCACCCGCCGCACCCCGGCCACCGACTGAATTCCCATTGCCGCTGTCAGTCCCCACTGGCAAGATCCTCACCGCCTCCACACGGAACCGGTCCGGTGGACACAAGGGGTGGGGAACCTCCATGACACTTCGACACGCCCGCCGCATCGGTGGGGCCACCGCGGCGGCGCTCGCCGCCGGCCTGCTCGCGGCGCCGGGCGCCGCCGCCGTACCGGGGAACGCGGTCACCGGCCCGAAGGCGCTGCCCGCACCGGGCTTCGCCGCCACGGGCGTCCGCACCGACGCCTGCGACGACACCACCGCCCCCGGCTGGCTGGAGGTCGCGAACCCGGTGCTGAGCGTCTCGGCCACCTCGCCGCAGGTGCGCTTCAAGGTCTGGGACGACTCGACCCCGGAGCGCGACAAGATCGTCGACACCGCCGTCGATGTCACCGGCGGCGCCGCCAAGCTGGCCACCAGCGGCCTGGCGGACGGCCACTCCTACTCCTGGCAGACCTGGCCCGACTACGACCCGGGCAGCGGCAAGCCCGCTCCGACGTGCCACTTCCGGGTCGACCTGACCCACCCGGGTGTGTCCGTCTCCTCCACCGACTTCCCGGAGAGCGGCTCCGGCACCACCCCCGGCAAGTACGCGGGTGAGAACGGCGTCTTCACCCTCAAGGGCCTCGACGCCGTCCCGGCCGGCGGCCAGGCCTCCGGGGTGGCCTGCTACCGGTACGTGCTGAACGGCTCGCTGGGCGTCGGCTGGGACTGTGCCTCCGGACACACCGTCAAGGCGGGCGCCGACGGCACCGCCCAGCTGACCCTCAAGCCCAAGGACTGGGGCGCCAACATCCTGACCGTCCAGGCCATGGACGACGCGGGCAACGTCAGCCAGCCGTTCAGCTACTCGTTCTTCGCCCCCTGGGACTCGCGTCCGAAGCCGGCCGTCCCCGGCGACGTGGACGGCGACGCCGTCCCGGACATCCTGCTCCCGGACGCCCAGGGCGACCTGCAGATCATCAGCGCCGCCGCCGAGGACACCACCCCGACCTCCACCGTCCCGGCCGTGCTCGCCCCGCTGCGCGCCGGCTGGAAGGACGACCTGGTGCTGCACCGGGGCTGGGCCAACATCCACGGGCCCGGCGACGACCTGGTCGTGCGGCCCAAGGACAACGCCCAGGTCCTGTACGTCTACGCCAACTGGAGCAAGGGCGACTTCAGCGACCGGCTGCCCACCCTCGCGTGGAAGCCGTCCGACTGCATCGACGCCGCCGACGAGCAGGGCGCCTGCCCCGAGGACTACGCCGCGGACTGGTCCGCCGCAGACCAGCTCGTCGCGGTCGGCGGCCGCTTCGGCGCGGCCTCGCCGTCCCTCCCGACGCTTCTCGCGGTGGAGCACGGCAAGCTCTACGCCTACTACGACCAGTCCCGTGACTACGCGTACGCCCAGCCCGTCGCCACCACCGGCGACTGGAGCGGCTACGACCTGATCGCCCCCGGCGCGGACGCCTCCGGCAACCTCACCGTGTGGGCGCGCGAGCGGGCCACCGGTAACCTGCACGCCTACCCGGTGACCAGGAAGGCCAACTCCCTGCTCGACTTCTCCGCCCTCGCCGACCCCTCGGCGAACGTGGTCGCCACCGGCTTCACCACCGCCGCCTACCCGACGCTCGACAGCGCGGGCGACGGTGACGGGGACGGCAAGCCGGACCTGTGGGCCGTGACCCCCGACCGGCACCTGGTGACCTTCAGCGGCTGGTCCGCGCCGAAGGACCTCGGCGCCCTGCGCTAGGAGAGGCGCGCCGCGCCAGGAGAACGCGGAGGCCCCCGGCCCGATCGGTGGATCGGGACGGGGGCCTCCGGGTTGTCAGGCGGGGATCAGAAGCGGCGGGTGACCAGGGCCCGCTTCACTTCCTGGATCGCCTTGGTGACCTCGATGCCGCGCGGGCAGGCCTCGGAGCAGTTGAAGGTGGTGCGGCAGCGCCACACGCCCTCACGGTCGTTGAGGATCTCCAGGCGCTGCTCGGCGCCCTCGTCGCGCGAGTCGAAGATGAAGCGGTGCGCGTTGACGATGGCGGCCGGGCCGAAGTACTGGCCGTCGTTCCAGAACACCGGGCAGGACGACGTGCACGCGGCGCACAGGATGCACTTGGTGGTGTCGTCGAAGCGCTCGCGGTCCTCGGCGGACTGGAGGCGCTCACGGGTCGGCTCGTTCCCCTTGGTGATGAGGAACGGCATGACGTCCTTGTACGCCTGGAAGAACGGGTCCATGTCCACGACCAGGTCCTTGAGGACCGTCAGGCCCTTGATGGCCTCGATCGTGATCGGCTTCTCCGGGTTGACGTCCTTGATCAGGGTCTTGCACGCCAGCCGGTTGCGGCCGTTGATCCGCATGGCGTCGGAGCCGCAGATGCCGTGCGCGCAGGAACGGCGGTAGGTGAGGGTGCCGTCCTGCTCCCACTTGATCTTGTTGAGCGCGTCCAGGACGCGCTCCTTCGGGTCCAGGGTCAGCTGGTAGTCGACCCACACCGGGTCCGGGTGCTCCTCCGGGTTGAACCGGCGGATCCGGAAGGTGACGGTGATCAGCTGGACGCCGCCCGCCTCAGCCGCGTCCAGAGCGGCCGAGTGCTTCTCCACGGTCGGAGTGCTCATCAGTACTTACGCTCCATCGGCTGGTAGCGGGTCGTGACGACCGGCTTGTAGTCGAGGCGGATGGAGGTGGTGCCGTCGGCGGCAACCTCCTGGTACGCCATGGTGTGCTGCATGAACTTCACGTCGTCACGGGTCGGGAAGTCCTCGCGGTAGTGGCCGCCGCGGGACTCCTCGCGGGCCAGCGCGGAGACGGCCAGCACCTCGGCCAGGTCGAGCAGGTTGCCCAGCTCGACGGCCTCCAGCAGGTCCGTGTTGTACCGGAAGCCCTTGTCCTGGATGGAGACGTTCTTGTAGCGCTCCTTCAGCGCGGCGATGTCCTCGACCGCCTGCTTCAGGGTGGCGCCGGTGCGGTACACCATGGCGTTGGTGTCCATGGTCTCCTGCAGCTCCTTGCGGATCTGCGCCACGGACTCGGTGCCGGTGCCCTCGCGCAGGCCGTCGACCAGGGCCTGGACCTTCTCGGCCGGGTTCTCGGGCAGCTCGACGAACTCGTTCGCGTTGGCGTAGTCGGCGGCGGCGATGCCCGCGCGCTTGCCGAACACGTTGATGTCCAGCAGCGAGTTGGTGCCCAGGCGGTTGGCGCCGTGCACGGACACGCAGGCGACCTCGCCGGCCGCGTACAGGCCCGGGACGACGTCGGTGTTGTTGCGCAGGACCTCACCCTCGACGTTGGTCGGGATGCCGCCCATGGCGTAGTGCGCGGTGGGCTGGATCGGGATCGGGTCCGTGTAGGGCTCGATGCCGAGGTAGGTGCGCGCGAACTCGGTGATGTCCGGCAGCTTGGCGTCCAGCTGCTCCGGCGGCAGGTGGGTCAGGTCCAGGTAGACGTGGTCGCCGTCCGGACCGCAGCCGCGACCCTCGCGGATCTCGGTGTAGATCGCGCGGGAGCAGACGTCACGGGACGCGAGGTCCTTCATGACGGGGGCGTAGCGCTCCATGAAGCGCTCGCCGTCCTTGTTGCGCAGGATGCCGCCCTCGCCGCGGGCGCCCTCGGTGAGCAGGATGCCCATGCGCCAGATGCCCGTCGGGTGGAACTGGAAGAACTCCATGTCCTCCAGCGGCAGGCCGCGGCGGTAGACCAGGGCCTGGCCGTCACCGGTGAGGGTGTGGGCGTTGGAGGAGACCTTGAAGAACTTGCCGGTGCCGCCGGAGGCGAACACGACCGACTTGGCCTGGAAGACGTGGATCTCGCCGGTGGCCAGCTCGTACGCGACGACGCCGGCCGTCTTGCCCTCGTTGATCAGCAGGTCGAGGACGTAGTACTCGTTGAAGAACTCGACGCCGTGCTTGACGCAGTTCTGGAACAGCGTCTGGAGGATCATGTGGCCGGTGCGGTCGGCCGCGTAGCACGAGCGGCGGACCGGGGCCTCGCCGTGGTTGCGGGAGTGACCGCCGAAGCGGCGCTGGTCGATCCGGCCCTGCTCGGTGCGGGAGAAGGGCAGACCCATCTTCTCCAGGTCGAGGACGGCGTCGATGGCCTCCTTGCACATGATCTCGGCGGCGTCCTGGTCGACCAGGTAGTCACCGCCCTTGACCGTGTCGAAGGTGTGCCACTCCCAGTTGTCCTCCTCGACGTTGGCCAGGGCGGCGCACATGCCGCCCTGGGCCGCGCCGGTGTGGGACCGGGTCGGGTAGAGCTTGGTCAGGACGGCGGTGCGGCTGCGCTGCGTCGACTCGATGGCCGCGCGCATGCCGGCGCCGCCGGCGCCGACGATGACGGTGTCGTACTGGTGAATCTGCATGGGGGGTTAACTCGCCTCTGGCCTCTGCCGATGGTCGATGGTGCTCGCGGCTCAGATGTTGGGGTCGAAGGTGAAGATCACCAGGGTGCCCAGCAGCACGGTGAAGACCGTGGCGGTACCCATGAGCCCCTTGAGCCAGAGCCGGGTCGAGTCCTTCTCGGCGTAGTCGTTGATGACCTGACGCATGCCGTTGGCGCCGTGCAGCATGGCGAGCCAGAGCATCAGCAGGTCCCAGCCCTGCCAGAACGGCGAGGCCCAGCGGCCGGCCACGAAGGCGAAGCCGATCTTGGAGACGCCGCCGTCGAGCACCAGCATGATCAGCAGGTGGCCGAGGATCAGCACGACCAGGACGATGCCGGACAGGCGCATGAAGAGCCAGGCCAGCATCTCGAAGTTGGTGCGGGTGCGACGCGGGGTCTTCTTGGTCCGCTGGCGCGGAGGCTCGATGACGAACGCGTCGGCCGGGTTGCCGGTGCCCAGTCCCTTGCCGGTGTGCGCCTGCTTCGAGGGGACGACGATGGCGTCGGAGATTTCCGTGGACATGTCTCGGCTCACTTCCCGAACCAGGAGATCAGCGTGTGCTGGAGGATCCCGTAGAAGGAACCGGCCATCAGGACGACCCAGACGCCGACGACGGTCCAGAGCATCTGCTTCTGGTACTTCGGGCCCTTGGACCAGAAGTCCACTGCGACGACGCGCAGGCCGTTGAGAGCGTGGAACAGGATGGCGGCCACCAGGCCGTACTCCATCAGGTTCACGAGCGGAGTCTTGTACGTCTGGATGACGGTGTCGTAGGACTCCGGCGACACTCGCACGAGGGCGGTGTCCAGGACGTGGGCGAACAGGAAGAAGAAGATGAGGACGCCGGTGACTCGATGAGCCACCCAGCTCCACATGCCTTCCCGGCCGCGGTACAGCGTTCCAGCCGGCACGGAAAAACCCTCCGGAAGCGATTGGGGGCTCGGCCGGCTTCGGTGTCGGTCAGCCCGGCCGGGTACGGTCCACCGGCCGCCAGCATCCTATCGACGCCTTCTCGGGAACCGCCTCCGGGGGCCCCAGGTGTGATCAATCAGGCACTTCTGGCCTAGCGGGGCGGGAACCGGACCGGCCTTCGCCACGGCGGGTGACGGCGCACTCACGCCCCGCACCGGAGGGTGCGGGGCGCGGCGGTCCGGGCTCGGGGCGGTTCGGCTCCGGTGGTGCTCCGGATTCACCCGTCCGGGTGGGTTCGCGGGTGGAGTCACCCGTACGGGTGCGGTCGGGGTGTGTGCTGCGGGGTCAGCGCGCCGCGGCCTCCGTAGGGGTGGCGACCAGGTGCTCCAGTCGGGTGAGGGCGATCCGGCGGAGTTCGTCGGACGCGATCAGCCGCTCCTCGTCCGGGTCGTTGGCGAGCCGGGTGCGGATGGAGGAGAGCACGGTGTCGAGCATCTCCTCCGGGACGACCCGCTCCAGGCAGACCACGAAGACGTGCCCGAACCGGGCCTCGTACGCGGCGTGCGCCGCCCGCAGCGCGGTGTGGGCGGCCTGGCTTCCGGGGGCCCGCATGCCGAGGAGCGGCTGCGGCATCCAGCTCTCGTCCGCCAGCGCCTCGGCGAGGTCGGTCGGGCGGAGGTCGTAGGAGGCCTCGCTGGCGGCGGCCAGCAGGGACTCGATGTCGGGGTAGGGCCGGTGCGCGGTGAGGCGAAGGGCCCAGCGGTGGCTGCCGCAGCAGGCCAGCAGGGCCTCCTCGGCAGCGCCGGCGTCGGCTTCGTTGAAGCGGTGCAACCCGAGGAGGGTCGGCTCTGTTCTGACGTCGAGCCGCTGTGACGGGATGTCGCTGGCCAGCGGGTCCTCCTCGTGAGGGCGGGAAGGTGCCGGTGAAGGGGGGGTGGTGAGCGGGTGGAAGAGGGGCTGCCGAGGGGCGCGCGGGCACCGGTCGGGCTGCGCCTCAAAGGTAGTTGAGCCATCATCAGTTGGGGAGGGCGCGCGCCGAATTCATCCGGACGAGCTATCAAGTTGTGACGTTGACACCTGCACGTCAGCGCCCTCCCCGCCGTCGTCCGCCGGCCCCTCGGGACGGGCCCCGGCTCAGCCGCGGTGGACCTTGTGGTTGGCGGCCTGGGCCCGGGGGCGGACCACCAGCAGGTCGATGTTCACGTGCGAGGGGCGGGTGACCGCCCACGCCACGGTGTCCGCGACGTCCTCCGAGGTGAGCGGTTCGGCCACGCCCGCGTACACCGCGGCGGCCTTCTCCTCGTCGCCGCGGAAGCGGGTGACCGCGAAGCCCTCGGACTTCACCATGCCGGGCGCGATCTCGATCACCCGGATCGGCTCCCCGCACAGCTCCAGCCGCAGCGTGGCGGCGATGGTGTGCGCGGCGTGCTTGGCGGCGACGTACCCGCCGCCGCCCTCGTACGCGGCCAGCGCGGCGGTCGAGGAGAGCACCAGCACCGTGCCGTCGCCGGTGGCCCGCAGGGCCGGCAGCAGGGCCTGGGTCACGTGCAGCACGCCGAGCACGTTCACCTCGTACATGGCCCGCCAGTCGGCCGGGTCGCCGTGCTCGACGGTCTCGGCGCCGATCGCGCCGCCGGCGTTGTTCACCAGGACGTCCACCCGGCCGATCGCGGCCGCGAAGGCGTCCACCGCGGCCCGGTCGGTGACGTCCAGGGTGACCGCCCGGGCGGAGCCGCCCCCGTCGGCGATCTCCTTGGCCAGCGCCTCGACGCGGTCGGTCCGGCGGGCGGTCAGCACCACGTCGAAACCCTCGGCGGCCAGCCGGCGGGCGGTCGCCGCGCCGATCCCGCTGCTGGCACCGGTGACCACGGCCACCTTCTGCTCGGTCATTGCCACTCCCTGGGGCTCATCGGTCGTTCACCCGATCATCTCAACCGCGTCGCCGCCCCGGCGGGCCGGTCAGGCCCTACATTGCGAGACATCGCGAGGACCCCCCTCCCAGTTCCGCAGGAGGCACCCATGGCAGCCGAGCCGCGCCGCGCCGAGTCGGGCTTCGGGATCGAACCGCTGTACGGCCCCGAGTCCCTGGCCGGCTGGGACGCCGGCGCCCGGCTGGGCCGGCCGGGGGAGTACCCGTTCACCCGGGGCGTCTATCCGACGATGTACACCGGCCGCCCCTGGACGATGCGCCAGTACGCGGGCTTCGGTACCGCCGCCGAGTCCAACGCCCGCTACCGGCAGCTGATCGCGGGCGGCGGCACCGGCCTCTCGGTCGCCTTCGACCTGCCCACCCAGATGGGCTACGACTCGGACGCGCCGCTCGCCGCCGGGGAGGTCGGCAGGGTGGGCGTCGCCGTGGACAGCGTGGACGACATGGCGGTGCTGTTCGACGGCATCCCGCTCGGCGGGGTGTCCACCTCGATGACCATCAACGCGCCCGCCGCCCTGCTCCTGCTCCTCTACCGGCTGGTCGCCGAGGCCCAGGGGGTGGCGCCGGCGGCGCTCACCGGCACGGTCCAGAACGACGTGCTGAAGGAGTACATCGCCCGCGGCACCTACATCTTCCCGCCGCAGCCCTCGCTGCGGCTGGTCGCCGACGTCTTCCGGTACTGCCGGGCCGAGATCCCGCGCTGGAACACCATCTCCATCTCCGGCTACCACATGGCCGAGGCCGGCGCCGATCCCGCGCAGGAGGTCGCCTTCACCCTGGCCAACGGCATCGCCTACGTCCGTACCGCGCTCGCCGCCGGGATGGCCGTGGACGACTTCGCGCCCCGGCTCTCCTTCTTCTTCGTGGCCCGGACGACCCTTCTGGAGGAAGTGGCCAAGTTCCGGGCGGCCCGGAGGATCTGGGCCGGAATCATGCGGGACGGATTCGGTGCCCGGGACCCGCGCTCGCAGATGCTGCGCTTCCACACCCAGACCGCGGGAGTGCAGCTCACCGCCCAGCAGCCCGAGGTCAACCTGGCCCGGGTCACCGTCCAGGCGCTCGCCGCGGTGCTCGGCGGCACCCAGTCGCTGCACACCAACGGATTCGACGAGGCGATCGCGCTGCCCACCGAGAAGGCCGCCCGGCTCGCCCTGCGCACCCAGCAGGTGCTCGCGTACGAGACCGACGTGACCGCCACCGTGGACCCGTTCGCCGGCTCCTACGCCGTCGAGTCGCTCACCGACGAGCTGGAGGACGCCGCGCGGGCGCTGATGGACCGGATCGAGGAGCAGGGCGGCGCGGTGGCCGCGATCGAACGCGGCTTCCAGAAGGGCGAGATCGAGCGCACCGCCTACCGGCTCCAGCAGGAGACCGACTCCGGGGAGCGGACCGTGGTCGGCGTCAACCGCTTCCGGTCGGACACGGAGGAGCCCTACCAGCCGCTGCGGGTGGACCCGGCGATCGAGCGGCGGCAGGCGCGGCGGCTGGCCCGGCTGCGGGCCGAGCGCTCGGCCGGCGCCGTCACCCGGACGCTGGACGCGCTGCGCCGCACCGCCGAGGGGACGGAGAACGTGCTGTACCCGATGAAGGAGGCGCTGGCCGCCCGGGCCACCGTCGGCGAGGTGTGCGACGCGCTGCGCGGGGTGTGGGGGACGTACGCCCCGGTGGAGCGCTTCTGACCTCCGGCTGAGCGGTCGTCAACCCGTCGGTGCCGCCGGGCGGTGGTGGCCGTGACCGCCGGCCGGAGGGATCGTTGCACAGGGCACGCAACCCGGGGAAGGCGGCTGAAACAAGATGTCATACCCACGTGTCAGGCCGGTATGCACCCATCCGGAGACTAATTTTCCGGAAGTCAGGCCAAATCCCCCCAACAGGCCTACGATTGGCGAGATGAACCGTCCTGAGCCCGCTCAGTCGGGCACCACTCTCGCCGCCGCACGCCCCGCCGCCGATCTGCGCGACCGGGTACGGGCGCTGGAGCCCGAGCTGATCGCCTTCCGTCGTGATCTGCACCGGCACCCGGAGCTGGGCCGCCAGGAGTTCCGAACCACCGGGCTGCTGCGCGACCGGCTGGTGGCGGCCGGCCTCGAACCCCGGGTGCTGCCCGGCGGCACCGGCATGCTCGTCGACATCGTCCCGCCCGGCACCGCCCCGGGTACGGAGTTCCTGGCCTTCCGCGCCGACATCGACGCGCTGCCGATCGACGACGCCAAGACCGACGTGCCGTACCGCTCCTCCGTCCCCGGCCGGGCCCACGCCTGCGGCCACGACGTGCACACCTCGGTGGTGCTCGGCACCGGCCTGGTGCTGGCGGAGGCCGCCCGCACCGGCGAACTGCGCCGCCCCGTCCGGCTGGTGTTCCAGCCCGCCGAGGAGGTCATGCCGGGCGGCGCGCTGGACGTGATCAAGGCCGGCGGGATGGCGGGCGTCGGGCGGATCTTCGCGGTGCACTGCGACCCGAAGGTGGAGGTCGGCCGGATCGCCCTGCGGGTCGGGGCGATCACCTCGGCCTGCGACCGCCTGGTGCTCCACCTGGACGGCCCCGGCGGGCACACCGCCCGTCCGCACCTGACCACCGATCTGGTCACCGCCGTCGCCCGGATGGCCGCCGACCTCCCGGGTGCGCTGGCCCGCCGGATGGACCCGCGCTGGGGCGTCAGCCTGGTCTGGGGGCGGGTCGCCTCCGGCTCCGCGGCCAACGTCATCCCGCAGCACGCCGAACTGGAGGGCACCGTCCGCTGCCTGGAGCTGGACGGCTGGCGCGAGGCGCCGGACCTGCTGCACGAGCTGATCGCCAAGCTGGCCGAGACCTACCGGGCCAAGTGGACGCTGGACTACCACCGCGGGGTGCCGCCGGTGGTCAACGAGGCGGTCTCGGTCGCCCGGTTGGACGAGGCGATGAACGACCGTTTCGGCCGGGACGGCGCCGTGGTCGTGGAGGGCACCGAGCAGAGCCTGGGCGGCGAGGACTTCTCCTGGTACCTGGAGCACGCCCCGGGCGCCCTGGCCCGGCTGGGCGTCCGCGCCCCCGGTGACGCCACCGTCCGCGACCTGCACCAGGGCCGCTTCGACGTGGACGAACGGTCGATCGGCATCGGCGTGGAGCTGTTCTCGGCGCTGGCCCTGGAGGCGGACGGCAGCTGACGGCGCGGCGACAGCCGGCGACGGACCCGGGGCGGTGCGGCCGACACGGGCGGAACAGTGGATCCGGAGGTTCCGGAACCGTTCCGTAGACTGGCCGGACCGACCTCGGATCACCGTCCGCGCAGGGGATAGAGCCTCGGGGCGAGCATCAGACCACGGTTTGATAACAACCCGAATGCTCCGGCACCCCGTAACACAACCGTGTTCTACGCGCGTTACGGTGGCGTCCGACCACGCCAAACGGTTGCGTGTAGAAGGAGATATCCCCTTGCGCCGTTCAATGAAGCTCGCCGCGGTTGTGCTCTCGGGTTCCCTGGGCATGGCCTCGCTCGCCGCTTGCGGCGCAAAGAGCACCGACACCTCCTCCTCTTCCGGCTCGGGCGACGGCTCGATCAAGGTCGGCATGGCCTACGACATCGGCGGCCGCGGCGACCAGTCGTTCAACGACTCCGCCGCCCGTGGTCTCGACAAGGCCAAGTCCGAGCTGGGCGTCTCCGTGACCGAGGCCGAGGCCAAGCAGGGCGAGGCCGAGGCCGACAAGGAGACCCGCCTCAAGAACCTGATCGACGGTGGCTACAAGACCATCGTCGCGGTCGGCTTCGTCTACCAGCAGGCGGTCAACAAGGTCGCCAAGGACAACCCGGGCGTCAAGTTCGCGATCATCGACTCGAACGACAAGGACCAGCCGGCCAACGTCACCTCGCTGCTCTTCGCCGAGCAGGAGGGCTCGTACCTGGCCGGCGTCGCCGCCGCGAACAAGTCGAGGGCCAAGCACGTCGGCTTCATCGGCGGTGTGCAGTCCGAGCTGATCAAGAAGTTCGAGGCCGGCTACACCGCGGGCGTGAAGTCCGTCGACCCGAACATCACGGTCGAGACCACGTACCTGACCACCCCGCCGGACTTCACCGGCTTCGCCTCGCCCGACAAGGGCAAGGAGGCCGCCCAGGGCCAGCTCGACAAGGGCGCGGACGTCATCTACACCGCCGCCGGCTCCTCCGGCAACGGCGCCATCGAGGCCGTCGCCAACAAGTCGGGCGCGCTGGCCATCGGCGTCGACTCCGACCAGGCCAGCCAGCCGGCCCTGGCGAAGTACAAGAACAGCATCCTGACCTCGATGGTCAAGAACGTCGACACCGCGGTGTTCTCGTACGTCCAGTCGGTCAAGCAGGGCCAGAGCCCGACCGGCGTCAAGCTGTTCGACCTGAAGGCCGAGGGTGTCTCGCTCGCCACCACCGGCGGCAAGATCGACGACATCCAGGACAAGCTGAAGGCCGCCGCCGACGCGATCAAGTCCGGCGCCACCACCATTCCGACCGCGCCGGTCAAGTAAGCACCGCGCGTCCCGGACGCCGCAGCGCCTGCCGCCTGCCCGGCAGCGCGATGCATCCACACAGTTCACGGGAGGGGCCCGGCAGGGTGCGCTCAACGCGTACCCCCGGGCCCCGTTCCGTCTTCCACGTTCCCCCTTGGCCCTCCGAGCGCAACGACGCGCCTCCAGACCACCAGGAGATCGCCATCACCGCATCCGACCCCGTCCCCCTGCGCAAGGACGGCACCCCCAGCGCGGGGACGGCGACACTGGCCGTCGAACTGCGCGGCATCACCAAGCGCTTCCCGGGTGTCGTGGCCAACCACGACATCAACCTCACCGTCCGCACCGGCACCGTGCACGCCCTGATGGGTGAGAACGGCGCCGGCAAGTCGACGCTGATGAAGATCCTCTACGGCATGCAGAAGCCGGACGAGGGCACCATCGCGATCAACGGCGAACTGTGCGAGTTCAACACCCCCGGCGACGCCATCTCCCGCGGCATCGGCATGGTGCACCAGCACTTCATGCTCGCCGACAACCTCACGGTGTGGGAGAACGTCGTCCTCGGCGGCGAGAAGATCCACGGCATCGGCGCCAGGGCCAAGGCCAAGATCAAGGAGATCTCCGACCAGTACGGCCTGGGCGTGCGCCCGGACGCCCTGGTCGAGGACCTCGGCGTCGCCGACCGCCAGCGCGTCGAGATCCTCAAGGTGCTGTACCGCGGTGCCAAGATCCTGATCCTCGACGAGCCCACGGCCGTGCTCGTGCCGCAGGAGGTCGACGCGCTGTTCGACAACCTGCGCGAGCTCAAGTCCGAGGGCGTCACCGTCATCTTCATCTCGCACAAGCTGCACGAGGTGCTCGCGGTGGCCGACGCGATCAGCGTCATCCGGCGCGGCACCACGGTCGGCGACGCCGACCCGAAGGCCGTCACCGCCCGCCAGCTCGCCGAGCTGATGGTCGGCGCCGAGCTGCCCTCCCCGGAGAGCCGCGAGTCGACCGTCACCGACCGCGTGATGCTCGACGTCGACGGCCTGCGGATCGCCAAGACCGACGCCGAGGGCGTCGAGCGCGTCGTCCTGGACGACGTCTCGCTGCGCATCCACAGGGGCGAGATCCTCGGCATCGCCGGTGTCGAGGGCAACGGCCAGGCCGAGCTGGTCGAGGCCGTCATGGGCATGCTGCCGCTGAACGCCGGCACCGTCACCCTGGACGGCAAGGACCTCTCCGGCGTCCAGACCCGGGCCCGCCGTGAGGCCGGCATCGGCTACATCCCCGAGGACCGCCACCGGCACGGCCTGCTGCTGGAGGCTCCGCTCTGGGAGAACCGCATGCTCGGGCACGTCACCGAGGCGCCCAACTCCAAGGGCGTGCTGCTCGACCCGGCCGCCGCCCGGGTGGACACCCAGCGGATCGTCGAGGAGTACGACGTCCGCACTCCCGGCATCGAGGTCACCGCGGCCTCGCTCTCCGGCGGCAACCAGCAGAAGCTGATCATCGGCCGCGAGATGAGCCACCAGCCCAAGCTGCTGATCGCCGCCCACCCCACCCGCGGTGTGGACGTCGGCGCGCAGGCGCAGATCTGGGAGCACATCCGGGCCGCCCAGCGGGACGGCCTGGCCGTCCTGCTGATCTCCGCGGACCTGGACGAGCTGATCGGCCTGTCCGACACCATCCGGGTGATCTACCGCGGCCGCCTGGTCGCCGACGCCGACCCGGCCACCGTCACCGCCGAGGACCTCGGCACCGCGATGACCGGTGCCGCCAGCGGCCACCTGGAGTCCGAGCCGGAGGCCGTCGCCGAGGCGCAGGCCGCCGCCGCCGAGGGCACCGAGGCCGAGGGCGAGCACTCGCACACCGACACCGCCGACGACCCGCAGGCGGGGGAGTAACCCATGACCAGTCCCAACCCCGCCGCCGCGAAGCCCGGCCTGGCGCAGCGGTTCAGCGGTGAGCGGATCGTGCTCGCCCTGGCGGCGCCGGTGCTCGCGATCGTGCTCTCCGTCGCGATCTGCTCGGTGCTGCTGGCGACCTCGGGCAAGAACCCGTTCGACGCGTGGAACGTGATGATCACGTACGCCACCAAGTCGGACGGCCAGGTGAACATCCTCAACCGGACCACCACCTACTACCTGGCCGCCGCGGCCGCCGCGTTCGGGTTCCGGATGAACCTGTTCAACATCGGCGTCGAGGGCCAGTACAAGGTCGCGGCGCTGTTCGCGGCCTTCGTCGGCACCCAGCTCGACCTGCCGGCCTTCATCCAGATCCCGCTGCTCCTGATCACCGCCATGCTGGTCGGTGGCCTGTACGCGAGCATCGCCGGTCTGCTGAAGGTCTACCGCGGCGTCAGCGAGGTCATCTCGACCATCATGCTGAACGCGATCGCCACCGCGATCGTCGGCGTGCTGCTCGTCCCGGGCATCTTCGCGCCCAAGGTGAGCGGCACCAGCAACTCGATCCAGACCGAGAAGATCTCGGAGTCCAGCCACTTCTTCTCGATCGAGACGAACGGCGGCAAGCTCTGGGGCTTCCTGGTCATCGCCGTCCTGGTCGGCGTGGTCTTCCAGTTCGTGCTGACCCGCACCCGCTTCGGCTTCGACCTGCGCGCCACCGGCCGCTCGGAGTCCGCCGCGACCGCGTCCGGCGTGAACGTCAAGAAGATGGTCGTCATCTCGATGATCGTCTCCGGCGCGATCGCCGGTCTGATCGGTCTGCCCGAACTGCTGCAGAACTCGTACTACTTCGGCCAGACCTTCCAGCAGAACCTGGGCTTCCTGGGCATCTCGATCGCCCTGCTCGGCCGGAACAGCCCGATCGGCATCGCCTTCGCGGCACTGCTGTTCGCCTTCCTGGACGCCTCCGGCTCGGTGCTCCCGCTGCCGCTGAACGGCGAGTTCCCGTTCGAGATCGTCGACGTCATGAAGGGCACCATCGTCATCTGCGTCGTCGTCGCGTACGAGCTGGTGCGCCGCTACGGCCTGAAGCGCCAGCAGCAGAAGGTCGGCGCCCAGCTCGCCGCCCAGCTCGCGGCCACTGAGAAGAAGGAGGTGGCCTCGTGAGCGAGCGTAGCGAGCGAGCCATCAGGCACTGCGTGTGGTGCGAAGCACGCGCCGAGCGAAGCGAGGTGCGGGCATGAGTACCGCCACCGCCGCTCGTCCGAAGGCGCCGGGCGCGCCCGCGAGGAAGCGCAAGCTGTCCTGGCCGGTCGTCCTGCTCCTGATCGCGGGCGCCCTGGTCCTGTTCTCCGCCGTGGGCATGGCCACCGGCAACCACTCGCTGACCTCCTCCGGGCAGGTCACCGCCGCGCTGGGCGCCGCCGTGCCGATCGGCATGGCCGGTCTCGGCGGTCTCTGGTCCGAGCGGGCCGGTGTGGTCAACATCGGCCTCGAAGGCATGATGGTCGCCGGCACCTTCTGCGGTGCCTGGGCGGGCTACCTGGTCAACCCGTGGGTCGGCCTGCTGGCCGGCATGGCCGGCGGCGCGCTCGGCGGCCTGCTGCACGCGGTCGTCACCGTCACCTTCGGCGTCGACCACATCGTCTCCGGCGTCGGCATCAACCTGCTGATCCCCGGCATCTGCGCGTACGTCAACCGGATCTACTACAAGGACTACGTCTCGGCCGGCGCCGGCCAGAACCAGTCCCCGCCGGCGGACCCGCTGCCGTACATCACCATCCCGGGCCTGTCCTCCGGGCTGAAGGACATCGAGAGCCACCACTGGTTCTTCGTCTCGGACCTCGCCGGGGTGCTCGGCGGCATGGTCACCAAGCTCTCGGTGGTCGTGGTGCTCGCCGCCGTACTGATCGTGGTCAGCTACTTCGCGCTCTGGCGCACGGTGTTCGGCCTGCGGCTGCGCTCCTGCGGTGAGAACCCCACCGCCGCCGAGTCGCTGGGCGTCAACGTCTACAAGTACAAGTACCTCGCGGTCGTCGCCTCCGGCGCGTTCGCGGGCCTCGGCGGTGCCTACCTCTCGCTGGTCGCCGCGCACTTCTACAAGGACGGCCAGACGGCCGGCCGGGGCTTCATCGGCCTCGCCGCGATGATCTTCGGCAACTGGATGCCCGGCGGCCTCGCCATGGGCGCCGGCCTGTTCGGCTTCACCGACAGCCTCCAGCTGCGCGACCCGGAGTCGGTGCACGTGCTGATCCTGATCGTCGGCATCGCGATGGTCCTGCTCGCGCTCTGGCACCTGTACCGCCGCAAGTACGTCTCGACGGCGATCACCACCGCGGCGGCCGCGGGCCTGATCTGCTGGTACGCGTTCACCGAGCAGGTGCAGCGCCCGCTGATCGTCGCCACGCCGTACCTGATCACCCTGGTGGTGCTGTCGCTGGCCTCGCAACGGCTGCGGATGCCGAAGGCGGACGGCCAGATCTACCGCAAGGGCCAGGGCAAGTGACGGCCCCGGGCGCTGCCGCGATCGACTGGGAGCTGCTGCGGACGGCGGCGCGCGAGGCGATGGGCCACGCGTACGCGCCGTACAGCAGGTTCCCGGTCGGCGCGGCCGCGCTGGTGGACGACGGCCGGGTGGTCACCGGCTGCAACGTCGAGAACGCCTCGTACGGGCTGGGGCTGTGTGCCGAGTGCGGGCTGGTGTCCGCGCTGCACTCCTCCGGCGGCGGTCGTCTGGTCGCCTTCACCTGCGTGGACGGCGCCGGCGACCTGCTGATGCCGTGCGGGCGCTGCCGCCAGCTGCTGTACGAGCACGGCGGCCCCGAGCTGCTGGTCGAACTGGCCTCGGGCGTGAAGCCGATGAGCGAGGTCCTGCCCGACGCGTTCGGGCCGGAGCGGCTCTAGCATCCCCTTCTGTTACGCGCGTAGAGTGTCGCGAGTGGGCCGGAACCAGGTCATCTCGCGGCACTCTTCGCTTTTGACGCTTTTTGAAACCCCTCTTGGAGCACGCATGGACGCCATCTCCGTCATCAGGACCAAGCGCGACCGCGGAGAGCTGAGCGACGCTCAGATCGACTGGGTCATCGACGCCTACACCCGCGGCGAGGTCGCCGACGAGCAGATGTCCGCCCTGGCGATGGCGATCCTGCTGAACGGGATGCGGCCGCGCGAGATCAGCCGCTGGACCGACGCCATGATCCGCTCCGGCGTCCGGATGGACTTCTCCTCGCTGCCGCTGCCCACCAGCGACAAGCACTCCACCGGCGGCGTCGGCGACAAGATCACCCTGCCGCTCGCCCCGCTGGTCGCCGCCTGCGGCGCCGCCGTCCCGCAGCTGTCCGGCCGCGGCCTCGGCCACACCGGCGGCACCCTGGACAAGCTGGAGTCCATCCCCGGCTGGCGCGCCCTGCTCTCCAACGAGGAGATGATGGACGTGCTGCGCGACGCCGGCGCGGTCATCTGCGCCGCGGGCGACGGCCTCGCGCCGGCCGACAAGAAGCTGTACGCGCTGCGCGACGTCACCGGCACGGTCGAGGCCATCCCGCTGATCGCCTCCTCGATCATGTCCAAGAAGATCGCCGAGGGCACCGGCGCGCTCGTCCTGGACGTCAAGGTCGGCTCCGGCGCGTTCATGAAGAACCTGGACGACGCCCGCGAGCTCGCCCGCACCATGGTCGGCCTGGGCACCACCGCCGGGGTCAACACCGTCGCCCTGCTCACCGACATGTCCACCCCGCTCGGCCTCACCGCGGGCAACGCGCTGGAGGTCCGGGAGTCCGTGGAGGTGCTCGCGGGCGGCGGCCCGGCCGACGTCGTGGAGCTGACCCTGGCGCTCGCCCGCGAGATGCTCGCCGCGGCCGGCGTGCAGGGCAAGGACCCGGCGGACGCGCTGCGGGACGGCTCCGCGATGGACCACTGGCGCCGCATGATCGCCGCACAGGGCGGCGACGTCGACGCCCCGCTCCCGGTCGCCCGCGAGCAGCACGTCATCCCGGCGCCCGCCTCCGGCGTGCTCACCACGCTGGACGCCTACGCGATCGGCGTCTGCGCCTGGCGCCTGGGCGCCGGCCGCGCCCGCAAGGAGGACCCGGTCCAGGCCGGGGCCGGCGTCGAGATGCACGCCAAGCCCGGCGACACCGTGGTGGCCGGCCAGCCCCTGCTGACCCTGCACACCGACACCCCGGAGCGCTTCGACTACGCGATCGAGGCCCTGGCCGGCGGCATCGAGGTCGCCCCGGCGGGCACCGCCTTCACCCCGAACCCGATCGTGCTGGACCGCATCGCCTGACGGTCCCGAGGTCTGCTCGCGTACGCCGGATCAGGCGTACGCGAGCAGACCGCCGGTGTCGAGCGTCCGGGGACCGACGGCGACCCGGTCGCCGGACACGAACGTCTCCCGGGCCGCGTAGCCGGGATCCGAGTGCACGATTCCCGTGCGGGGGCCGACCAGCAGGTGGAACGGGATCCCCATCGCCGAGTAGTCGTGGACCTTGTCGTGGTAGTCGTTCTCGGGGTCGGACTTCGAGACGATCTCCACGACGAGCAGCACCTCGTGCGGCAGGACCGCATCGACGCTCATGTTCCGGAGTCCGTCCGGGGCGGCTGTCAAGCGTCCGCGACCGTCCGCCGGGCCGCGTGGGCCTGGCGGGTGGCGTAGAGGGTGACGGCGGCGGCGAGGGTCATGGCGGTGAGGCCGACGGCGGCGGCGCCGGGCCAGCCGGTGGCGTGGTAGGCGTCGGCGCCGAGGGTGCCGCCGAGGCTGTTGCCGAGGTAGTAGGCGATCAGGTAGAGGGCGGAGGCCTGGGCGCGGCCCTCGGTGGCGGTGCGGCCGACCGAGGAGGAGGCGGTGGCGTGGCCGGCGAAGAAGCCGGCGGTGATCAGGACCAGGCCGAGCAGGGCGCAGACCAGGGACTCGGCGAGGGAGAGCAGCAGGCCGGCCGCGGTCACGCCGATGGAGACGTAGAGGGCGCCGCGCCGGCCGAGGCGGCCGGCGAGCCGGCCGGCCGCGGCGGAGGTGCCGGTGCCGACCAGGTAGACCACGAAGATCGAGGCGGCGACCGACTCCGGCAGGTGGAACGGCGCGCCGATCAGCCGGTAGCCGACGGTGTTGTAGACCGCGCCGAACACCGCCATGAACAGCATCCCGAGCAGGTACAGCCGTACCAGCAGCGGGTTGCGCAGGTGCCGTCCGACGGTCCGGGCGAGCGCGCGGGCGTCCACCGGGGCCGGGGTGAAGTGCCGGGCGGCGGGGATCAGCAGCCGGAAGACGAGGGTGGCGAGCAGCGCGAGGACGGCGGAGGCGGCGAGGCCCCAGCGCCAGCCGAACCCGGCGGCGGTCCAGCCGGAGAGCAGTCGGCCGCCCATCCCGCCGATGCTGTTGCCGGCCACGTACAGGCCCATCGCGGAGGGCAGCGCGCTGGGGTGGACCTCCTCGGCGAGGTAGGCCATGGCGGTGGCCGGGAGCCCGGCGAGGGCGGCGCCCTGGAGGGCCCGTAGGGCGACGAGGGTGGTGAGGTCCGGCGCGAGGGGCAGCGCGAGGGCGAGTACGGAGGCGGCGAGGGTGGAGGCGGTCATCACCGCGGTGCGGCCGTACCGGTCGGAGAGCGCGCTGGCCGGGAGCAGCCCGAGGGCGAGGCCGAGGGTGGCGGCGGATGCCGTCCAGCTGGCCTGGCCGGGGGTGAGGTCGAGGTCGGCCGAGAGGACCGGCAGCAGGCCCTGGGTGGAGTAGAGCAGGACGAAGGTCGCGACCCCGGCGGCGAACAGGGCGAGGTTGGCGCGGCGGAAGGCGGGCCGGCCGGGGCGGTGGCGGTCGTCCTCGGCGGAGGAGACGACGGAGGAGGGAACGGTGGCGTGGGCATCCGGGGCGGGTACGGATGCCCCGGTATTCGAGGGCTGCATGCCGTCGACCGTAGGCCTGGGGCACTTGATGCGTCCAATGCATGAAGCGTGGATGATCGATGCACTGGCGTATGAGTCGAGGGTGGTGGCGATGTCCGGTCCGGAACCGGTGGACAGCGGCGAGCAGCGGTACCGGGCTGCCGAGTTGGGGCCGGAGGAGCCGGCCGTGCTGCTGGCGCCCCGGCTGGCGCAGTTCGCCGCGGTGGCCCGGCTGGAGCACGTGACCCGGGCGGCCGCGCTGCTCGGGGTGCCGCAGCCGACGCTGTCGCGCGCGGTGGCCCGGCTGGAGGAGGAGCTGGGGGTGGACCTGCTGGCCCGTCAGGGCCGGACGGTGCGGCTGACCAGGGCGGGCCGGCTGCTGCTGGCCTCGGTGGAGCGGGCGCTGGCCGAGGTCGAGCGCGGTGCGGCGGCGGCCCGGGCGGAGGCGGACCCGGCGGGGGGCCTGGTGGCCTTCGGGTTCCTGCACACGATGGGGCCGGACGCGGTGCCGGCGCTGCTGCGCGGCTTCCGCGCGGAGCACCCGCGGGTGCGCTTCCAGCTGGTGCAGGACTACGGCGCGGCGATGCTGGAGCGGCTGCGGGCCGGGGAGTTGGACCTCTGCCTGGTCGCACCGCTGCCGGACGACCCGGCGTTCGCCGCCCGCCCGCTGGACGAGCAGCGACTGCACCTGGTCGTCCCGGCGGACCACCGGCTGGCCGGGCGGCGGCGGATCCGGCTGGCGGAGGTGGCCGAGGAGCCGTTCGTCGGACTGGAGCAGGGGTACGGGCTGCGGGTGATCACGGACGGCTTCTGCGCGCAGGCCGGGTTCGTCCCCCGGCTGGCGTTCGAGGGCGAGGAGGCGGAGACGCTGCGCGGGCTGGTGGCGGCCGGGCTGGGGGTGGCGCTGCTGCCGCCGGCCCTGGTGGCGCGGCCGGGGGTGGTGGAGCTGGAGGTGACGGCGCCGCGCACCCGGCGGGCGGTCGGGCTGGCCTGGGCGGCGGGGCGGCCGCTGACGCCGCCGGCGCGGGCCTTCCGGGACTTCGTGCTGTCCCGGCGCGGCCGGCTGTTGCAGCACGACTGAGGCCCTCATCGGGGTCGGCCGGCGCTTTGGCGGATCGTATGGACCGGGCGGTGGAATTCCGGGCGGAGTTTGGACCATCCGGCGGCGCCCGCGGTGGTGGGTCTACGCGCGTAGGGGCTATATTTCCGCAATGGAACAGCAGATCCCCGTCACCACCGCGGGCACCGGCCCGCGCATCCCCACCCCCGACCAGATCCGCCGCGCGCCGAAGGTCCTCCTGCACGACCACCTGGACGGCGGGCTGCGCCCGGAGACCGTGGTCGAGCTGGCCGCCGCCTGCGGCTACCAGGGCCTGCCCACCACCGACCCCAAGGAGCTCGGCGGGTGGTTCCGCGAGGCCGCCGACTCCGGCTCGCTGGTCCGCTACCTGGAGACCTTCGCGCACACCTGCGCCGTGATGCAGACCCGTGAGGCGCTGGTCAAGGTCGCCGCGGACTGCGCCGAGGACCTGGCCGCCGACGGCGTCGTGTACGCCGAGGTCCGCTACGCCCCCGAGCAGCACCTGGAGGCCGGGCTGAGCCTGGACGAGGTCGTCGAGGCCGTCCAGGAGGGCTTCCGCCTCGGCGAGGCCAACGCCCGCCGGGCCGGCCACCGGATCCGCGTCGGCACCCTGCTGACCGCGATGCGGCACGCCGCCCGCTCCAGCGAGATCGCCGAACTGGCCAACCGCCACCGGGACGGCGGCGTGGTCGGCTTCGACATCGCCGGTGCCGAGGCCGGCTACCCGCCCACCCGCCACCAGGCCGCCTTCGACTACCTCAAGGGCGAGAACAACCACTTCACCATCCACGCCGGCGAGGCCTTCGGCCTGCCGTCGATCTGGGAGGCCCTGCAGTGCTGCGGCGCCGACCGGCTCGGCCACGGCGTGCGGATCGTCGACGACATCACGGTGGGCGAGGACGGCACGGTCGAGCTCGGCCGGCTGGCCGCCTACGTCCGCGACAAGCGCATCCCGCTGGAGATGTGCCCGACCTCCAACATCCAGACCGGCGCCGCCGCGTCGTACGCCGAGCACCCGATCGGGCTGCTCAGCCGGCTGAAGTTCCGGGTCACCGTGAACACCGACAACCGGCTGATGAGCGGCACCAGCATGAGCCGGGAGTTCGGCCACGTGGTGGACGCCTTCGGCTACACCCTGGGCGACCTGGAGTGGTTCACGGTGAACGCGATGAAGTCCGCGTTCCTGCCCTTCGACGAGCGGCTGGCGATGATCAACGACGTGATCAAGCCGGGCTACGCCGAGCTGAAGGCGGAGTGGCTGTTCAACGTGGGTGCCGGCGGCAACTGAGTCGTCGGGAGGGTGCCCGCGCCCACCGGTCGGATGAACACCGCTTTCCCGCAGGGGAGTTGGTGTTCATCTGACTACTCACTCGGGTGAGTGAACGCCCCTTGGTGACCGCGCGATCCGCTCACTACGGTGTGCCCGTCATTGCCGACACGTCGCGGCGGCGGTCGCACGTCCGCCGGTCCCGTGCGTGAACTCGGCCACCGACGAGGACCCAAAGGGGACCCACCATGAAGCAGGCTCTCAAGGCCGCCGGCACCGCGGCGCTCGGCATCGCCATCGCGGCGGTCGGCGCCGGTACCGCCTCCGCGGCTGACGGCCAGGCGGCCGGCGGCCTCGGGCTGCCCACCGGCGTGTTGACGAACCCGGCGGTGACCGGCGCGGTCACCGACACCGCCGGCAAGCTGCCCGCCACCGGCAAGGTGACCGACACCCTGGGCACCCTCGCCCCGAGCGTCGGCAAGGCCGTCCCCGCCGGCGACACCCCGCTGGCCGGCGTCACCCAGCAGCGCGCCGCCGTCCCCAGCATCCCCGGCCTGGACAAGACCCCGATCGGCGGGCTGACCGGCCTGCTCCCGGGCCTGGGCGGCTGAGCCGGAGCCCACCGCACGGCGACGGGCCGCCGGGCTCACGGTTCCTGGGGGAGCAGCAGCCAGAGGGCCAGGTAGAGGAGGAACTGGGGGCCGGGCAGCAGGCAGGAGAGCAGGAAGATCAGTCGGACGGTCCACGGGGTCAGGCCGAAGCGTTCGGCGATCCCGGCGCAGACGCCGGCGATGACGCGGTTGTGGCGGGGGCGGGCGAGGCGCGCACTCATGCGCCCACCTCGCTGCGCTCGGCGAGGGCATTCGCCCACGCGCACCCCTCGATGATTCGCTCGCTCATGGATGTCTCCGTACGGTGGCGGCCCGGTCCGGCCGGTCCGGCGGGCTGTTTCCATACTCCGCCGCCACCGGCTCCGGGTCCTCCGCCCGGCAGGTGATTCCGTGCCCCGGAGGGTCACCAGGGAGTCGTAGCCGAATGTCGGGGTCGTCCTCAGGGTGACCCTGAGGACCGGAGGCCGAAAGTCCGGCCGGGCCCGTCCGAACGCCCGGAAGCGGCTCGGTAGGATGCTGCCGATCGCGGTCGGCCGGGGGGCGGACGGGAAAGCCCGACTTCGTTGCGGAATGACCTCTCGTGCAAGCGATTTCACGTCCTGATGGGTTCTGTCCCGAATTCTCTCGTGGGGTTGAATTGCACATTCGGCATCGCAGATTCCTGACCGCGACCGCCGCCGTCACGCTGGCCTCCGGCCTGGCCGCCGCCGGGGCCCTGGCCGTCCTCGCCGCACCGGAGGCCGTCGCGGCGGCCCCGGGCTCCCAGTCCCGCCCCTCACCGGTCACGATCGCCTTCAGCGGCCTTCCCGGCACCGTCCAGGCGGGCGGCGCGCCGGTGGAGTTCACCGCGACCCTCCGGAACACCGCCGACCACCGGCTGGACGTCCCCTCCTCGGCCTTCGTGGTCGCGGACGCCGGCGCCGGCGTCGGGCAGGGCCACTTCAGGCTGGAGTACCGGCCGCCCGGCGGCACCCAGTGGCTGGACGCCAGGGTGAACGCCGGGGGCGTCGGCGCCTTCTGGACGCTCGACCAGCCGGCCGTGCTGTCGCTGCCGGCCGGTGCCGAGGCCGGCTACCGGCTGCGGCTCACCGTCACCGCCGACGCCCCGGCCGGGCGGGTGACGCCGGGCTTCAACTCCGTGATCTCGGACCCGGCCCTGCCGCCGGAGCAGCGCACCACCGAAGCGGGCAGCGGCCGCCCGGGCCTGGTCATCGCCCCGGCGGCGGCGCCGAGCACCCCGCCGAGCGCCACGCCGAGCGTCCCGGCGGCCACCGCCCGGGTCGGGTTCGACGGTGTGCCCACCGCGTTCACGGTGGGCGGGGAGGCGAAGCCGTTCAGGCTGGTCCTCACCAACCGGAGCGGCCGGGGCCTGCGGGTGGTGCCCGCGGTGGTGTTCCAGGGGGTGGACGAACTCCCCCCGCAGACCGTCGTGTTGGAGTTCCGGACCGCCGACGGGCAGTGGCGGGAGGCCACCCCCGGCGGCAGCCCGGAGCACCCGACCTGGCTGTACTTCGGGCTGCGGACCGGGGACCGGAACGCCGACGTCGTCACGCTGGCGAAGGACGAGACCCGCACCGTCGACCTCCGGCTGGCCTTCACCAAGGACGCGCCGATCCTCTTCGAGTCCCTGGTCGCCGTCTCGGGCACCCTTCCGGAGCCGGGCGAGAGCGCGGCCGAGGCGGACGGCCCGGCGGCCGACTTCATCACCGTGCCCGCGACGCGCGCCACCGCGGTGCCCGCTCGCGTCCCGGACGCCGACCCGGCCCCGGAGGCGCCGGAGCCGTCCACCGCCCCGGTCGTCTCCGCGGCGGCCCCCTCGGTGGTGGCGAGTCCGGCGGTGGGCGGCGTGCGGACGGCCGTCGTCGCGGCTCCGGCCGCCGACCCCCGGCTGGCCTCCACCGGTGGCGGCACGGCCGCGGAGCCGATGGTGATCACCGGTGTGACCGCGATCGCCCTCGGCATCGGCACCCTGGTGGTGGCGCGGCGCCGCGACCGCGTGCGGGGCCGTGCCGGGCGCTGACCCGGAGGACGGCGAGGCCCGTCCGTCCCCGCCGGGTGGCGGGGTCGGACGGGCCTCGGTCGGTTCTGTGGCGGCCGTACGGCCGTGCGGAGCGGTCAGCCGGCCGGGTGCTGCGGCGGCTGCGGCTGCGCGTACGGGTTGTCCGCCACCGGCTGCGGGGGGAGACCCGGCTGGTACGGAGCGGCCTGCGGCGGGGCCGGCGGCGCGACGGGGGCACCGGCCGGCGGCGGGACGGGCGCGCCCGGCTGCGGGGCGTACGGCGCCTGCGGGGCGTTGGGGTTGAACGGCGCCTGCGGAGCGTTCGGGTTGAACGGCGCCTGCGGGTTGAACGCCGCGGCCGCCTGGGCGGCCTGCTGCTGCTTGGCGTTGCCGCGCTCGACCAGTGCCTTCACCGAGGCGACGATCAACAGGACCGGCAGGATGAACACCTTGAGGAAGATGGTGTACGTGCCGCCCTCGAAGACGAACGCCAGGTAGTAGGCGTACCCCAGGAACGCGAGGCCGATGACGACGTTGAGGATGCGCAGGCCGACCTTCATCCCGCCGGCGACGGCCCCGAGGACCACCATGATGACGCCGCTGACCGCCAGCGCGACGACGTACCAGGAGAAGAGTGGTTCGGCGTTGAAGTCGAGATTGTTCAAGGAGTTTTCCTGGGAAGGGGAAGACGAGAAAACGGCGGGCACCGTTCGGGGACGAGAGCGCACAGTACTGGAGGCGGCCGACATCCGTCTCCGCTTTTGCGTCACGGTGTCATTGCGCTGTGCCGGAACGGAAGTCGACGAGGTGGGAAATGACGGTGTTTGAGGTGCTGCGGGTCTTTTGCGGGCCCGACGGGAGCCAGGGGAACGCGCTCGGTGTGGTGCGCGACGGCGCCGCCGTGCCGGAGCGCGCGGACCGGCAGCGGATCGCGCGCGAACTCGGCTTCAGCGAGACGGTGTTCGTCGACGATCCGGAGCGCGGCGAGATCGACATCTACACCCCCTCGGTGCGCCTGCCGTTCGCCGGCCACCCGTGCGTGGGCGCCGCCTGGCTGCTCGGGGTGGACCGGCTGGTCACGGCCGCCGGCGAGGTGGCGGTGCGGCGCGAGGACGGGCTGACCCGGATCGAGGCCCGGCCGGAGTGGGCCCCGGGGCGCACGCTGCGGCAGTACGGTTCGGCGGCCGAGGTGGAGGCGCTGGAGGTGCCGCCGCCGGGGGAGTGGATCTACGCCTGGGCCTGGCAGGACGAGGCGGCCGGCACCGTACGGGCCCGGGCCTTCCCGGGGCGGGGCGACGGGATCGACGAGGACGAGGCGACCGGCGCGGCCGCCCTGCTGCTGGCCGCGAGCCTCGGCCGGGCGGTGACGGTCACCCAGGGGCGGGGATCACAGCTGCTGGCCGGTCCGCGCCCGGGCGGGCTGGTCGAGGTCGGCGGCCGGGTGGTCCGGGGCGGGGAGCCTCAGCCGGTCGGCGGCGTCGGCTCGGCGTAGGCGCGCCGGCGCGCGGCGGGTGCGACGGCGGTGACGGCCCTGACGGAGGCGACGGCCGCGAGGGGGCCGATGGCCGGGACGGAGCCGACGGCCGTGACGGAGCCGGCGGCGGTCACCGGCGGCACGGGGCGCACCGCCCGCCGGGGCGCCCGGGGCCGCCGGTCCCGCAGCAGGTGCCGCAGGCCGGGCACGAGCGCGAGGTGGGCGACGGCCACACCGGCCACGGCGAGCAGGATGTGGTCCACGTTGAGGACGTGCCCGGGAGCCCAGGAGGAGAGGAACTCCAGCGCGGTCGCCAGCAGCGCCGAGACGCCGGTGGTGCGCAGGAAGGACGGCAGCCAGCGGGCCCGGAGCCGGCCGCCGGCCAGCGGCAGCAGGACCCCGAGCGGGGCCAGCAGCAGGAGTTCGCCGAGCACCTGCCAGCCGCTGGAGGAGCGGAGCGAGGCGAGCGGGGTCAGGTTGGCGTCGTACACCCAGGCCACCGGCAGCGGTCTCAGGACCAGCCAGAGCACCAGCGCCAGGTGGCCGGCGAGACCCGCCAGCCCGGCCCACCGCAGGGGAGGGTGGACGGCCGCCGCCGGGCTGCTCTCGGTCCCCGCGCCGGAACGCTCGTCGCGTGTCCTGGTGCCATCTCGCTGCACGGGGGGAAGGACGTGGACCGACGCCACGTCGGTTCCACGCCGGGCGTGAACATTCCCGAACGCGCCCCCGGCCGTCGTTCCCCGCCCCGCCCTGCCGCCCTTCCCGCCGCTTCCCGGCGTCCTACTTGCAGGGCGAGGCCGTCGGCACCGCGCCGAACACGTTGTCCGGCGGCGGACTGCCCGGCGCCATCGGGGTGGGCGACGGGCTCGGGCTCACGGCCGCCTTGGTGCCGCGGGCCGGCGTCGTGGTCGGAGCCGGTCCCGGCGGGGTGGCCAGGGCCGCCGGTATGTGCGGGGTGGTCGGGCAGGCCGTCCGGCTGGCGGGCGCCCCGGCGTCGACCGGTACGGCGGTCGGCCGGATGCCGCAGCCGGAGGCCAGGGCGAGCAGCAGCAGTACGCCGGCGCCGCGGCGCAGGACGGTACGGGGGGCGGTGGTGTCGGTGCGGGGGGTCACGTCGCGTCCTTGTCCTCGGCGGCGTCGCCGGCGGGGCCGCCCTGGGCCTCGCCCGCGGACGGCGGAGGCGGCGGGGCCAGTGGCAGGGTCAGGGTGAACACCGCGCCGACCTCCCCGTTCGCCGCCGTGATCGTCCCCCCGTGTATCTGCGCGTTGGCCATCGCGATCGACAGGCCGAGACCGCTGCCCTCCGAGCGCGCCCGCCCCCGGTCCGCCTTGTAGAACCGGTCGAAGACGTGCGGCAGCACGTCCTCCGGGATGCCCGGCCCGCTGTCGGAGACCTCGACCACGACCGACTCCCCGTCCTGGCGGACCCGGACCCGCACCGGCGAGCCGCCGTGCTTCAGCGCGTTGCCGATCAGGTTGGCGAAGACCACGTCGAGCCGGCGCGGGTCGACCACCGCCAGGATGCCGCGCGGGGCGTCCAGTTCGACCGCGTCGTACCAGGCCCGCCCGTCGATGCAGGACATGATCAGGTCGGCGATGTCCACCTCGTCGGCGACCAGCTTGGCGGTACCGGCGTCGAAGCGGGTCACCTCCATCAGGTTCTCCACCAGGTCGGACAGCCGCCGGGTCTCGCTGACCACGAGCCGGACGGCCGGCTCGATCATCGGGTCCAGCGACTCGGCCTCGTCCTCCAGGATGTCGGTCACGGCGGTCATCGCGGTCAGCGGGGTGCGCAGCTCGTGCGACAT
Organism: Kitasatospora sp. NPDC114501; assembly: GCF_055633695.1. Lineage (NCBI taxonomy): Bacteria > Bacillati > Actinomycetota > Actinomycetes > Kitasatosporales > Streptomycetaceae > Kitasatospora > Kitasatospora sp. NPDC114501. The sequence continues at coordinate 48,003 of NZ_JBVKDS010000003.1, read as the reverse complement.
GTCGGCGACGAACCGCCGGCTCTGCGCCTCGCGCGCGCTCAGCTCCTCGACCTGCTCGTGCAGCGACTCCGCGGCCCGGTTGAAGGTCCGTGCCAGGTCGGCGAGTTCGTCCGATCCCTCGACCTCCAGCCGGGTGTCCAGGCGCCCCTCGCCGAGCCGCCGGGCGGCGTCCCCGAGCCGCTTGACCGGCCGCAGCACGGTCGCCGAGGCGGCCTGGGCGAGCAGCGCCGAGCCGATCAGCGCGAGCAGCGTGGCGATGGCCAGCGACCAGCCCAGCGTGTTGAGGTCGGCCCGCTCGTTCTCCAGCGACTTGAACATGTACGCCGTGGGGCCGCCGGGCACCACCTTGGTGCCGCCGATCACGAACGGCCGGCCCTCCAGGTTCTGCCGCTGCCAGTACAGGTGGTACGGGAACGGGTTGTTCTCGGTGACCTCGCGCGGCCTGGCGACGGTGGACTGCAGGGCGGTCGGGACGTCGGCGAGCGTGAAGTTCGCGGCGTCGGAGGAGGCCGTGCACTCCGGGTGCGCCGGGTCGACCACCACCACGTCGTAGGTCAGGCCGGAGCTGGCCACGGTGGACGCCAGCCCGGCCAGATCCGAGCAGTCGGCGTTCAGCGGCAGCTCGGAGACGTTCCGGGTGAGCGACACCCGGAAGTCGTTCAGCGCGGTGTCCTGGGCGCGCTTGAGCACCGCGTCGCGGTTCAGCCAGTACGCGATGCCGGAGGCCGAGACGGCGGCGAGCAGCGCGACGGCCGCGAACACCGCGATCAGCCGCACCCGCAGGGAGCGCAGCCGACGCCACCGGCCCGTCGAGAACCGCCGGGCAGTCGTCTGATGGTCAGTCACAGGAGCCTGTCGTGGTACGGGAGTTCAGAGGGCGGGTGGAGGCTGGTCGGGAGGCGTTCGGGATCAGGCCGGCGGGTCCAGCCGGTACCCCACCCCGCGGACGGTGCGGATCAGCGTCGGCGCGGACGGCACGTCCTCGACCTTGGCCCGCAGCCGCTGCACGCACGCGTCCACCAGCCGGGAGTCGCCGAGGTAGTCGTGCTCCCAGACCAGCCGCAGCAGCTGCTGGCGGGAGAGCGCCTGGCCGGGGCGGCGGCTGAGCTCCAGCAGCAGCCGCAGCTCGGTCGGGGTGAGCTGGAGGTCCAGTCCGTCCTTGGTGACGGTCATCGCCGCGCGGTCGATCACCACGCTGCCGTAGGCCGAGGAGTCCGAGCTCTCCCGCTCGCCGCGCCGCAGCACCGCCCGGATCCGGGCGTCCAGTACGCGTGGCTGGACCGGCTTCACCACGTAGTCGTCGGCTCCGGACTCCAGACCCACCACCACGTCGATGTCGTCCGAGCGGGCGGTCAGCAGGATGATCGGCAGCTGGTCGGTGCGGCGGATCCGGCGGCAGACCTCGAAGCCGTCGATTCCGGGCAGCATCACGTCCAGCACGATCAGGTCGGGTCGCTGCTCCTTGAAGAGCCTCAGACCGTCCTCGCCGGAGGCGGCGGTGGCCACACGGTGGCCCTGGCGGGTGAGAGCGAGTTCGAGGCCGGTCCGGATGGCGTCGTCGTCCTCGATCAGAAGGAGGAAAGGCACGGCCCCATTTTGGCCCACCCGCAGCCCCGAATCACCCCCCGGACCCTTCGCCGGTCCCCCGGGAACCGGAACGGTCGCCACCGGCGTCCGCTACGGAGGGAGGCGGACCGGGACGTTCGGCCCGCTCCTGTGACACCCCTGTGACAGTCGGCGGACAGCGCCATCACAACCGGCGGGCAGGATTTTCCATGTCGCCGCAGGACAGCGGGCCGCAAGGCCGGCTGGAGGGCGGCTACCGGAACCGCTCGTACCGACCCAGGGGGCGCACGATGAACGCCACGCTTCAGACCCGGACCAACCCGGCTGTCCGCACCGCGCGTTCGTCAGCCACGTCCCACCGGACCCGGTATGAGGTCAGGACCGACGAGAACTCCGGTGCCGTGACCGTGCGGGGGTGCGCGCACAGCACCGGTGGAAACCCTGTCGCCCGTCGGGTGAGCGGCGGCGGCAGGACGGGGGAGCTGTACGGGATCGGCCGTCTGGGGAGTTCGGTCGACACCGCCAACACCCTCACGCTGCGGGGGATCCTCCCCGTCCGCGTCGAGGGCAAGGACGCCCCGGGGGGTGACCGGGGGACCGGGGGGAACGGTCTGCGGACGGTCGGTTCGGGGGAGCCGACCGGTCGCGAGGCCGCCGGTGCGACGCTGCTGCGGTTGAACCCCGCGGCGGCCCGCACCACCGAGGCGGGACAGGGAGGCGCGCAGGGGGAGCACCCGGCCGTCGCGGAGGACCACATCACGGAGTTCACCGCGTACGTGCGCGAGCGCCGCGCCTCCCTGTACGCCACGGCCTACCACCTGACCGGTGACCGCTACGAGGCCGAGGACCTGCTGCAGAGCGCGCTCTTCAGCACCTACCGGGCCTGGGGCCGGATCACCGACAAGGCCGCGGTCGGCGGGTACCTCCGCCGCACCATGACCAACCTGCACATCTCCGCCTGGCGGCGCCGCAAGGTCAACGAGTACCCGACCGAGGAGCTGCCGGAGACGGCCGGCGACACCGACGCGATGGGCGGCACCGAGCTGCGCACCGTGCTCTGGCAGGCGCTGGCGAAGCTGCCGGAGAACCAGCGCACCATGCTGGTGCTGCGGTACTACGAGGGCAAGACCGACCCGGAGATCGCCGACGTGCTGGGGATCAGCGTCGGCACGGTCAAGAGCAGCATCTGGCGCGCCCTGCGCCGGCTGCGCGAGGACGAGCACCTGAACAAGTCCGGCGACACCGTCCGGGCGTTCGGCGAGCTGGTCGCGTAACGGAGGACTCCCGTCGGGGGACGGGAAGCGAACGGTCACGGTCCGGGGGCAGCGGCTCGGGGGAGCACGCCCGTGGGGGAGCCGAGGACCGTTCGGGGAAGGCGACGGCCCGGTGCGGGGGAGACGCACCGGGCCGTCGTCGTGCCGTGGGCCGGGCGCGGAAGCGGTCCCGGGGGCCGCTTCAGACGGCGGAGAGCTCGGTGGCCAGGGCCGCGGCGCGGATCCGCCGCTCGGCCTCCGGGCCGGCGCACGCGTACGAGCCGAGCGCGACCTGCCGGCCGACGATGGACCGTTCGGCCCGCATCAGCCGCAGGCCCCGGCGCAGCAGCACCGGCAGCGACTTGCGGCTCTCCCGGACGTCCCGGCGCAGCCGGCGCCAGGCCGTGGTGAGCGCGCCGTTGCGCAGGCACAGGGCGTCGCCCAGCAGGCCCTGTTCGGCGCACTCGGTGGTGATCTCGGCGGCGAAGATGCCCTCCGCGATGAACGCGCCGGCCCCGTCCAGCTCCAGGCCGCGGGTGCCGACCCGGCCGTTGTCCGGGATCGAGTACACCGGGACCTCCGCGCGGCCGTGCTCGTGCAGGGCGCGGATCGCGGCGACGGCCTGGTCGCGGTGCCAGGCCAGCGGGGAGTCCCAGTCGACGGCGCCGTCCGGCAGCCGCGGCAGGGTCGGGTCGTCCCCGTCCTTGTAGAAGTCGTCGAGCTGGAGCACCGGCAGGCCGCTGCGCTCGGCGAGGGAGGACTTCCCCGACCCGGAGGGCCCGGAGAGCAGGATCACCCGGGCGCGCGCGGCCGGTGCGGGGTTCATGGGGGAGTCACTCACGGGACACCAGTCTGACGCATCCCGGCCGGTTGCCGAAACCGGTCGGTGCGGACCTTCTGCCGTCAGGCCTTCCGCTGTGACCGCGGGTCGGCGAGGGCGACGTGCACCATCGGCAGGTAGCGGCTGTCCACCTGGAGGTAGACCGGTTCCTCGGTGCCGGGCGGCCGGTAGGCGGTGGCGGCCCAGTCCTGGCTGTGCCAGGTGTCGGGCTCGGGCTCGTGGAAGGTGCCGCCGGCGGGCAGGTCGAGTCGTCCGGTGTCGCGGGAGACGAGGGCCACGCTGTCGGCGCCGGGCGTGATGTGCAGGGTGCCGTTGGTGTACGCGCTCTGCCGTTCGGACCGGGCCGAGCAGGGCACCCGGACCGGGCGGCCGGCGGCCAGTCGCCGCGTGGTGCGGGCCACGTGCCACCTGCGGTAGAAGCCGTCCGCGAACAGCGCCATCAGCTCGCCGATGAACTCGCCCATCCGTCCCCCTTGATCGTTTCCGTCTCCGGTGATTCTGGCCCGGGCGGACGGGTGCGCGGGAGCGTCGAAAGTCGGCGGTGGGCAGTGACGAAAGTCGACGGAACGCCGGCGGCGGACGGCCGGAGCAGTGCCGGAACGGCGACGGACCCGCGCCAGGGGGGGAGAGGCGCGGGTCCGTCCAATGACCGTCCGGGCCCTGGGGGGGTGAGGGCACTGGGGACGGCCAGTCTGTGGAGTTGTTCGCTCGGAGCGACGGAGGTCAGATCCCCATCGGGTGCCAGACCGTCTTCGTCTCCAGGAACGAGAGTAGCCGGTCCGTACCGGGCGCATTGGTCCAGTCCTGGGCGAACGGGTCCAGCACCGGACGGACCACCCTCTTCAGGGTATCCGCGGCGGCCGCCTCCAGCGCCTGCGGCGCGCCGGGACCGTCGGAGGCGATCGCCCCGGTGAGGTCCAGCGCGTTGACGTCCTGGTGCGAGGCCAGGGTGGGGGCGACGTCCGCGGTCCGGCCCGAGACGATGTTGACCACGCCGCCCGGGACGTCCGAGGTGGCCAGCACCTCGCCCAGCGACAGCGCGGGCAGCGGGGCGTCCGCGGCGGCCGCGACCACGACCGTGTTGCCGGTGGCGATCGCCGGGGCGATCACCGAGACCAGGCCGAGCAGCGAGTGCCCGTACCCGGCCTGCGGGGCGACGATCCCCACCACGCCGGTCGGCTCCGGGGTGGAGAGGTTGAAGAACGGCCCGGCGACCGGGTTGGCGCCGCCCGCGATCTGGGCGACCTTGTCGGTCCAGCCCGCGTACCAGACCCAGCGGTCGATCGCGGCGTCCACCAGCGCGGCGGCCTTCTTCGGGCCGACGCCCTCGGAGACGGACACCTCGGCGGCGAACTGCTCGCGCCGGCCCTGGAGCATCTCGGCCACCCGGTACAGCACCTGGCCGCGGTTGTACGCGGTGGTGCCGGCCCAGCCCTTGACCGCCTTGCGGGCGGCCAGGACGGCGTCGCGGGTGTCCTTGCGGGTGCCCAGCGGGACGTTGGCGAGCCACTCGCCCTTCGAGTCGGTCACCTCGTACACCCGTCCGCTCTCGGAGCGCGGGAACTTCCCGCCGACGTACAGCTTGTAGGTCTTGAGGACGTCAAGACGCTGGAAGGTCGTGTCAGACATCTCGGGCCTCGACATTCAGGTAGGGCTCCAGACCGTGGCGGCCACCCTCGCGGCCGTAGCCCGACTCCTTGTAGCCGCCGAACGGCGAGGTCGGGTCGAACTTGTTGAAGGTGTTGGCCCAGACCACGCCGGCCCTGAGCTGGTTCGCCATCCAGAGGATGCGCGAGCCCTTCTCCGTCCAGATGCCGGCGGAGAGGCCGTACGGGGTGTTGTTGGCCTTCTCGACCGCCTCGGCGGGGGTGCGGAAGGTCAGCACCGACAGGACCGGGCCGAAGATCTCCTCCTGGGCGATCCGGTGGGCCTGGCTCACGCCGGTGAACAGGGTGGGCTTGAACCAGAAGCCGGTGCCCGGGAGTTCGCACGCCGGCGACCAGCGCTCCGCGCCCTCGGCCTCGCCGGCGTCGGTCAGCGCGGTGATCCGGGCCAGCTGCTCGGCCGAGTTGATGGCGCCGATGTCGGTGTTCTTGTCCAGCGGGTCGCCGACCCGCAGGGTGGCCATCCGGCGCTTCAGGGCGTCCAGCAGCTCGTCCTGGACCGACTCCTGGACCAGCAGGCGCGAGCCCGCGCAGCAGACGTGGCCCTGGTTGAAGAAGATGCCGTTGACGATGCCCTCGACCGCCTGGTCGATCGGCGCGTCGTCGAAGACGATGTTCGCGGCCTTGCCGCCCAGCTCCAGCGAGAGCTTCTTGCGGGTGCCGGCCAGCTGCTTGGCGATGGCCCGGCCGACCGGGGTGGAGCCGGTGAAGGCGACCTTGTTGACGTCCGGGTGGGAGGTCAGCGCGGCGCCGGTGCGGCCGTCACCGGTGACGATGTTGACGACGCCCTTCGGCAGACCGGCCTGGCGGCAGATCTCGGCGAAGCGCAGCGCGGTCAGCGGAGTGGTCTCGGCCGGCTTCAGGACGACCGTGTTGCCGGTCGCCAGCGCGGGCGCGATCTTCCACGCCAGCATCAGCAGCGGGAAGTTCCACGGGATGACCTGGCCGGCCACGCCCAGCGGCTTCGGGTTCGGGCCGAAGCCGGCGTGGTCCAGCTTGTCGGCCCAGCCCGCGTAGTAGAAGAAGTGCGCGGCGACCAGCGGCAGGTCGACGTCGCGGGTCTCGCGGATCGGCTTGCCGTTGTCGATCGACTCCAGCACGGCCAGCTCGCGGCTGCGCTCCTGGATGATCCGGGCGATCCGGAACAGGTACTTGGCGCGCTCGCTGCCGGGCAGCGCCGACCAGTCGGCGAAGGCCTTGCGGGCGGCGGCGACCGCGCGGTCCACGTCCTCCTCGGTGCCCTGGGCGAACTCGGCGAGCACCTGCTCGGTGGCCGGGTTGACCGTCTTCAGGGCCTCGTTGCCGGAGGAGTCGACGAACTCGCCGCCGATGAAGTGGCCGTAGGAGGTGGCGATGTCGCCCGCGGCGGCCGGGGACTCCAGGGCCGGGGCGTAGGCGAAGAGGCCGCCGGCGGGCTTGGCCACGGGCTCCTCGGTGTTCTTCTTCTTGGCCATGGTGATCAGTCCACCGTCACGTAGTCGGGGCCGGAGTAGCGGCCGGTGGCCAGCTTCTGGCGCTGCATCAGCAGGTCGTTGAGCAGGCTGGAGGCGCCGAAGCGGAACCAGTGCGGGGTCAGCCAGTCGTCGCCGAGCGTCTCGTTGACCATCACCAGGTACTTCATGGCGTCCTTGGTGGTGCGGATGCCGCCGGCGGGCTTGACGCCGACCTGGACGCCGGTGGCCGCGCGGAAGTCGCGGACCGCCTCCAGCATCAGCAGGGTGACCGGCGGGGTCGCGTTGACGGCGACCTTGCCGGTGGAGGTCTTGATGAAGTCGGCGCCGGCCAGCATCGCCAGCCAGGAGACCCGGCGGACGTTGTCGTAGGTCTGGAGCTCGCCGGTCTCGAAGATCACCTTGAGGTGGGCGGAGCTGCCGTCGGGGCGCCTGCACGCCTCCTTGACGGCGACGATCTCGTTGAAGACGTCGAGGTAGCGGCCGGAGAGGAAGGCGCCGCGGTCGATCACCATGTCGATCTCGTCGGCGCCCGCGGCCACCGCGTCGGCGGTGTCGGCGAGCTTGACCGGGAGGGCGGCGCGGCCGGCCGGGAAGGCGGTGGCGACCGAGGCGACCTGGATGTCGGTGCCCTTCAGGGCGTCCTTGGCGGTGGCGACCATGTCCGGGTAGACGCAGATGGCGGCGACGCGGGGGGTGGTCGGGTCGGTCGGGTCGGGGGTCCTGCCCTTGGCGCACAGCGCGCGCACCTTGCCGACCGTGTCCGCGCCCTCCAGCGTGGTCAGGTCGATCATCGAGATCGCCAGGTCGATGGCGTACGCCTTCGCCGTGGTCTTGATCGAGCGGGTACCGAGAGCGGCGGCACGCGCCTCCAGGCCGACCTGGTCGACGCCGGGCAGGCCGTGCAGGAAGCGGCGGAGCGAGGCCTCGGACGCCGCAACGTCCTGAAGGCCGCTGCCCGCAACGCCGAGGGCATTGGCTGCAACAGTGGACATAGTCACCAGACCAGCATATCTACGCGCGTAGCCGACCGCTAGACCGCCGACCCATCGTGGCCGGACCGAGACCTCCGCAGGTGGGGGGCATGGGGCAGAATCGACGCCATGACCGATTCCGACGGCAGGCCCGACCAGGGCCCCGCCGCCCCCGACGGGGAGCCCGAGTACGCCGACCGGGTGTACCGCTCTGTCCCCGGTGTGATCTCCGGCGTGCTGCTGCTGGTCGTCGCGGCCTGGCTGGTCGGCGACGCGGTGGTGAGCGGCACTGGGAAGACCCCGTACGTCTCGCTCGCGGCGGTGCCGGTGTTCGCCTTCCCGGTGGTCGCGTACACGCTGCGCCCGTCCGTGCGGGCCGGCCGCGACCGGCTGGTGGTGCGCAACCCGTGGCGGACCGTCGTCGCGCCGTGGGCGTCGGTGGACGCGCTGCGCGCCGGGTACTCGGTCGAACTGCTCGCCGGCGGGAAGAAGTTCCAGATCTGGGCGGTGCCGGTGTCGCTGCGCCAGCGCAAGCGGGCCACCCGGGCGCAGAGCCCCAGCGCCGCCGAGCACGCCTCCCGGACCGGCCTGGGAATGGGGCTGGCCAAGCGCACCAACCCGGTCGTCCAGGGCTCGCCCGACCCCACCCGCGCCTGGTCCGACCAGGTCACCGCCGTCCTCCAGGAGATGGCCGAACGCAACGCCGCCCGCCCCGCCGCGGCCGGCCCGGTCGACGTCCGCTGGTGCTGGTGGGTCATCGCGCCCACCCTGCTCGGCCTGATCGCCCTGGTCACCGTCATCGCGGTCTGACACCGCGCACCCACGCGAAGGGGCCCGCCGGTCGCGACCGGCGGGCCCCTTCACGCGTGCCTCGGCGTCAGGCGGTGATGCCGGCGGCCAGGGCGAGGTCCTGCTTGACGGTGGCCAGGAGGGCGGCGGCGCGCTCGCGGGCGGGGCCGAGGTCGGCCGCGGAGGCGACCGGGAGGACGACCTCCAGGTAGCACTTGAGCTTGGGCTCGGTGCCGGAGGGGCGCACCACGATGCGGGCGGAGCGGACGCCCTCGCCGGACAGGTAGTAGCGCAGGCCGTCGGTGGGCGGCAGGTCCGCGGAGCCGGCCGACAGGTCGTCGGCGCGGGTGACCTGGAGGCCTGCCAGGACGGTCGGCGGCCGCTCGCGCAGGCGGCGCATGGCGTCGGCGATCAGGGTGAGGTCCTGGACCCGGACGGAGAGCTGGTCGGTGGCGTGCAGGCCGTGCTCCAGCGCCAGGTCGTCCAGCAGGTCGGACAGGGTGCGGCCGGACTTCTTGAGGGTGGCCGCGAGCTCGGCGACCAGCAGGGCGGCGGTGATGCCGTCCTTGTCCCGGACGCCCTGCGGGTCGACGCAGTAGCCGAGCGCCTCCTCGTAGCCGTAGCGCAGGCCCTCGGCGCGGGAGATCCACTTGAAGCCGGTCAGCGTCTCGGCGTAGCCCAGGCCCGCCGCCTCGGCGATCCGGCCGAGCAGGGTGGCGGAGACGATGGTGGTGGCGAAGGTGCCCTCGGCCTTCTTCGCGACCAGGGCCGAGCCGAGCAGCGCGCCGACCTCGTCGCCGCGCAGCATCCGCCAGCCGGCGGCGCCGCTGCCGCTGCCGGCCGCGTTGCCGTTGGCGGGGACGGCCACCGCGCAGCGGTCGGCGTCCGGGTCGTTGGCGATCACGATGTCCGGGCCGACGGAGGCGGCGGTGCGGAAGGCGAGGTCCATCGCCCCCGGCTCCTCCGGGTTGGGGAAGGCCACGGTCGGGAAGTCCGGGTCGGGCTCGGCTTGCTCGGCGACCACGGTGGGCGCGGGGAAACCGGCCCGGCGGAAGGCGGCGACCAGGGTGTCGCGGCCGACGCCGTGCATCGGGGTGTAGACCACCTCCAGGTCGCGCGGGCCGTGCTCGTCGACGATGGAGACGGCGCGGGTCAGGTAGGCCTCGACGACGTCCTCGCCGAGCACCTCCCAGCCCTCCTCGGCGCGCGGGACCTCGTCCAGCGAGCCGATCGCGTCGATCTCGGCGGCGATCCCGGCGTCGGCCGGCGGGACGATCTGCGAGCCGTCGCCCAGGTAGACCTTGTAGCCGTTGTCCTGCGGCGGGTTGTGGCTGGCGGTGACGGTGACGCCGGCGGCCGCGCCCAGGTGGCGGACGGCGAAGGCGAGCACCGGGGTCGGCAGCGGGCGCGGCAGCAGCGCGGCGCGCAGGCCGGCGCCGACCACCACGGCGGCGGTGTCGCGGGCGAAGTCGTACGACTTGTGGCGGGCGTCGTAGCCGATGACGACCAGGTCGCCCAGGCCCTGTTGCCGGACGTACGAGACCAGGCCGGCCGCGGCCCGGATCACCACGGCGCGGTTCATCCGCATCGGGCCGGCGCCGAGTTCGCCGCGCAGGCCGGCGGTGCCGAACTGGAGGCGGTCGGAGAAGCGCTCGGCGAGCTCCGCCCAGGCGAGCTTGCTGTCGGTCTCGGCCTCCGGGCCCTCGGCCCGGGCCAGCAGAGCGGCGAGCTCCTCGCGGGTCCGCGGGTCGGGGTCCTCGGCCAGCCAGGTCCGGGCCCGGGCGAGGAGGTCGGTGGTGGGTGCCTGCGTCATGCCAGCTCCATCGGGAAGTGCGTCGGTGTGTCGGCCGGAGGGTTCGCTGAGACCGGGGGATCCGCCGGGACCGGGGGTCCGCCGAGAAGGGGTCGCGCACGCGGACGGGGCCCACGGGCCGGTGTGATCAGCGGATCACGCCGCCCGTGGGCCCCGTCACTCATGCATTCTGCGCCTGGTGGGCGTCAGATCCGCTCAAGGACCTTCGCGAGCAGCTCGCCCATGCGCTCGGCGGAGGCCTTGCCGGCCTCCAGCACCTCTTCGTGGTTGAGCGGCTCGCCGGTCATGCCGGCGGCCAGGTTGGTGACCAGGGAGATGCCGAGCACCTCGGAGCCGGCCTCGCGGGCGGCGATGGCCTCCAGGGTGGTGGACATGCCGACCAGCTCGCCGCCGATCACCCGGGCCATGTTGACCTCGGCCGGGGTCTCGTAGTGCGGACCGCGGAACTGGACGTAGACGGCCTCGTCCAGGGTCGGGTCGACCTCGTGGCAGAGCGCGCGCAGGCGCTTGGAGTACAGGTCGGTGAGGTCGACGAAGTTGGCGCCGACGATCGGGGAGTCCCCGGTCAGGTTGATGTGGTCGCTGATCAGCACCGGCTGGCCCGGGGTCCAGCCCTGGCGCAGGCCGCCGCAGCCGTTGGTCAGCACGACGATGCCGCAGCCGGCCGCGGCGGCGGTGCGCACGCCGTGGACGACGGTGGCCACGCCGTGGCCCTCGTAGTAGTGGTTGCGGCCGAGGAAGATCAGGGCGCGCTTGTCGCCGATCTTCACCGAACGGATCTTGCCGGCGTGGCCGGCGACGGCGGGGGCGGGGAAGCCCGGGAGGTCGGTGACCGGGAACTCGGCCACGGTCTCGCCCAGGGCGTCGGCGGCCGGCACCCAGCCGGAGCCCATCACCAGGGCGACGTCGTGCCGCTCGGCACCGGTCAGCTCGCGCAGGCGCTCGGCGGCGGCCTGGGCGGCGGCGTAGGGGTCGGCGGAGACGACCGACTGAGGAGAAGCGTTCACGGGTCAGAGGATAGACGGCTTTCGGCTACGCGCGTAGAAATTCGCTCGCGGCGTGCCGGATCGTTACCCGGATGCCCTGAAGACACAGCTCGGCGGCGGTCTCCGGGGCACCCGGTTCGTCGGTTCCCACACACCCGGCGGCTCGCGCGTTCCGTGCCCGCACCTTCGTGCCGGGCGCGGCACGCGGCTAGCAGGGGCGGCGGCGCAGGTCCATCACGTAGTCGTGCGGGGCGCCGGCGCTCTCCGCGGCGTCGGCGACCAGGCCCAGGTAGCGGGCCGCGGGCAGACCGCCCTCGTAGTCGTTCAGCACGTACGTCCAGACCGGGATGTCGCCGTCCAGGGTCTGCGCGCGCAGCTTGATCTTGCGGTAGATGCCGAGCTGGACGCCCTCCCAGCGGTCCAGGCCCTCCTCGTCCATCGGCGCGACGTCGTACAGCGAGACGAAGACCTGGTCCTTCTCGTCCTCGACCACGGTGGCCAGCGAGCCCTCCCAGCCGAGCTGCTCGCCACCGAAGGTGAGCCGCCAGCCGGCTAGCCACCCCGTGCCGCGCAGCGGGGAGTGCGGGGCTCGGCGGGTCATCTGCCGGGCATCGAGGTTGGTGGCATACGCGGCGTAAAGGGGCATGGGGGCCAGCGTAGCCCGGGCGGCGGGCGGGCCGCGGCGACTGGGCGAAGGTGCGGAGCCCGACCCCGGCGTGGCGGCGCTCCCGGCGTGCGGGACAATGGGGAGCGTGACTCGGATCGTGATCATCGGTGGCGGACCCGGCGGCTACGAGGCGGCCCTGGTCGCCGCACAGCTCGGCGCGGAGGTGACCGTCGTCGACCGCGACGGTCTGGGCGGATCGGCGGTGCTCACGGACTGCGTTCCGTCGAAGACCCTGATCGCGACCGCGGAGGTGATGACCACCTTCGACAGCTCGTATGAGGAACTGGGCATCCTGGTCGCGGACGACACCCCGCCGATCGAGCAGGCGGCCCGGGTGATCGGCGTGGACCTGGGCAAGGTCAACCGCCGGGTGAAGCGCCTGGCCATCGCGCAGTCCCACGACATCACCCAGTCCGTCACCCGGGCCGGCGTCACCGTGCTGCGCGGCCGCGGCCGGCTCGGCACCGGCGGGCAGGCCGTGGACGGCTCCCGCGAGGTCCTGGTGGACGCGCCCGACGGCACCGTGCAGTCGCTGCGCGCCGACGCGGTGCTGATCGCGACCGGCGCCCACCCGCGCGAGCTGCCGGACGCCCAGCCGGACGGCGAGCGGATCCTCACCTGGACCCAGGTGTACGACCTGGAGGAGCTGCCCCGCGAGCTGATCGTGGTCGGCTCCGGCGTGACCGGCGCCGAGTTCGCCGGCGCGTACCAGGCGCTCGGCTCCCGGGTGACCCTGGTGTCCAGCCGTGACCGGGTGCTGCCGGGCGAGGACCCGGACGCCGCCGAGGTGCTGGAGGACGTCTTCCGCCGCCGCGGCATGAACGTGATGGGCCGCTCGCGCGCCGAGAGCGTCAAGCGGATCGGCGACCGGGTCGAGGTCATGCTGGCCGACGGCCGGGTGATCGAGGGGACCCACTGCCTGATGGCGGTCGGCTCGATCCCCAACACCTCCGAGATGGGCCTGGAGGAGGCCGGGGTCAAGCTCAACGACTGGGGCCAGATCCAGGTCGACCGGGTCTCCCGCACCACCGCCCCCGGCGTCTACGCGGCGGGCGACTGCACCGGCGTCTTCATGCTCGCCTCGGTGGCGGCCATGCAGGGCCGGATCGCGATGTACCACGCGCTCGGCGACGCGGTGCAGCCGCTGAACCTCAAGACCGTGGCCTCCAACGTCTTCACCGACCCGGAGATCGCCACCGTCGGCTACACGGCGGCCGACGTGGAGTGCGGCAAGATGGACGCCGTCGTGGTCAAGCTCCCGCTGCGCGGCAACCCGCGGGCGAAGATGCAGGGCATCCGGGACGGCTTCGTGAAGCTGTTCTGCCGCCCGGGCACCGGCATCGTGGTCGGCGGCGTGGTCGTCGCCCCGCGCGCCAGCGAGCTGATCCACCCGATCTCGCTCGCGGTGGACGCCAATCTGACGGTCGAACAGGTGGCCAGTGCCTTCACCGTCTACCCGTCCGTCTCCGGCTCGACCGCCGAGGCCGCCCGGCAGCTGCACATCCGCAAGCGGGCCGACGGCGAATCCTGAGCGTCCGGCGCACAGTTGAGGGCGGCTGCCGATCGGCGGCCGCCCTTCGCGCGGGCATGCCCGTCACCCGGACGGCGGGCGCAGTTCCGGGCCATTGACGGCGCGTATTGTACGGTCACGCGCCGCTCGTGCGTGAGCAATTCCCGCTACTAGCTGCAAACGCCTGAAAGCAGACGGTCACGCAGGTTACCGTCGGTTCTGTGTTTGCAGCAGAACGTCGCCAGTTGATCCTCGAAATGGTGCGCGCCAACGGAGCCGTCTCGCTCCGGGAGTTGGCCCGCGTCGTCCAGACCTCCGAAGTGACCGTGCGTCGTGACGTGCGGGCGCTGGAGGCAGAAGGGCTCCTCGACCGCCGGCACGGCGGCGCGGTGCTCCCCGGCGGCTTCAGCCGCGAACCCGGATACCCGCAGAAGACCCACCTCTCCGCGGCGGAGAAGAGCGCCATCGCGGACCTCGCCGCCGGCCTGGTGGAGGAGGGCGACGCGGTGGTGGTCGGCGCCGGCACCACCACCCAGGAGCTGGCCCGCCGGCTGGCCCGGGTGCCCGGGCTGACGGTGGTCACCAACTCGCTGCTGGTCGCCCAGGCCCTGGCGCACGCCAACCGGGTCGAGGTGGTGATGACCGGCGGCACCCTGCGCGGCTCCAACTACGCGTTGGTGGGCAGCGGCGCGGAGCAGTCGTTGCAGGGGCTGAGGGTCACCAAGGCCTTCATCTCCGGCAGCGGGCTGACGGCCGAGCGTGGGCTGTCGACGGCGAACATGCTGTCCGCGAGCGTGGACCGGGCCATGGTGCTGGCGGCCGCCGAGGTGATCGTCCTCGCCGACCACACCAAGCTCGGCGCGGCCGGCATGTTCCAGACCGTCGCCACCGAGACCATCACCCGGCTGGTCACCGACGAGCAGGCCACCGCGGACGACAACACCGCCCGCGAGCTGGACGCGCTCGCCGACTGCGGGGTGCAGGTCGACCTGGCCCCGCTGGGTGCGGGCCCGGGCGGCGACGCCCCGGTGCACGGCACCGGCAGCGGCCCGGTGCACCAGACCCAGCCCGGCCCGATGGCCCGCCGCGGCGGCCCGCCCCCCGGCGGCGCCCCGCTGCCCGGCCAGCGCCGCCCCGGCGCGCACGGCGGGCACGCCGGCCCGGGCGGCATGCCCGCCCGGCTGGCCGAGCTGGGCCTGCCGCGCGGGCGCTGAGCCCGTACCGGCCTCGGAAACGGGACCGGTCCGCACACCCCGCAGGGCGTACGGACCGGTCCGAGGACGGGGCGGTGTCAGTCCTTGATCTCGCAGAGCGCCGCGCCGCTGCTGACGCTCGCGCCCACCTCGGCCTTGAGGCCGGAGACGGTGCCCGACTTGTGGGCGTTCAGCGGCTGCTCCATCTTCATCGCCTCCAGGACCACGATCAGCTCGCCCTCGGCGACGACCTGGCCCTCCTCCACGGCGACCTTGACGATGGTGCCCTGCATCGGCGAGGCCAGGGTGTCACCGCTGACGGCCGAGCCGGCCTTCTTGGCGCCCACCCGGCGCTTGGCCTTGGCGGCACCTGCCGCACCGGCCGCCGGGGCCGCCGCGACGCCCAGCGAGGACGGCAGCGAGACCTCGATCCGCTTGCCGCCGACCTCGACCACCACGGTCTCCCGGGTCTCGGCCTCCTCGCCGTCACCGGCCGCGCCGGCGAACGGCGGGATGGTGTTGTCGAACTCGGTCTCGATCCACCGGGTGAAGATCTTGAACGGGCCCTCGCCGCCGTGCACCTCGGGCGCGAACGCCGGGTCGGCGACGACCGCCTGGTGGAACGGGATGGCGGTGGCCATGCCCTCCACCTTGAACTCGGCCAGCGCGCGGCGGGCCCGCTCCAGGGCCTGCTTGCGGTCGCGGCCGGAGACGATCAGCTTGGCCAGCAGCGAGTCCCAGGCCGGGCCGATGACCGAGCCGCTCTCCACGCCGGAGTCCAGGCGCACGCCCGGGCCGGACGGCGGGGCGAACAGCGTCACGGTGCCGGGCGCGGGCAGGAAGTTGCGGCCCGGGTCCTCGCCGTTGATGCGGAACTCGAAGGAGTGGCCGCGCACCTCGGGGTCGCCGTAGCCGAGCTCCTCGCCGTCGGCGATCCGGAACATCTCGCGGACCAGGTCGAGACCGGTGACCTCCTCGGTGACCGGGTGCTCCACCTGGAGGCGGGTGTTGACCTCCAGGAAGGAGATCGTGCCGTCCAGCGCGACCAGGAACTCGCAGGTCCCGGCGCCCTCGTAGCCGGCCTCCTTCAGGATGGCCTTGGACGCCCGGTACAGCTCGGCGTTCTGCTCGTCGGTCAGGAACGGCGCGGGCGCCTCCTCGACGAGCTTCTGGTGGCGGCGCTGGAGCGAGCAGTCACGGGTGGAGACGACCACCACGTTGCCGTGCTTGTCGGCCAGGCACTGGGTCTCCACGTGCCGCGGGTTGTCCAGGTAGCGCTCGACGAAGCACTCGCCGCGGCCGAAGGCGGCGACGGCCTCGCGCACCGCGGACTCGTACAGCTCCGGGATCTCCTCCAGGGTGCGGGCGACCTTGAGGCCGCGGCCGCCACCGCCGAAGGCCGCCTTGATGGCGACCGGCAGGCCGTGCTCCCGAGCGAACGTGACGACCTCGTCGGCACCCGAGACCGGGTCCGGGGTACCGGCCACCAGCGGGGCACCGGCCCGCTGGGCGACGTGCCGGGCGGTGACCTTGTCACCGAGGTCGCGGATGGCCTGCGGCGGCGGGCCGATCCAGATCAGACCCGCGTCGAGGACGGCCTGGGCGAAGTCGGCGTTCTCCGACAGGAACCCGTAGCCGGGGTGGACGGCGTCCGCGCCGGAGTCGGCGGCCGCCTTGAGGACCTTGGCGATGTCCAGGTAGCTGGTAGCGGGAGTGTCACCGCCCAGCGCGTAAGCCTCGTCGGCCGCGCGGACGTGCAGCGCATCCCGGTCCGGCTCGGCGTAGACGGCGACGCTGGCGATACCGGCGTCCGAGCAGGCCCGGGCGACGCGGACGGCGATTTCCCCGCGGTTGGCGATGAGCACCTTGCGCACTGTGGCTCCCTTCTTGAACCTCGTTGAGTTTATGGATTCCTGGGCAGTACCGGCGAGTAGCCCCGGGTTGTGAACTATCCCACACGCTCGGTGATGGGTTTTCCGGGCCCCTGGGCGGGCCTGCGGACGACTCCGCAGGTCGGCGCGGGTCCGCCCGGATCGGCGGGGGCCACGGCGGGTGACCGGCCGGCGGCGTGGCGGGAGGTGGCATCGGCCACAGTCCTGCCCGGACCGCTCAAGCGGCCCCGGAACGCGTCCCGGAACGCGCCTCGGGCCGCCGGAGCGCCTCGGCCGTCACGTCGGCCGCCACCTCGACCATGTCCGGCCCGTACGCCTCCGGGTTGACCGCCCGCAGCACGAGCGCGAAGGTGCCGTCCTGCCCGTACTTCCGGGCGAGTTCGCGGTGGTGGGCGACCAGGAAGCGCACCCCGGCCTGGTTGGCGATGCCGGTCTGGCCGGCGACCAGGAACACCGGGCGGCCGCCGTCCGGGGTGGCGATCCGGGCGAGCAGGGTGTGCGTCCGGTCGGGACCGACGGTGAAGTCGCGCTCGCCCACCACGATCACGTTGCTGCCCGGCCCCGGGCCCGAGGTGACCAGTACGCCCGGCAGGCCCCAGGCCAGGTGGGCGGCCGTCCGCTCGTTGCTGACCGGCCCGCCCAGGCACAGCTCGGTCTTGGCGCCCAGGCCGCGGTGCGCGGCGTCGTGGGCGACCAGTTCGGGCCGCGCCCCGCACTCCTCGACCAGCCCGGCCAGCCACATCAGCGCGTAGGCGTCGCGCCGGGTCACGGTGTGGGCGTGCGAGCCCGTCCCGATGCTGCGCGGCACCACGACCAGGCACTCGCCGCCGTTCGGCAGGCCGAGGAAGGCCCGCATCCGCTCGACCCTGCGGCGCCGCCGCAGTGCCTGCGCCAGCCAGCCGAGGCAGGCGCTGATCGCGCTGGCCACCAGGCCCAGCACCACGTTGAGCACGCTGTCGGTCATCTGCCGCGTCCCCCTCCCCGTTCGGACGCCGGTCAGCTTAGAGCGGCGCAGTGCGGCGGGTCAGGCGGTCCACAGATCGGTGATGCGCAGGTCCAGGTCGGCGAGCAGCCGGCGCAGCAGCGGCAGGGAGAGGCCGATGACGTTGCCCGGGTCGCCGTCGATGCCGTCGATGAACGGTGCCGAGCGGCCGTCCAGGGTGAACGCCCCGGCCACGTACAGCGGTTCGCCGGAGGCCACGTACGCGGCGATCTCCGCGTCGTCCGGGGTGCCGAAGCGGACGGTGGTGGAGGCGGTGGCCGAGGACTGCCGGCCGGTCGCGGTGTCGATCACGCAGTGGCCGGTGCGCAGCACGCCGGCCCGTCCGCGCATCGAGCGCCAGCGGGCCAGTGCCTCGGCGGCGTCGGCGGGCTTGCCGAGGGCCTGCCCGTCCAGCTCCAGGACGGAGTCGCAGCCGATCACCAGCTCGCCGTCGGCGAGTTCGGCGGCGACGGCCTTCGCCTTGGCCTCGGCCAGGACGAGCGCGAGCTCGGCGGGGGTGGCGGCGGTGATCGCGTCCTCGTCGACGCCGCTGACCACCACGCGCGGGTCGAGCCCCGCCTGGCGCAGCAGCCCGAGGCGGGCGGGGGAGGCGGAGGCGAGGACGAGGGGGCGCTGGTCGGTCATGCCCACCAGCCTAGGGGGTGCCCGTGTCCGCCGTTCGGGTGAACGGCTCAGGTGAACCAGCGGGAGAGCATCGCCAGCACGGAGCCGACCAGCACCAGGGCGGCGAGCACCTTGCCGCCCCGCTGCATCCGCTCCTGCATCCGACGGGCCTCGGGCGAGGGCTCGTCGCGGGGGTCTGACCAGAGCACCCGTCCAGAGTGCGCCGCGCGGGGGTGCGGGCGCCTGAGTATCCGTACTCAGGTTTCGGGCGGACCGGTCGGCGGGGCGGGCGGAAAAGCCGGGTGGAGCGGGACGCCGGCGCGGCCGGACTCCCGCTCCACCCGGGGGACTTCAGTGCGCCCAGCCCGAGGTCCGCCAGGCGTTCACGCCCGGGTGGACGGCCGGGCGGAGCAGGCGGGAGCGGTCGTTCCAGGGGGAGGCCGGGCCGGCACCGGCCAGCCGCGCCGCCTCGGCGGCGGACTGCGCGGCGGCGGCCCGGGCCTGGACCACCGCCAGGACGGTGGCCAGCTCCTCGGGGGTCGGCTGCCCGTGCAGCACGTGGATCGGGGACATGGCTGGTTTCTCTCCCGACAGGGACGGGGCCTACAGGGGGATGTTGCCGTGCTTCTTGGGCGGCAGCACCTCGCGCTTGCCGCGCAGCGCCCGCAGACCGCGGACGATGTGCCGGCGGGTCTCGCTCGGCGCGATCACCGCGTCCACGTAGCCGCGCTCGGCCGCCAGGTACGGGTTCAGCAGGGTGTCCTCGTACGAGGCGATCAGCTCGGCCCGCTTCTCCTCGGCGGTGCCGGCCGCCTCGGCCTCGGCGATCTCCCGGCGGTGCAGGATGTTGACCGCGCCCTGCGCGCCCATCACCGCGATCTGCGCGGTCGGCCAGGCCAGGTTGAGGTCGGCGCCCAGGTGCTTGGAGCCCATGACGTCGTACGCGCCGCCGAAGGCCTTGCGGGTGATCACGGTGATCAGCGGGACGGTGGCCTCGGCGTAGGCGTAGATCAGCTTGGCGCCGCGCCGGATGATGCCGTCCCACTCCTGCTCGGTGCCGGGCAGGAAGCCGGGCACGTCCACGAAGGTCAGCACCGGGACGTTGAAGGAGTCGCAGGTGCGGATGAAGCGGGCGGCCTTCTCGCTGGCGTTGATGTCCAGGCAGCCGGCCAGGTCCATCGGCTGGCTGCCGACGATGCCGACGGACTGGCCCTCGACCCGCCCGAAGCCGGTGATGATGTTGCCCGCGTACAGCGGCTGGGTCTCCAGGAACTCGCCGTCGTCGACGATGTGCTCGATCACCTTGCGCATGTCGTACGGCTGGTTCGCCGAGTCCGGCACGATGGTGTCGAGTTCGAGGTCCTCCTCGGTGACCGTCAGGTCGGCCTGCTCGGGGTAGGACGGCGGGTCGGACAGGTTGTTGGAGGGCAGGTACGAGAGCAGGCTCTTGACGTACTCGATCGCCTCCTTCTCGTCCGCGGCCAGGTAGTGCGCGTTGCCCGACTTGGTGTTGTGGGTGCGCGCGCCGCCCAGCTCCTCCATCGCGACGTCCTCGCCGGTGACGGTCTTGATCACGTCGGGGCCGGTGATGAACATGTGCGACGTCTGGTCGGCCATCACCACGAAGTCGGTGATCGCGGGGGAGTACACCGCGCCGCCCGCGCAGGGGCCCATGATCAGCGAGATCTGCGGGATGACGCCGGAGGCGTGCACGTTGCGGCGGAAGATCTCGCCGTACAGGCCGAGCGAGACCACGCCCTCCTGGATCCGGGCGCCGCCGGAGTCGTTGATGCCGATGACCGGGCAGCCGGTCTTCAGCGCGAAGTCCATCACCTTGACGATCTTCTCGCCGAAGACCTCGCCGAGCGAGCCGCCGAAGACGGTGAAGTCCTGGGCGAAGACGGCGACCTGGCGGCCGTCCACGGTGCCGTAGCCGGTCACCACGCCGTCGCCGTACGGCCGGTTCCGCTCCTGGCCGAAGTTGGTCGAGCGGTGCCGGGCGAACTCGTCGAACTCCACGAAGGAGTCCTCGTCCAGCAGTTCCACGACCCGCTCGCGAGCGGTCAGCTTGCCCTTGGCGTGCTGCTTCTCCACGGCCTTGGCGGAGCCGGAGTGCACCGCCTCGTCCAGCCTGCGCCGCAGGTCGGCGAGCTTGCCCGCGGTGGTGTGGGGGTCGTACGGCGCCTCGGTCATCCGGTGGCTCTCCCTGATCCTTGGCCGCGACCTGTTCGAGTGCGCGCGGAACCGGGTGGTGGGCCCGCGCATGAGGGCAGGGCGGCGCTACGAACTACCGCTGGGTAGCGTAGCCAGCGCGGAGGGCTATCCGTCATGTCCCGGCGTTATGGCCATCGACACAGTTTTGCCGGCGGGCGTTCTGCGGGACGATGGGGCGGCCTGGCTCCCGGGGCGGGCGGCCCGACGGGGCGGCCCGGGTCCGTCACCCGATCTAGGGTTTCCCCATGACCGAACCACAGACCCCCCGCCGCAGCGGACTGCGCGGCTTCGGCCACGCCGGACCGTCGCCCTGGACCGACCTGGACCGTCCGCCGCTGGACGAGGAGGCGCTGCGCCACGACCTGCTCGTCCCGGGCGGCCTGTGGACCTCCCTGGACGTCGTCGCCGAGACCGGCTCCACCAACAGCGACCTCGCCGCCCGGGCCGTGGCGGGTGCCGGGCAGGGCGCGGTGCTGGTGGCCGAGGCGCAGAGCGCCGCCCGCGGCCGGATGGACCGGCGGTGGACCGCCCCGCCCCGCTCCGGGCTGTTCCTGTCCGTGCTGCTGCGCCCCGAGGAGGTGCCGGTCGAGCGGTACGGCTGGCTGCCGATCCTGGTCGGGGTGGCCGCGGCCAGCACGCTGGGCCGGGTCGCCGGGGTCGAGGTCGGACTGAAGTGGCCCAACGACCTCCAGGTGGAGATCGACGGCGCGGAGCGCAAGCTCGGCGGCATCCTCACCGAGCTGGCCGGCGGCGCGGTGGTGGTCGGCATGGGCCTCAACGTCTCGCTGCGGGCGGAGGAGCTGCCGGTCCCGACCGCGGCCTCGCTCGCGCTGGCCGGCGCCTCGACCACCGACCGGGGCACCCTGCTGCGCGCCCTGCTGCGCGAGTTCGCCGAGCTGTACCGGGACTGGACGGCCGCCGCGGGCGACCCGCACGCCAGCGACCTGCTGCGCGCCTACGTGGACCGCTGCACCACGCTGGGCCGCCAGGTGAAGGTGCACCTGCCGGGCGACCGCGAGCTGGTCGGCGAGGCGGTGGCGGTGGACGGCGACGGGCGGCTGGTGGTCCGCACGCCCGACGGCGTACGCCGGGCGGTCGGTGCGGGGGACGTCGTCCACGTGCGCCCCGAGCCCCGCTGAACGGCAGTCTTCACCTCCCCTTGACCCGGGCTGATGCCCCGGATCCGACGATTCCGTGCGAATATTCCACCTGGCAGCGGTGTGAGGCGCGCCACTGCCCGCCCGGGTGGCGGACTGCGCGCCCGGACAGGTAGGACACGAGGCGAGTGCGGCGATCGCACGGGGACGGACCGGTGGCAGAGGACGGCGGCAGCGGCGCGACGGCGGGCAACAACGACCCCACGGTGGCGCTCGAACTGGAGCGCCTGATCCTGGACGCGCCGCGCCGCTACACCCCGTACCAGGCCGCGCGCGCCGCCGACGTCCCGATGGAGCTGGCCACCCGCTTCTGGCGCGCCATGGGCTTCCCCGACATCGGCCAGTCCCGGGCGCTCACCGACGGCGACGTGATCGCGCTGCGGCGGCTGGCCGGCCTGGTCGAGTCCGGGCTGCTCAGCGAGTCGATGGCGATCCAGGTGGCCCGCTCCACCGGCCAGACCACGGCCCGGCTGGCCGGCTGGCAGATGGACACCTTCCTGGAGAACCTCACCCAGTCCGTCGAGCCCGGGCTGACCCGCGCCGACGTCGCGTACCCGCTGGTCGAGCTGCTGCTGCCGGAGCTGGAGCAGTTCCTGGTGTACGTCTGGCGGCGCCAGCTGGCGGCCGTCACCGGCCGGGTGGTGCAGGCCGCCGAGGACCACGAGATCACCAGCGGGCGGCTCGCCGTCGGCTTCGCCGACCTGGTCGGCTTCACCCGGCTGTCCCGGCGGCTGGAGGAGGAGGAGCTCGGCGAGCTGGTCGAGACCTTCGAGAACACCTGTTCGGACCTGATCGCCGGCCAGGGCGGCCGGGTGATCAAGACGCTCGGTGACGAGATCCTCTACGTCTCCGAGGACCCGACGACCGCCGCCGAGATCGCGCTGAGCCTGATCGAGGCGCTGGCCGGGGACGACACCATCCCGCCGCTGCGGGTCGGGATGGCCTTCGGCACGGTCACCTCGCGGATGGGCGACGTCTTCGGCACCACCGTCAACCTGGCCAGCCGGCTCACCTCGATCGCGCCCAAGGACGCGGTGCTGATCGACGGCGAGTTCGCCGCCGCGCTGGAGCAGAACGGCAGCGTCGCCCCGGCCGACTCGGAGGGTCCGGGCCTGGCCGAGGCGCTGTCGGCCGCGGCCGGGATGCCCGCCTCCGGGCTGCCGATGCCGGGGCCGGACGCCGGGGCCCGGTTCCACCTCCAGCCGATGTGGCGGCGGCCGGTGCGGGGGCTCGGGCTGGTCGAGCCGTGGCTGCTCACCCGGCGGCTGAAGGCCGAGTAGCGCGGTAGCGGAGCGGCCGAGTAGCGGCCGACGCGCGGGGAAGACGCCTGGTGTGAAGGAGACCACGGGCGGTGAGGAGGGCTCCCCGGGTGTTCGCCGGAGCGCTTCCCTGCGGTGCGCGGGAGGGCTTCCCCGCAGTGCGCGGGCCCTCGCGGGTGCCGAACGGTTGAAACCCGTACGTTCTGTCGCGGGTTCGCCCCGGCAAACGGGGCATAACCGAACGAAACCGCCCTAGTCTTGGTGCAAGCGGCCGATCGGGTGCGGCCGGTCGACGGGGGTCTGGCAGGACCGGGCACAGGGAGCGAGGCGAGCCGGTGAGCAGCGAGGCGATCATGACGGACCGCGACTGCGAGTGCGGCGGTTCGCGGCGTCCCGACCCGCTGCCCGACCTGAGGCTGCAGTCCGTGGTCGAGCTGGCCCAGGACATGGCCGCCGCGCTCACCCCGCTGGAGGCCGTCCGGGCCGCCGCCGCCCGGGCCACCGAGGCGCTCGGCGCCACCATGGCCGCCGTCTCGGTCTGGGACCGCGAGTCCGGCCGGCTGCGGGTGCTGGTCAACCACGGCGACCTCGCCCCCGGTGAGGAGGAACTGCCCGAGGACGAGTCGTACCCGGTGGCCGACTTCCCCGAGATCGTCACGTACCTGGAGGAGCGCTGGAGCACCGGGCGGCTGCCGCGGGCCTGGCTGCAGAGCGCTGAGAACAGCGAGTCGCACGCCGGGCACGCCCACCCGACCGCCGGCGCGTACTGCCAGGAGCGCGCCGCGGCGCTGCGCCGGCGCGGACGGGCCTGCTGCGTGGTCGCGCCGATCGTGCTGCACGGCCAGGCCTGGGGCGAGCTGTACCTCGCCCGCTCGGCCGGGATGCCCGAGTTCACCGAGGCCGACGCCGAGTACGCGACGCTGCTCGCCGCCCAGATCTCGGCCGGGCTGGCGCAGACCGAGCGCCTCGCCGACCTGCGCAAGCTGGCCTTCTCCGACCCGCTCACCGGCCTGGCCAACCGGCGCGCCGTGGACGCCCGGCTGGAGAGCGCGCTGGAGGCGCACAACCGGGACAACACCGTGGTCTCGCTGGTGGTCTGCGACGTCAACGGGCTGAAGCGGGTCAACGACCAGCTCGGCCACGAGATGGGCGACCGGCTGCTGGAGCGGTTCGCCCACCAGCTCTCGCTGGCCGCCGCCAAGCTCCCCGGCAGCCTCGCCGCCCGGCTCGGCGGTGACGAGTTCTGCCTGCTGGTGGAGGGGCAGAAGGCCGACGAGGTGGTCGCCGTCGCCGAGGAGCTGTGCGCGCGGGCCCTCGCGCTCTCCGAGGGCGAGGGCGTGGCCTGCGGCGTCGCCTCCACCGGCGACTCGATCGGGCCGGTCACCACCCCCGACCGGCTGTTCCGGCTCGCCGACGCCGCCCAGTACCGGGCCAAGGCCGCGCGGGCCGCCCACCCGGTGGTCGCCGGGCGCAGCCACGGCCCCGGCTTCTCGCCCGACCCCACCGTGCTGCTCGCCGACGCCGCCGACCCCCACCACCGGGCGGACGGGCGGCGCGGGCCGAGCGGCCGGGCCGGGGCGGGCGACCGGCGGCGGTTCCGCGGCGCCGCCCACAGCGCAGACCCGGGGCAGCTGCTCACCGCCGTGCTCGCCTCCCTCGACCAGGCCGCCGCGACCCGGGCCGTCCACCCGGCGGACACCCTCGGCAAGCTGGTCGTGGTCGCCGAGGCCTCCGCCCGGCTGCTGGACGCCGTCGGCTGGTGGGTCTCGTACGTCCCGCCCGGCTCCCACCTGATGCGCACCGCCCAGCACGCCGTCTACCGGATGACCAGCGGCCCCAGCAGTGCCCGTGCCGAGACCCAGCGGGCGCAGATCGAGGCGCCCGACGCGGTCTTCGACCTCCGGCACTACCCGATGACCCGCCGTGCCGTGCGCGGCGGCGCCTTCGCCCTGCGGGCGGGCGCGGCCGGCAACGACCCGGCGGAGGAGGCGATGCTGGTGGTCTCCGGCTACCGGGGCATGGTCGCGGCGGGCGGCCAGAACCCGGCCGGCGGCTGGCTGGTGGAGCTCTTCGCGGACGACGCCACCCTGCCGCTGGGGCACGCCGCCTGCGCCATGCGCGCCCTGGTCTCGGTCGCCCTGGCGGGGCCGGCCTCGCCGCCGGTGGTCTGAACGCTCGCCCGGCCGCCGATCGGCCGCCCGCCCGCCCGCGCGGTGTGCGGATTCGGTGACCGGAGTGTCCCGGCCGGGTCGCGGTTCGGGTCCGGGGGGTGCCGGGGGCGGACGAGGTGGTGGAGGGTGGGGCGACGGTCTTTCGGAGAACGGGGGTTCGGCCATGGGCAGACGGTGGGCGGGTGCGGCGGTGGCCGGGGTGCTGGTGCTCGGGGGCGCGGCGGCGGGGGCCGCCCCGGCGTCGGCGGCGCCGCTGGTGCGGTCGGCCGGGGCGGTGCGGACGGTGCCCGAGCGGGCGCCTCAGCTGCGGACCACCGCCGGGGCGCACCAGGTCACGGCGTCCGTGCTGGCCAAGTCGAAGAAGCACAGGTCGCGGCACGGGTCCCACGGCGGCTTCGGCGGGCTGTTCGCCTGGATCGCCGTCGGCCTGCTGGTCTGCGTGCTGGTCGCGGTGCTGGCCGTGGTCTGGGTCAGGCGCCGCGGCCGCCGTTAGCGGCGGGCGGGTTGAGGGCCCGGAGGGCGGCGTCGACCAGGCGGTCGGCGTGCTCGTGGGTGAGCGGGCCGAGCCGGTACTGCCAGCGGTACTGGAGCGGGCCGTAGACGAGTTCGATCGCGAGGTCGAGGTCGGTGTCGGGGGCGATCTGGCCGGCCTCGCGGGCGCTGCGCAGGCGGTCCCGGGTGACCTCCAGCAGCGGGTCCAGCAGGCGGGTGCGGTACTCGGTGTACAGGGCGGGGTCGTTGATGATCTCGGCGATGATCGCGCGGTAGGTGCGGTCGGCGCCCGGGTCGGCGAACTCGTCGCTGGTGGGGCGCAGCACGGCGCGGAGGTCGGCGGCGAGGTCGCCGGTGTCGGGCAGGGCGAGGCTGCCCTCGTGCTCGTTGGCGGCGAGGAAGGCGTCGAAGACCACCGCCCCCTTTGAGGGCCACCACCGGTAGATGGTCTGCTTGCCGACGCCGGCCCGGGCGGCGATCGCCTCGATGGTGACCTTGGCGTAGCCGACCTCGGCGACGAGTTCGATGGCGGCGGCGAGGACGGCGGCGCGTGCGCGCTCGCTGCGGCGGGCGGGGTCCGGAGCGGTTCTGGAGGTCATGGGGAAAAAGTCTATGCGAAATGACGAGACGAGACGTATTGTCTTCTCAAGACGCAGCGAGACGGACCGTCTCGTCTCATCCGCTATCCCCGGAGGTGCCCGTGACCCGCTCCGCACACATCCTGATGGTCTCCGTTCCTGCCCACGGACACGTCAACCCCAGCCTCGCCGTGATCGCCGAGCTGGTCGCCCGGGGGCACCGGGTCAGCTACGTCAACGACCCCTCGTTCCGGGAGACCGTCGAGTCCACCGGCGCCACCTTCGTCCCGTACCCGACGAAGCTGCCGCTCGCCGACGACTCGAACGCCTGGCTGGCGGACCCGGTGGGGATCCAGGAGCTGTTCCTGGACGACGCGCTCGCCATGTGGCCCGTCCTGCTGGAGGCCTTCTCCGACGACCGGCCCGACCTGGTGCTCTGCGACATCGCCGGCTTCGCGGGGCGGGCGCTGGGCGAGCGGCTGGGCGTGCCGGTCGTGCAGCTGTCGCCCACGTTCGTCGGCTGGGAGGGGATCGAGCAGGACCTGCCGGAGGTCTTCGAGGCGATCCGCGCCGCGCCCGGCGGCGCCGAGCACTACCGCCGGTACGCCGAGTGGCTGGCCGAGGCCGGCACGGTGCAGCGCGACGTGGACGCCTTCAAGGGCCGCCCGGAGCGGGCCCTCGCGCTCATCCCGCGTGCCCTTCAGCCCAACGCTGACCGGGTCGACGAGCAGCGGATCACCTTCGTCGGGCCCTGCTTCGGCGACCGGGCCCACCAGGGCGAGTGGAGGCGGCCGGAGGGTGCCGGGAAGGTGCTGCTGGTCTCGCTGGGCTCGGCCTTCACCCACCACCCGGCGTTCTACCGGGCCTGCGTCCAGGCCTTCGGCGACCTGCCGGGCTGGCACACCGTGCTGCAGATCGGCGCGCACACCGACCTGGCCGAGCTCGGCGAGGTGCCGGACACCGTCGAGGTGCACCGGTGGGTGCCGCAGCTGTCGGTGCTCTCCCAGGCGGACGCCTTCGTCACCCACGCGGGCATGGGCGGCTCCAGCGAGGGGCTGTTCCACGCGGTGCCGATGATCGCGGTGCCGCAGGCCACCGACCAGTTCGCCAACGCGGACGCCCTGGTGGGTCTCGGCGTCGCCCGCCGGCTGGACACCGACCAGGCCACCCCGGAGGCGTTGCGGGCGGCGCTGCTGGAGCTGGTCGGCGACCCGGCGGTGGCCGAGCGGCTGCGGGAGCTGTCCGCCGCCGGCCGGGCGGAGGGCGGCACCGCCCGGGCGGCCGACCTGATCGAGGCGGAGCTCGGGGCGTAGCGGCCCCGGGGTGGTGGGAGCGGTCGGGGGGTCGCGGTGTGCGGCGCCGATCCGGAGGGCGGAGAATCCGGATGGTGAGCACCTGTTGTCATATCTTCATTCACCTGATGTGATGGTGTATATGGATATGCACAGTGCTGTGGCCCCCGACGCTCCGCTGGTCCTGGTCGGCAAGGCCGACGTCAGCGCCGAGGACGTCCTGGCCGTCGCCCGGGGCAACGCCCGGGTCGAGATCGGTCCCGACGCGCTCGCCGAGATGGCGGCCGCCCGCGCGCGGATCGACGCCCTCGCGGCCGAGCCGCGTCCCGTCTACGGCGTGTCGACCGGCTTCGGCGCGCTCGCCGTGCGCCACATCAGCCCCGAGCTGCGCGCCCAGCTCCAGCGGTCGCTGGTGCGCTCGCACGCCGCCGGCATGGGGCCGGCGGTCGAGCGCGAGGTGGTCCGCGCGCTGATGTTCCTGCGGATGAAGACGCTGGCCTCCGGCCGCACCGGCGTCCGGCCGCTGGTCGCGCAGACCATGGCCGCCCTGCTCAACGCCGGCATCACCCCGGTGGTGCGGGAGTTCGGCTCGCTCGGCTGCTCCGGCGACCTCGCGCCGCTGTCGCACTGCGCGCTGGTCCTGATGGGCGAGGGCACCGCCACCGGCCCGGACGGCGCGGAGAAGCCCGTCGCCGAGCTGCTCGCCGCCGCCGGGATCGAGCCGGTCGAGCTGCTGGAGAAGGAGGGCCTCGCCCTCATCAACGGCACCGACGGCATGCTCGGCATGCTGGTGATGGCCATCGCCGACCTCCAGCGGCTGTTCACCACCGCCGACATCACCGCCGCGATGAGCCTGGAGGCGCTGCTCGGCACCGACAAGGTGCTCGCCCCCGAGCTGCACGCCCCGATCCGCCCGCACCCGGGCCAGGCGCTGAGCGCCGCCAACATGCTCGCCGTCCTCAAGGGCTCCGGCCTCACCGGCCACCACCAGGACGACGCCCCGCGCGTCCAGGACGCCTACTCGATCCGCTGCGCCCCGCAGGTGGCCGGCGCCGGCCGGGACACCCTGGCGCACGCCCAGCTGGTCGCCTCGCGCGAGCTGGCCGCCTCGGTCGACAACCCGGTGGTGCTGCCCGACGGCCGGGTCGAGTCCAACGGCAACTTCCACGGCGCCCCGGTCGCGTACGTGCTGGACTTCCTCGCCATCGCCGCCGCCGACCTCGGCTCGATCTCCGAGCGCCGCACCGACCGGCTGCTCGACAAGGCCCGCTCGCACGGCCTGCCGGCCTTCCTGGCCGACGACCCGGGCGTGGACTCCGGCCTGATGATCGCCCAGTACACCCAGGCGGCGCTGGTCAGCGAGAACAAGCGGCTCGCCGTCCCGGCCTCGGTCGACTCGATCCCGTCCTCCGCGATGCAGGAGGACCACGTGTCGATGGGCTGGTCGGCCGCGCGCAAGCTGCGCCAGGCGGTGGACAACCTCGGCCGGATCCTGGCCGTCGAACTCACCGCGTCCGCCCGTGCGCTGGAGATCCGTCAGCAGACCGACGGGTCCGGCGGGCTCGCCCCGGCCACCGCGGCCGCGCTGGCCGCCGCCCGGGAGGCGGGGGTCGGCGGCGCCGGCCGCGACCGCTTCCTCTCGCCGGACCTGGAGGCGGCCGCCGAACTGGTGGCCTCCGGCGAGCTGGTGCGCGCGGTCGAGCGGGTCACCGGCCCGCTGGCCTGAGCAGGCGCCGCCGCGGGGTGACGGGGGCTCAGTCCCAGTCGCTCCGCGGCGCGCGCTCGCCGCGGTTCCCGCGGTTGCGCAGCTCGCCCAGGGCGGCGGCCAGGTTGACCCCGACGATGCCCGCCCAGCAGACCACCAGGCCGGCGAACCCGCCGCTCTCGGGGCTGCCGGCGATCGCCGTCAGCGGGACGCCGATGACCAGCGAGGTCACCGCGAGTCCGGTGCCGGAGCGCTTGCCGAAGCCCGAACGGCGGGGGTGGTCCCGGTCCCGGCGGGACCGCGGCTCGTAGTCGTCGATCCGCTCGGCCACCGACCGCTCGACCCGGGCGTTGATGCGGGCGTCGAGCCGATTCATGAAGGAGTCGACCAGGGCGTCCTCGTACTCCTGGCCCAGCTCCTTGCGGGCCTGGAGGGTGGCGTCGAGGTCGCGCCGCAGTTCGTCCTGACGAGTGTCCATGGAACCAGAGTGGGGCCGGCGGGGCGTCCGGTCCATCCGTTCGCCGGAGGAATCCGGGCGGGCTCAGGGACAAATCAGGGTTACCCCGACCCGGCGGCGGCCCGGACCCCGCCCCTACCGGGGACGTCTCACCGGGCGTCCCGCCGTACGAGACGTCTTTGCCAGGTGCGGCCCGCTCCTGCACAGTCGTCGTCCGAACCCCTCGCACCCGGAGGTACCGCTGATGACCGCCACCGACGAGACCGGCAGCGTCGGCCCCTCCGCCCGGCTGCTCCAGCTGTTCGAGGGGCACCGGCTGACGCCCACCCAGCGCCGGATCGCCCACTCGCTGGTGCGGCACGCCACCGAGGCGCCGTTCCTGTCCAGCGTGGAGGTCGCCGAACTCGCGGGCGTCAGCCAGCCGTCCGTCACCCGCTTCGCGGTCGCGCTCGGGTACGACGGCTACCCGGCGCTGCGCAAGCAGCTGCGCGAACTCGGCGGCGGTGAACCGACCGCGCCGGAGAGCCCGGACGACGCGGTGCGCAACGAGCACCAGCAGGCCGTGCTGGCCGAGATCGCGCACCTGCGCCACCTCGCCGAACTCCTCGCCGACCCGGAGCCGATCATCCGGGCCGCCCGGCTGCTCGCCGCCTCCCGGCCGCTGCCGGTGCTCGGGCTGCGGGCCGCCTCGGCGCAGGCCCGCGGCTTCGCCTACTTCGCGTCCAAGGTGCACCCGGACGTCCGGCTGCTGGACGAGGGCGGCAGCATGCTCGCTGACCGGCTGGAACAGGCCCGGGCGGCGGGGGCCGGCGTGCTGCTCTGCTTCGCGCTGCCGCGCTACCCGCGGGAGTTGATGGACGCGCTGGCGGTGGCCCGCGAGTGCGGGCTGACGGTGCTCACCGTGGCCGACAGCGCCTTCGCGCCGGTCGCCAAGCTGTCCGACCTGATGCTGCCGGCCGCCGTCGGCACCGGGCTGGTCTTCGACACCGCGTGCGCGCCGATGATGCTCGGCCGGGTGCTGTTGCAGTCCATGTGCGACGAACTCCCGGGCGCGGAGGCCAGGTTGGAGGCGATCGAGCAGTCGGCGGCGGCGCGCGGGCTGTTCCTGGATTAGGCGCGGTCCGCAGCGGCGGCGGGGGAGTACTCGACACGAACCCGGGCATCCCCTACGGCAGGGGGTGCCGCCCATGCACGTGATCCACGAGATGAAGTTCGTCGCCCGCCTCTCCTCGGGTGCCGACGAATGGTCCTGCCCCGCCTGCGGACGCCGCGTCACCCTGCGGCGCCTGCCCGAACCCGAACTGACCGTCCTCGACCCGGGCGACGAGTCGGCCGTCCACGTCGGCGTCATCGAACCCGACGCCCGCGCCGCCGCGGCCGCCGAGCAGTACGGCCTCGGCCCGGTTCAGAACGTCCCCCGCCCCCCGTCCCCGCCCGCCCCCGACGCCGAGGACCGCCGCTGGCTCGCCGAGATCGGCATCGACTGGGACGGCGGCGCGGCGGCCTGAAGGTGGGGAGGGGCCTGGCGGAGATGGCCGGAGGAGGGAGGTCAGAACCGGGGCGACCGATCGCCGGCCAGGGTCGCGGCGCGATCCCCGAGCACGGTCGGAATCCGGTCGTACCGCGAGGTGGCCGCCGCGGCTTCCGGGCTGAGGTAGCCGAGGATGCGGTAGATCTTGGCGTGGTCGTCGGCCAGCGCGCGGTGGTGGATCGGCTCGTGGTGCATGATCCGGTTCCGGAAGAGCAGCAGGGAATAGAGCTCGTCGTGGAGCCGACGACGAGGGCCGCGGTAGTGCGGAAACGCCCGGTGCAGGGTGGGGACCCAGAACAGCCGGTCGTAGGACGAACCGTTGCTGACGAGGGAGACCCAGAAACCGAACGAGAGCTCGGCGACCACGGCGTCGGCTGCCGGCGAGGGTTGGCCGAGCCGCGCCAGCTTCCGCTTGGCGTCTGCCACCATGGCGGTCCCCTTCGCACTCAGAGGGGCCTGGTCCCACCACTCGGGCGTGCCGTACCTGGCCTGAAGCTCCCGGTGCAGCGAGTTTCGGAGGGTTACCTCCAGGCAGTGGAGCGGGCCGTAGAAGGCGGCGGACACCTCGATGTTCCACCAGTACAGCCCCTCCGCCCGGCCAGGGTGACCACCGGCCCGCAGGTACGGAGCGAGGCGGGCCTCCGAGAAGGCGCGCTCCATCCACGTCGGCATGCCGTTCATACCTGCTCCCCCTGTCGACCGCCCCCTTGTGCGGCCCCTGGCCTCTGGTAGATTCGGTGTGTACGCCCCGGGTCCGCCTCTGCTTCGCATGCCACCCGGGGCACGGCTTTTTCCGGGGCCGGGCGCTCAGCGCCGGATGCTCTGGAGCGGGCGGCCGCTGCCGTCGGACAGGGTGAAGAAGGACCAGCCGTTCCGGGAGCCCGAGACGGCCGGGTTGTAGTGATGGATGATCGCGCGGGCGGCGGAACTCGGAGTCTTGTACGACTTCCCCTCCAGCGGGCCGGAGACGATGTCGATGCGGCTGGTCTCCGGGGCGAACATGGCCTGCGTGAGGTGGCCCTCGTACTGTGCGTGGACCGCCACCCGCCCCTCCGCCGGCCTCGGCGGGTTCTGTGGTGCACCTGTGGCGACCGGGCTGGCGTCCTCCACCAGTCTGGCGATCACCTGGCCCGGAGTGATGCCGGCCATCTTCGCCGCGAACTCCAGCGCCCGAGCGGTCTGAATGTCGATCTCCACGTGCGGCATGTCGCCCTCCCCTGTGCGTCGGCTGCTCACTTAATGTAGCACGGGGAGCGGCAAAGGCCTGCGGAGTGCTCTGAATTCTCTATCTGCTCACTCTGCCCGACCTCTGGTCGGAGGCTGAATGTTTGGATATATTCAGCCGAGCCAAGCTTGAATGAATCCATCCGCAGAGAGGCCGGGACTATGGTGCAGCAGGCGAGTGGGCCGCGCGAGGTGCGTGCGGCGCGTGGGACGGGGCTCACGACGCAGGGCTGGCAGCAGGAGGCCGCTCTGCGGATGCTGATGAACAACCTCGACCCCGAGGTGGCCGAGCACCCGTCGAAGCTGGTGGTCTACGGCGGCACCGGCAAGGCGGCGCGCGACTGGCGGTCCTTCGACGCCATGGTGAAGACGCTCCAGGGCCTCAAGCAGGACGAGACCATGCTGGTCCAGTCCGGCCGCCCGGTCGGCGTGATGCAGACCCACGAGTGGGCGCCGCGGGTGCTGATCGCCAACTCCAACCTGGTCGGCGACTGGGCCAACTGGGAGGAGTTCCGCCGACTGGAGAGCCTCGGGCTCACCATGTACGGCCAGATGACCGCCGGTTCGTGGATCTACATCGGCACCCAGGGCATCCTCCAGGGCACCTACGAGACCTTCGCCGCCGTTGCCAACAAGCGATACAACGGCTCGCTGGAGGGCACCATCACCCTCACCGCCGGCCTCGGCGGGATGGGCGGCGCCCAGCCGCTGGCCGTCACCATGAACGGCGGCGTGGCGATCTGCATCGACTGCGATCCGTCCCGGATCAGCCGCCGGATCGAGCACCGCTACCTGGACGTCGAGGCCAAGGACCTCGGTCACGCGCTGGAGCTCGCCACCGCCGCCCGCGACCGGAAGCAGCCGCTCTCCATCGGCGTGCTGGGCAACGCCGCCGAGCTGGTCCCGCAGCTGCTCGCGATGGACGCGCCGATCGACATCGTCACCGACCAGACCAGCGCCCACGACCCGCTGAGCTACCTGCCGGTCGGCGTCGCGTTCGACGACATGGCGGACTACGCCGCCGCCAAGCCCGCCGAGTTCACCCAGCGGGCACGCGAGTCGATGGCCCGGCACGTCGAGGCGATGGTCGGCTTCCTGGACCGCGGCGCCGAGGTCTTCGACTACGGCAACTCGATCCGCGGCGAGGCCCAACTGGCCGGCTACGACCGCGCGTTCGCCTTCCCTGGCTTCGTCCCGGCGTACATCCGCCCGTTGTTCTGCGAGGGCAAGGGCCCCTTCCGCTGGGCGGCGCTGTCCGGCGACCCGCAGGACATCCACAAGACCGACAAGGCCGTCCTCGACCTCTTCCCGGAGAACGAGTCGCTGCACCGCTGGATCAGGATGGCCCAGGAGAAGGTGCACTTCCAGGGCCTGCCCGCGCGGATCTGCTGGCTCGGCTACGGCGAGCGCGACAAGGCCGGCGAGCGCTTCAACGACATGGTCGCCTCCGGCGAGCTGTCCGCCCCGATCGTGATCGGCCGCGACCACCTGGACTGCGGCTCGGTCGCCTCCCCGTACCGGGAGACCGAGGCGATGCTGGACGGCTCCGACGCGATCGCCGACTGGCCGCTGCTCAACGCCATGGTCAACGTCGCCTCCGGCGCCTCCTGGGTCTCCATCCACCACGGCGGCGGCGTCGGCATCGGCCGCTCGATCCACGCCGGCCAGGTCACCGTCGCCGACGGCACCGCGCTGGCCGGCGAGAAGATCCGCCGGGTGCTCACCAACGACCCCGGCATGGGCGTCATCCGGCACGTGGACGCCGGCTACGACCGGGCCACCGAGGTCGCCGCCGAGCGCGGCGTCCGCGTCCCCATGGGCGAGCTGTGAGTTCGTCCTTCGAGGAGATGTGGGCGGAGCTGCTCCCCGTGGGCCGCTCCGCCTCCTCCGGCGGCTACCGCCGCTTCGCCTGGAACTCCGCCGACGCCGAGTGCCGTGCCTGGTTCGAGCAGCAGGCCCGCAGCCGCGGCCTGACGTACGAGCTGGACCGCAACGGCAACCAGTGGGCCTGGCTGGGGGACCCGAACGGGCAGGGGGCGGTCGTCACCGGCTCGCACCTGGACTCCGTCCCGGACGGCGGCGCCTTCGACGGCCCGCTCGGCGTGGTCTCCTCCTTCGCCGCGCTGGACGAACTGCGCGCCCGCGGCGCCGCGTTCACCAAGCCCCTGGCGATCGTCAACTTCGGCGACGAGGAGGGCGCCCGGTTCGGCGTGGCCTGCATCGGCTCCCGGCTCACCGCCGGGGTGCTGTCGCCGGAGCAGGCGTACGGGCTGCGCGACGCCGACGGCGTCCGGCTGCCCGACGCGATGGAGCGGGCCGGCTACGACCCCACCGCGATCGGCGCGGACGACGACCGGCTGGCCCGGATCGCCGCCTTCGTCGAGCTCCACGTCGAGCAGGGCCGCTGCCTCGCCGAGGGGCAGCCGGTCGGCGTGGCCGGCGCGATCTGGCCGCACGGCCGCTGGCGGTTCGACTTCCACGGCGAGGCGAACCACGCCGGCACCACCCGGATCGAGGACCGCCGCGACCCGATGCTGACCTACGCCAACACCGTGCTGGCGGCCCGCAAGAAGGCCCGGCTGGCGGGTGCGCTGGCCACCTTCGGCAAGGTCGCGGTCGAGCCGAACGGCACCAACGCGATCGCCTCGCTGGTACGCGGCTGGCTGGACTCCCGGGCGGCCGACGAGCGCACCCTCACCGCGCTGGTCGCCGAGATCGAGCAGGCCGCCGCCGAGCGCGGCGGGCGCGACGGCGTCCGGGTCGAGCTGACCCGCGAGTCCTACACCCCGGTGGTGGACTTCGACGGGCCGCTGCGCGACCGGCTGGCCAAGCTGCTGGACGCCCCGGTGCTGCCCACCGGCGCGGGACACGACGCCGGAATCCTGGCCTCCGCGATCCCGACCGCCATGCTGTTCGTGCGCAACCCCACCGGCGTCTCGCACTCCCCGGCCGAGCACGCCGAGCAGGCCGACTGCCTGGCCGGGGTCGCCGCCCTCGCCGACGTACTGGAGGACCTGGCGTGTCAGTGACCGCGACGAGGTACTGGGCGCAGTACGCCTGGCTGCCGCACGACAACGGGCCGGTGGTCGAGCAGGACGTGCTGATCACCACCGGCCCCGGCGGGACGATCACCGCCGTCGCCCCGGACAGCGGCCCCTGCCCGCCGGACGCCGTCCGGCTCGACGGGCTGCTGCTGCCCGGCCAGGCCAACGCCCACTCGCACGCCTTCCACCGGGCGCTGCGCGGGCACGTCCAGGTCGGCTCCGGCACCTTCTGGACCTGGCGCGACACCATGTACCGGTTCGCCGGCGCGCTGGACCCGGACCGCTACCTGGACCTCGCCACCGCCGTCTACGCCGAGATGGCGCTGGCCGGCATCACCGCCGTCGGCGAGTTCCACTACCTGCACCACGCGCCCGGCGGCGCCCGGTACACCGACCCCAACGCGATGGGCGAGGCGCTGATCGAGGCCGCCGCCCGGGCCGGCATCCGGATCACCCTGCTGGACACCTGCTACCTCTCCTCCGGCTTCGGCGCCGAGCCGACCAAGCCGCAGCAGCGGTTCAGCGACGGCGACGCGGACGCCTGGGCGGCCCGGGCGGACGCGCTCAAGCCGCGCGAGCACGCCCGGATCGGCGCCGCCGTCCACTCGGTGCGGGCCGTCCCGGCCGAGCAGCTGGGCACCGTCGCGCACTGGGCGGCGATGCGCAGGGCGCCGCTGCACGTCCACCTGTCCGAGCAGACCGCCGAGAACGACGCCTGCCTGGCCGCGCACGGCGTCACCCCGACCCGGCTGCTCGCCGACCACGGCGCGCTCGGCCCGCGCACCTCGGCCGTGCACGCCACCCACCTGACCGACGAGGACGTCCGGCTGCTCACCGACTCCTCCACCACGGTCTGCATGTGCCCCACCACCGAGCGGGACCTCGCGGACGGCATCGGCCCGGCCCGCCGGCTCGCCTCGGCGGGTTCCCCGATCACCCTGGGCAGCGACAGCCACGCGGTGATCGACCCGTTCGAGGAGGCCCGCGCGCTGGAGCTGGACGAGCGGCTGCGCACCCGCACCCGCGGGCACTGGACGGCCAACGCGCTGCTGCGGGCCGGCACCGAGGACGGGCACGCCTCGCTCGGCTGGCCGGAGGCCGGGCGGGTCGAGGCCGGGGCGCTCGCCGACTTCACGGTGATCGCGCTGGACACCGTCCGCACGGCGGGACCGCCGCCCCGGCTCGGCGCCGAGATCGCGGTCTTCGCGGCCTCGGCGGCGGACGTGCGGCACGTGGTGGTCGGCGGCCGGCACGTCGTCCGGGACGGCGCGCACCTGCTGGTGGCCGACGTGCCGGGCGCGCTGCGCTCCGCGATCGGCGCGCTGGACTGCTGACCCGTTCCCTGTATCCCCTTCGGAAGGCCTCGTCGTGACCACCAGGAACACCAGGACCACCTTGATCACGGGCATCGGCAGCCTGGTCACCAACGACCCCGGGCAGGGTTCCGGGCCGCTCGGCCTGCTGACCGACGCGGCCGTGGTGGTCGACGGCGGCACCGTCGCCTGGGTCGGCCCGGCGGCGGACGCCCCGGCGGCGGACGAGCGCTTCGACGCCGCGGGCCGGGCCCTGCTGCCCGGCTTCGTCGACTCGCACGCCCACCTGGTGTTCGCGGGCGACCGCACCGCCGAGTTCAACGCCCGGATGTCCGGGCAGTCGTACACGGCGGGCGGCATCCGGACCACGGTGGCGGCCACCCGCGCGGCGAGCGACGCCGAACTGGACGCCAACCTGGCCCGGTTCGTCCGGGAGGCGGTGCGCCAGGGCACCACCACCATCGAGTGCAAGTCCGGCTACGGGCTGACGGTCGAGGACGAGGCGCGCTCCCTGCGGATCGCCGCCGGGCACACCCCGGAGACCACCTACCTGGGCGCCCACGTGGTGGCCCCCGAGTACGCCGAGGACCCGGCCGGGTACGTCGACCTGGTCACCGGCGAGATGCTGGACGCCTGTGCCCCGCACGCCCGTTGGGTGGACGTGTTCTGCGAGAAGGGCGCCTTCGACGGGGACCAGGCGCGGGCCGTCCTGACCGCCGGCATCGAGCGCGGCCTCACCCCCCGGGTGCACGCCAACCAGCTCTCGTACGGGCCGGGCGTGCAGCTGGCCGTCGAGCTGGGGGCCGCCTCGGCGGACCACTGCACCCATCTGACGGACGAGGACGTGGCGGCGCTGGCCGGTTCGGCGACGGTGGCCACCCTGCTGCCGGGGGCGGAGTTCTCCACCCGGGCCGAGTACCCGAGCGGGCGCCGGCTGCTGGACGCGGGCGCGGTGGTGGCGCTGTCCACCGACTGCAACCCGGGCTCCAGCTTCACGAGTTCGATGGCGTTCTGCATCGCGGTCGCGGTGCGGGAGATGGGGATGACCCCGGACGAGGCGGTCTGGGCGGCCACCGCCGGCGGCGCCCGGGCGCTGCGGCGCACGGACGTCGGCGTGGTCGCGCCCGGCGCCCGGGCGGACCTGCTGCTGCTGGACGCGCCCTCGCACGTCCACCTGGCCTACCGGCCGGGCGTGCCGCTGACGGCGGCGGTCTGGCGGGCGGGCGTCCGCGAGGTCTGACGGCCCCCGGGAGGGGTGAGCCCTCCGGGGAAGGCCCGGCGGCCGGCGCGCCCCCGGGGAACGAGAACGGCCGGGGCCGCCGTGGATCTCAGGAATCCACGGCGGCCCCGGAGTCGTGAGCCGAGGGGCGGCTCGTCAGTGCACGTCGCCCATGAGGGCCTGGACCCGCTTGCGGTAGGTGTAGACCGCGAAGCCGGCGAGGGCCGCGAGCGCCGCCTGCGCCGCGATGATCCCGGTGCCGTCGAGGCTGATGCCGGCCAGCGAGAGCAGGCTGGTGGTGCAGTCACCGGCGGTGACGGCGAGGAACCAGACGCCCATCATCTGGGAGGCGTACTTCCGCGGCGCCATCTTGGTGGTGACCGAGAGGCCGACCGGGGAGAGGCACAGCTCGCCGACGGTCTGGAGCAGGTAGATCGAGACGAGCCACATCGGGGAGACCAGCGTGCCGCCGTCCGCCATGTTCATCGGGACGATGAAGATGAAGAACGAGGCGCCGACCAGGACCAGACCCATCGAGAACTTCACGATGGTGTTCGGCTCCTTGTCCCGGCGGGACAGCCAGATCCACAGCCAGGCGAAGACCGGCGCGAGCGCCATCACGAACAGCGGGTTCAGCGACTGGTACCAGGTGGCCGAGAAGCCGAAGCCGAACAGGTTGTCCGCGGTCTTCTTGTCGGCGAACAGGGAGAGGGTCGACCCGCCCTGGTCGTAGATCATCCAGAAGATGGCGGCCGCGGCGAAGAACCAGATGTAGGCGGACATCTTGGACTGCTCGCCGGCGCTCAGGTCCTTGTCGCGCTTGATCCGGACCAGCACGGTGACCGGGATCAGCAGACCGGCCAGGGTGAGCGGGACCAGGGCCCAGTTCAGCGTGTAGACGCCCATGCCGATGATGACGCCGTAGAAGGCGGCGGCGGCGAGGACCGTGATGCCGACCTTCACCAGCAGGCTGTTGCGCTCCGCGGGCTTGAGCGGGTTGGGGACCTCGCTGCTCCGGGCGTCCAGGTGGCGGCTGCCCAGCAGGAACTGCACCAGGCCGAAGGCCATGCCGACCGCGGCCAGGCCGAAGCCCAGGTGCCAGTTGTACTCCTTGCCGATCGTTCCGATGACGAACGGAGCGACGAAGGCACCGAGGTTGATGCTCATGTAGAAGACGGTGAAGCCACCGTCGCGGCGCGGGTCGTCGGGGCCGTTGTAGAGGTGGCCGACCATCGTGGAGATGTTGGCCTTCAACAGCCCGGAGCCGAGCGCGACCAGGAGCAGGCCGAGGAAGAACGCGGCCTGGCCGGGGACGGCCAGCGCGATGTGGCCGGACATGATCACGAACCCGGCGATGGCGACGGTCTTGCGGGCACCCCAGACCCGGTCGCCGAACCAGCCGCCCGGGTAGGCCATGAGGTAGACCATCGAGACGTAGACGGAGTAGACCGCCGTCGCCAGCGCCGCCGACTTGGCGAGGCCACCGCCCTGGCTGCCCACGGCGGCGTCGGCGCCTCCGGAGACCAGGTAGTAGATCAGCAGGGCGCGCATGCCGTAGTAGGAGAAGCGCTCCCACATCTCGGTCATGAACAGGGTGGCGAGACCTCGGGGGTGCCCGAGGAAGGTCTTGCCGCTGGGAGAGGCCGACGAGACGTCGGCTTCCAGGGTCTTAGACGCCATGAGTAGTGGTTCCTTGCCTGACAGCGTCCGCCTAGGGGGGTGGCGGCGGACGTGGACGAAACCACTCTACGTGGCGACATTTGGCTTTATCAGATGACAAAAGCCGTGAATCAGGTATGGGAATGGCAAAGTCGGCAATACATCTGCCCGATCTATCGATGGTAGATGGGCGTGTCTTCCTTCAGTTTCAAGATCCAAGAGGAGATTCTTCGCCGAACGGCCGGTCCGTCGCGCCGGGTTGAGCCCCCGCGCGCCCTTGTATAACGATCACGCTCTGTGAACTACCTCACAGGGCGTACGGGCTCACCCCGGCGGACTACCATCACCCCATGACCTGTGTGCTGCTCGCCGAGGACGATCCGGCGATCTCCGAACCGCTCGCCCGGGCCCTGCGACGCGAGGGCTACGAGGTGCTCGTCCGCGAGGACGGTCCGACCGCACTGGCCGCCGGCCTCACCGAGGAGGTCGATCTCGTCGTCCTGGACCTCGGCCTGCCCGAGATGGACGGCCTGGAGGTCTGCCGCCGGCTGCGCGCCGACGGCAAGAGCTGCCCCGTCCTGGTGCTCACCGCCCGCGCGGACGAGGTGGACACCGTGGTCGGCCTGGACGCGGGCGCCGACGACTACGTCACCAAGCCGTTCCGCCTGGCCGAACTGCTGGCCCGCGTCCGGGCCCTGCTCCGGCGCGGCAACGTCGACCAGCTCACCACCGGGGCGCACGGCGTGAAGATCGACATCGAGTCCCACCGGGCCTGGCTCGGCGACGAGGAACTCACCCTCTCCGCCAAGGAGTTCGAGCTGCTGCGGGTCCTGGTCCGGGACGCCGGCCGGGTGGTCACCCGCGAGGAGATCATGCGGCAGGTCTGGGACACCACCTGGTGGACCTCCACCAAGACCCTGGACATGCACATCTCCTGGCTCCGCAAGAAGCTCGGCGACGACGCGGCCAACCCGCGCTACATCGCCACCGTGCGCGGGGTCGGGTTCCGGTTCGAGAAGAATTAGCCCCTGACCAGGCCCTCGGCCAACAGCGGCGGACCACCCCGGGGAGCGGCGGCGTGAAGCGCAGGATGATCAACTCGCTGCTGGGCGTGGTCCTGG
The DNA here is from genome assembly GCF_055633695.1 of Kitasatospora sp. NPDC114501. Lineage (NCBI taxonomy): Bacteria > Bacillati > Actinomycetota > Actinomycetes > Kitasatosporales > Streptomycetaceae > Kitasatospora > Kitasatospora sp. NPDC114501. Next base: position 7,362 of record NZ_JBVKDS010000003.1, on the reverse strand, counting down.
TGGTGGTCGTGGTGTTCTGCGTGCCGATCGCCCTGGTCGAGAAGCGGACCATCGTCAACTCGGCCCAGGACCGGGTGGACGCGGCCGCCGTCCGGGTGCTCGCCCTGGTCGAGAGCCGGCTCGCCGCGGGGGAGCCGGTCACCGGGCGGGCCTTCCAGAGCCAGGTCACCGAGGGCAGCTACGTCGAGGTGCAGGTGCCCGGCCAGCCGGTGGTCTCCGCGGGGGAGCGCCCGGCCGGGAGCCACCTGCTGAAGGCCGTCGAACGCGGCAACAGCGGCGAGACCGTCACCGTCGAGCAGTCCCGCGAGGACGTCGACCACGAGATCGCCAACAACCTCCTGCTGCTCGGCGTGGTCGCGCTGCTCGCCGTCCAGGCCGCGGTGGCGCTCGCCGTCTGGCAGGCCAAGCGGCTCGCCCGGCCGCTCACCGACCTCGCCGAGACCGCCGAGCGGCTCGGCTCCGGCGACCCCCGCCCGCGCGACCGCCGCTACGGGGTGCCCGAGCTGGACCGGGTCGCCGAGGTGCTGGACACCAGCGCCGAGCGGATCGCCCGGATGCTCACCGCCGAGCGCCGGCTCGCCGCCGACGCCTCGCACCAGCTGCGCACCCCGCTCACCGCGCTCTCCATGCGGCTGGAGGAGATCACCGCGCTCGCCGAGGACCCGCAGACGGTCCGGGAGGAGGCGACCATCGCCCTCCAGCAGGTCGAGCGGCTCACCGACGTGGTGCAGCGGCTGCTCACCACCCAGCGCGACCCGCGCAGCCCGACCGCCGTCGCCTTCGACCTGGACGACGTGATCAAGCAGCAGGTGGAGGAGTGGGGCCCGACGCTGCGGGAGCAGGGCCGGGTGCTCTCCCTGGAGGGGCTGCACGGGGTCACCGTGGTCGGCACCCCGGGGACGGTGGCCCAGGTGCTGGCCACCCTGATCGAGAACTCGCTGATGCACGGCGCCGGGACGATCACCCTGCGGGTCCGGCCGTCCGGCACCTCGGTGGTGGTCGAGGTCCAGGACGAGGGTGCCGGCGTGCCGGCGGACCTCGGCAACCGGGTGTTCGAACGCGCGGTCAGCGGGCGCAACTCCACCGGCATCGGGCTGGCCGTCGCCCGCGACCTCGCGGAGGCGGACGGCGGGCGGCTCGAACTGCTCTCGCTGAAGCCGGCGGTGTTCGCGCTCTTCCTCGGGCGCAGCCACCAGGACTGAGCGGGCCGTACGAGGCCGGGAGGGCCGGACGGGCCGGGCGGGCCGGCCGGTGTCGGCCTACTCGGCCTTGGCGAAGCGGATCCGCTCGGCGGCCAGCATCAGCTCGGCCTGGGCGGCCAGCTCCTGGCCGCTGCCGGCGTCCGCCGCCTGCTCGGCCGCCTGCTGGGCGGGCAGCCCGACGGGCTCCGGCACGGCCTTGAACACCCAGGTGCGGTACGAGACGAAGCGGAACACGGTGGCGACCGCGAGGCCGATCAGCTTGGCGCCGATCTGCTCGTAGTGCGAGCGCAGGTCGAGCACGTACACCGAGAAGCCGAGCACGCCGGTCTCGATCAGCATGCCGATGCCGCTGTAGACCAGGAAGAGCGTGATCTCGCGCTTGCGGGAGGCGGCGTCGCGGTCCCGGTACAGCCAGTAGCGGTAGCCCAGGTAGTTGGTCGCGATGGCGATCACCGTCGCGACGATGTTCGACCGGACCGAGGCCAGGCCCATGCCGTTGATGCAGACCCAGAAGACGGCGAAGTTGACCACCACGCCGCTCAGGCCGACGATGCCGAACTTCACGACTTCGCCCGTGAGCCCACGCAGTTTCCGCGCGAGCGGGGGTTTCGAAGCTGCGGTCGTCGCCATACCGGACTGCCTCCATGTGCCTGCGGGACGAAAGGGCCGACCGCGACGGAGCGGTGACCCCTTGAGCCCTGCGTGCACGCACATGATCGGACCGCGCAGACCAGGACCTAGCCGACCAGGCTACCCGCTTCCACCGAACGGCTCAGCCGCCAGGGCGGCAGGTTGACATCTACGCGCGTCCACTCCGAAGGCCCCACCGGCGGCTCCACCGCCCCCCACCGGCCCGGATATCCTGGGCCGCGTGACTTCCCCGGGCAATGTGAATTTTCCAGTGGTCGGCATGATCGGTGGCGGGCAGCTGGCCCGCATGGCACACCAGGCGGGCATCCCGCTCGGGGTCAGGTTCAAACTCCTCGCCGACACGCCCCAGGACTCCGCCGCGCAGGTGGTCTCCGAGGTCGTCCTCGGCGACTACCGCGACCTCGACACCCTGCGCGCCTTCGCCGCCGGCTGCGACGTGATCACCTTCGACCACGAGCACGTCCCCACCGAGCACCTGCGGGCCCTGGAGGCCGACGGCGTCGCCGTCCGCCCCGGCCCGGAGGCGTTGGTCAACGCCCAGGACAAGGGCGTGATGCGGGCCAAGCTGGACTCCATCGACGTGCCCTGCCCCCGGCACCGGATCGTCGCCGACCCGGCCGACGTGACCGCCTTCGCCGAGGAGGGCTCCGGCTACCCCGTCGTCCTGAAGACCGTCCGCGGCGGCTACGACGGCAAGGGCGTCTGGGTCGTCGACGACGAGCGGCAGGCGCACGCCCCGTTCCTGGCCGGCGTCGCGGTGCTGGCCGAGGAGAAGGTCGACTTCGTCCGCGAGCTGGCCGCCAACGTGGTCCGGTCGCCCAGCGGCCAGGCCGTCGCCTACCCGGTGGTGGAGAGCGTCCAGGAGAACGGCGTCTGCGCCGAGGTCACCGCCCCCGCGCCGGACCTCGACCCCGCCCTGTCCGACGAGGCCCAGCAGCTCGCCCTGCGGATCGCCGGTGAACTCGGCATCGTCGGCCACCTCGCCGTCGAGCTGTTCCAGACCCGCGACGGCCGCATCCTGGTCAACGAGCTGGCCATGCGCCCGCACAACTCCGGGCACTGGACCCAGGACGGCGCGGTCACCTCGCAGTTCGAGAACCACCTGCGGGCCGTCCTCGACCTCCCGCTCGGCGACCCCCGCCCGCGCGCCAGGTGGACCGTCATGGTCAACGTCCTCGGGGGCGACTACCCGGACATGTACCACCCCTTCCTGCACTGCATGGCCCGCGACCCCGGGCTGCGGATCCACATGTACGGGAAGGACGTGAAGCCCGGCCGCAAGGTCGGCCACGTCAACGTCTTCGGGGACGACCTCGAAGACGTCCGCGAGCGCGCCCGCCACGCGGCCGCCTACCTGCGAGGAACGATCACCGAATGACCTCCGCCGCCCCTGTTGTTGGCATCGTGATGGGCTCCGACTCCGACTGGCCGGTCATGGAGGCCGCCGCCCAGGCACTCGACGAGTTCGAGGTCCCCTACGAGGTGGACGTCGTCTCCGCCCACCGGATGCCCCGCGAGATGGTCGCGTACGGCGAGCGGGCCCACGAGCGCGGCCTGAAGGCGATCATCGCGGGTGCCGGCGGCGCGGCCCACCTGCCGGGCATGCTCGCCTCGGTCACCCCGCTGCCGGTCATCGGCGTGCCGGTGCCGCTGCGCTACCTGGACGGCATGGACAGCCTGCTGTCGATCGTCCAGATGCCGGCCGGCGTCCCGGTGGCGACCGTCTCGGTGGCCGGCGCGCGCAACGCCGGCCTGCTCGCGGTGCGGATGCTCGCCGCCTTCGACCCCGAGCTGACCGAGAGGATGACCGACTTCCAGGCCGAGCTGAACAACCAGGCCACCGAGAAGGGCAAGAAGCTGCGCGCCAAGGTGGCCGGCTCCTCCTCCTTCGGATTCGGCAAGTAGTTCGACCACCCACGGGGGTGGGGTAGAACAGCTCGCATGACCGCTGACCTGGACTCCCCCACCCCGCTGGACCGCGCCCGCGCCCTGCTGCGCACCGCCCCCGTGGTGGACGGCCACAACGACCTCCCCTGGGCGATGCGCGAGCAGGCCGGGTACGACCTCGGTGCGCTCGACCTCGCCGCCGACCAGAGCGACCGCCTGCACACCGACCTCGACCGCCTCGCGCGGGGCGGGGTCGGCGCGCAGTTCTGGTCCGTCTACGTCCCCTCCTCGCTGGCCGGCGACCACGCGGTGAGTGCCACCCTGGAGCAGATCGACTTCGTCCACGCCCTGGTCGAGCGCTACCCGGACCGGCTGCGCCTGGCCCGTACCGCCGCCGACATGGAGGCCGCCCGCGCCGAGGGCCGGATCGCCTCGCTGATGGGCGCCGAGGGCGGCCACTCCATCGACTGCTCGCTGGCCACCCTGCGCGCCCTGTACGAGCTGGGCGTGCGGTACCTGACGCTCACCCACAACGACAACGTGCCGTGGGCGGACTCCGCGACCGACGAGCCGGTGGCCGGCGGGCTGACCCGGTTCGGCGAGGAGGTCGTCCGGGAGATGAACCGGCTCGGCATGCTGGTCGACCTCTCGCACGTCTCCGCCGACACCATGCGCGACGCCCTGCGGGTGACCGCGGCGCCGGTGGTCTTCTCGCACTCCTCCGCGCGCGCGGTCTGCGACCACCCGCGCAACATCCCGGACGACGTGCTCGCCCAGCTGCCCGCCAACGGCGGGGTGGCGATGGCGACCTTCGTGCCGAAGTTCATCCTGCCCGCCGCCATCGAGTGGACCCGGGCCGCCGACGAGAACATGAGCGCCCACGGCTTCCACCCGCTGGACACCACCCCGCCGGCCATGGAGCGCCAGCGCGCCTTCGAGGCCGCCAACCCGCGCCCGATCGCCACCCCGGCCACCGTCGCCGACCACCTCGACCACATGCGCGAGGTGGCCGGCATCGACCACATCGGCATCGGCGGCGACTTCGACGGCACCGCCTTCCTGCCGGACGGCCTGGAATCGGTGGCCGGCTACCCCAACCTGGTCGCCGAACTCCTCGGCCGGCACTGGTCGGAGGCCGACCTGGCCAAGCTCACCTGGCACAACGCCGTCCGCGTCCTGCGCGACGCCGAGTCGGTGGCCGCCGGGCTGCGCGGCAGCCGCCGCCCGTCCCTCGCCACCATCGACCGGCTGGACGGCCCGGGCTCCCGGCCTTAGCCGAGCCGCGGGATCTCGATGGCCGGGCACCTGTCCATCACCATGGCCAGCCCGGCCTCCCGGGTCCGCCGGTAGGCGGCCTCGTCCACCACGCCCAGCTGGAACCAGACCGCCTTCGCCCCGGCCGCGACCGCCTGGTCGGCCACCTCCCCGGCGAGTTCGGAGCGGACGAACACGTCCACCACGTCCACCGGGAACGGGATCTCGGCGAGCGAGGCGTAGCCCTGCTCGCCGAGGACCGTCTCGGCCTTCGGGTGCACGGGCACGACCCGCTTGCCGTACTGCCGGAGGACCCGGGCCACCCCGTACGCGGCCCGGGCGGTGTTGTTCGACAGGCCCACCACGGCCCAGGTGTCGCCCGTGCCGGTGAGGATCCCGCGGACCGTCGCGTCGTCGCCGTAGCTCGTCATGCCGGTACCAACGACGGCCGGGGGCTCCGGATTCCGGCCCGGGCCGCCGCGGGCGGGGGCGTCAGCTCGGGCGGCCGAGGGCGCGGTAGGTCCAGCCGGCGGCGCGCCAGGCGTCGGCGTCCAGGACGTTGCGGCCGTCGAGGAGGCGGCGTTCGGCGACCACGGCGCCGAGCACGGCCGGGTCCAGCTCGCGGAACTCGGACCACTCGGTGAGGTGGAGGACGACGTGGGCGCCCTCGGCGGCCTCCAGGGCGGAGTGGGCGTAGGTGAGGGAGGGGAACATCTTGCGGGCGTTGTCCACGGCCTTCGGGTCGTAGACGGTGACCTGGGCGCCCTGGAGCTGGATCTGGGCGGCCACGTTGAGGGCCGGGGAGTCCCGGATGTCGTCCGAGTTGGGCTTGAAGGCGGCGCCGAGGACGGCGACCCGGCGGCCCAGGAAGCCGTCGCCGCACTGCTCGCGGGCCAGCTCGACCATCCGGGAGCGGCGCCGCATGTTGATCGAGTCGACCTCGCGCAGGAAGGTCAGCGCCTGGTCGGCGCCCAGCTCGCCGGCCCGGGCCATGAACGCGCGGATGTCCTTGGGCAGGCAGCCGCCGCCGAAGCCGAGGCCGGAGTTGAGGAACTTGCCGCCGATCCGCTCGTCGTAGGCGAGCGCCTTGCTGAGCTGGGTGACGTCCGCGCCGGCCGCCTCGCAGACCTCGGCCATCGCGTTGATGAAGGAGATCTTGGTGGCCAGGAAGGAGTTGGCGGCCGCCTTGACCAGCTCGGCGGTCGCGTAGTCGGTGACCATGAACGGCACCCCGGCCGCGATCGGTTCCGCGTACACCTCGCGCAGCAACCGCTCGGCCCGCTCGCTCTGGGCGCCGACCACGATCCGGTCCGGCCGCAGGGTGTCCTGGACGGCGAAGCCCTCGCGCAGGAACTCGGGGTTCCAGGCGAGTTCGGCACCCTCGCCGACCGGCGCCAGCGCGGCCAGCCGCTCGGCCAGCCGGGCCGCCGAGCCGACCGGGACGGTCGACTTGCCGACCACCAGGGCGGGGCGGGTCAGATGCGGCGCCAGTTCGTCGAGCGCGGTGTCGACGTACGACATGTCGGCGGCGAACTCGCCCTTGCGCTGCGGGGTGTTGACGCAGATGAAGTGCACGTCGCCGAACTCGGCGGCCTCCTGGGCGGAGGTGGTGAAGCGCAGCCGTCCGGTCGAACCCTCGTGCCCGGCCACGTGCTTGAGCAGCAGTTCGGACAGCCCCGGCTCGTACATCGGGACGCGGCCGGCGGTCAGCATGGCGATCTTGTCGGGGTCGATGTCCAGACCCAGCACCTCGAAGCCGAACTCGGCCATCGCGGCGGCGTGCGTGGCGCCGAGGTAGCCGGTGCCGATCACGGAGATGCGGAGGGTCACGGGTTCTCCTTGGATGCGGACGCGACCAGTACGGATGCCCTGATGCTATCCGTCCGGCGAGGGCGCACCGGGATCGCCCGCACGGCTGGGACGCTAGGCAGCCGCAGGTCGGCGCCCTAGGATCTCTACTGAACGGTAGTTAACCGCGGATTCGACTCGCACCGGGCGCCGATCGGACCTCGATCGGGCGCCGGTCACTGAACGACGAGGCAGGCATCATGGCGGGCAGCGCAGGGGCGGCTGACTTCGATCTCTTCCGTATCTCCGAGGAGCACGGGATGCTCCGTGAGGCGGTGCGTTCGCTGGCCGAGGCGAAGATCGCTCCGTTCGCGGCGGAGGTGGACGAGCTGGGGCGGTTCCCGCAGGAGGCGCTGGACGCGTTGCAGGGCGGTGATCTGCACGCGGTGCACGTGCCGGAGGAGTTCGGTGGTGCGGGGGCGGATGCGCTGGCGACGGTGATCGTGATCGAGGAGGTCGCGCGGGTGTGCGCGTCGTCGTCGTTGATCCCGGCGGTGAACAAGCTCGGTTCGCTGCCGGT
>NZ_JBVKDS010000002.1:445122-668050 GCF_055633695.1 Kitasatospora sp. NPDC114501 | reverse complement strand
CCACCCCGAAGGGCTTCACCGTTCGACTTGCATGTGTTAAGCACGCCGCCAGCGTTCGTCCTGAGCCAGGATCAAACTCTCCGTGAATGTATACCCGTAATCGGGTCGACACCCGCGTTGAGCGGCACGGCAACCACCGGAATAGGGCGGCCCCGCGCACTGCGTCCTCGCTAGTGTTTGTTTCAAAAGGAATCTCCAACCCCGATCAAACGACCGAGGCCGGGGATGTCAACATATCTGGCGTTGACTTTTGGCACGCTGTTGAGTTCTCAAGGAACGGACGCTTCCTTCGGACTGCCTTCCAGCAGGCCCTCCGGGCTTCGTTCTTTCGTGTTTCCAGCTTATCAGATGTTTTCCGCTCCGTTTCCGGGGCTTCGTTCATCCAACTCGCCGGTGTCTTCCGGGGTTTGACGCCCCGTCCGACGTTTCAAACTCTAGCCGATCCCCGCTCCGAAAAGCGAATCCAGCCGCAACCCAATTAAACGCGCACGCCGAATAAGCACCAGGCCGTCACGCGGAAAAGCGAAACGACCGGCACGAACCGAGAAGTGGTGTTTCAGAGGATTGGCTGCCCCGGGACCGTCCGCGCAGACGCGTGTCCGGTGCTCCCTGCCGGGCAGCTCGAAGAACTGTACGCGCTTCTGCGAGCGGATGCAAACGTCGCGCAAAGACGGCCGGCCGGACCCCGGGGGGAGGGGTCCGGCCGGTGGAGCCGTGCGGCTCAGCTGTTGGTGGGGAAGCCCAGGTTGATGCCGCCGTGCGACGGGTCCAGCCAGCGCTGGGTCACGGCCTTGCCCCGGGTGAAGAACTGCACGCCGTCCTGGCCGTACGCGTGGGCGTCGCCGAACAGCGAGGCCTTCCAGCCGCCGAAGGAGTAGTAGGCGACCGGGACCGGGATCGGCACGTTGATGCCGACCATGCCGACCTCCACCTCGAACTGGAAGCGCCGGGCCGCGCCGCCGTCGTTGGTGAAGAGGGCGGTGCCGTTGCCGTACGGGTTGGCGTTGATCAGCGCCAGGCCCTCCTCGTACGAGTCGACGCGCACGACCGAGAGGACCGGGCCGAAGATCTCGTCGTTGTAGACGGACATGCCGGGCTTCACGTGGTCGAACAGCGTGGGGCCGAGCCAGAAGCCGTCGGCCGTCGGGGAGCCGTTCCGGTCCTCGGCGGTGACCGGGTGCTTGCGGCCGTCCACGGCGAGCTCGGCGCCGTCGGCGACCCCGGACTCCACGTAGGAGGTGACCTTGTCGCGGTGCTGGCCGGTGACCAGCGGACCCATCTCGGAGTCGCCGTTGCAGCCCGGGCCGACCTTCAGGGTGGCGATCCGCTGCTTGATCTTCTCGACCAGCTCGTCGCCGATCGGGTCCACCGCGACCAGCACCGACACCGCCATGCAGCGCTCGCCGGCCGCGCCGAAGCCGGCGTTGACGGCGGCGTCGGCGGCGAGGTCGAGGTCGGCGTCGGGCAGGACCAGCATGTGGTTCTTGGCGCCGCCCAGGGCCTGCACGCGCTTGCCGTAGCGGGTGCCGGTCTCGTAGACGTAGCGGGCGATCGGGGTGGAGCCGACGAAGCTGACGGACTTGACGTCCGGGTGCTCCAGCAGGCGGTCGACGGCCACCTTGTCGCCGTGCACGACGTTGAAGACGCCGTCCGGCAGACCGGCCTCCTTCCACAGCTCGGCGAGGAAGTTGGCGGCGGACGGGTCCTTCTCCGAGGGCTTCACCACGACGGTGTTGCCGGCCGCGATGGCGATCGGGAAGAACCACATCGGCACCATGGCCGGGAAGTTGAACGGCGAGATGATCGCGACCGGGCCGAGCGGCTGGCGGATCGAGTAGACGTCGACACCGGTCGAGGCCTGCTCGGTGAAGCCGCCCTTGATCAGCTGCGGGATGCCGCAGGCGTACTCCACGACCTCCAGGCCGCGGGCGATCTCGCCCAGCGCGTCGGAGTGCACCTTGCCGTGCTCCGCCACGATGATCGAGGCCAGCTCGTCGCGGCGGGCGTTCAGCAGCTCGCGGAAGGCGAAGAGCACCGTCGTCCGCTTGGCGATCGAGGCGGTGCGCCACTCGGTGAAGGCCGCGGCGGCGGCGGCCACCGCCTGGTCGACCTCGGCGATCCCGGCGAAGTCGACCTGACCGGAGACCTGGCCGGTGGCCGGGTCGAAGATCTCGCCACGACGGGGGGCCGCACCGGCGGTGGCGACCGGCTTGCCGCCGATCCAGTGAATGATGTGCTTGCTCAAGGTCCGTCTGCCTCCGAAGTCCCGGGCGGCGTCCTGCCTCCGGTCCGGTCTGGCGCCGCCCACGGATGGGCCGGGCGAGGGGAACCACGGGGCTACCGCGCTCGCCTCCCAGTCTGGTCGCCGCTTCGGCCCGGCTCAACGAACAGGCTGACGGGGATCACGGATTCAGCCTTACAGGTCGTCCGGTCACTCGGCCGAACGGGTGACCCGCCCGACCGGGGCTCAGGACTCCCCGTCCTCCGGCTCCTCCAGGTACGGGTCGTGCAGCCCGTCCGGCGCCTCCTGGGTCTCCAGCAGATCCAGCCGCAGATCCTGCGCCCAGGCCAGCGCCCAGCGCTTCCGCTCGTCCACCTCGTCGGCGGGGACGCCCCGGGCGCGGAACCGCCCGTCCGCCGCCTCGGCGAGCGTCTCCAGCCGGTCGGCCAGCGCCGCGGGCTGGAAATCCTGGTCCAACTCCCCTGCCAGTACGAGGAGTTCGCCCTCCCGGTAGCAGCGGGTGAGGGCGTGCACGTCGATCAGGTCACGCGGCATGCCCCGGTCCACGAGCAGCGCGGTGGTCAGCGCCGCCGCGTCCTCCAGCGCGACTACGGGCAGCACCACCGGCGGCTCGTCCGGTCCGGGCGCACCGAGGTCCAGCCGGACCGGGCGGTGGCCCAGCGGTTCCTTGCGCAGTTCCACCGAGTGCGATCGCCCGCCCAGCGCCAGCCGGACGGTGAGCTGCTCCAGCCGCGGGGTGCCCGGCCGCTCGGCGACCCCGCCGCCCGCCGCCCGGTACGCCTCGCCCAGGGCGGCGGCCACCTCCGGCAGGTCGGCCCCGCCGGTCACCAGGGTCAGCCCGTCCTGCGGACAGGCCGCGAGGCCGTGGGCGCGCAGCGCGTGCCCACCGGCCAGTGCGAGGCCGTAGCGGTCGCAGACAGGGGCGGCCAGCGCGGCCAGGCGCAGCTGGGCGGGGCCCGGACGGAGGGACGCGTCGACGGCGTGCGGGACGGTGGTCACGCCTCCAGTCTGACGCGCCCGCCCGCTCCGCGCGCCGGCGCCGTCGAGCGCCGCCGGGTGCCGCCGGGTGCCGAAGGAGACTCGACGCCGGGCGCCGAAGGAGACTCACCAGCCGCCGAGCCTCGCCGCCGCCTCGTGCAGGACGAGCTCCAGCAGCACCGGGTCGTTGAGCTGCCCGGAGCCGTCGGGCGGGAGCAGCCAGCGCACGCCCCGGCTGCTCCGCTCGGGGTGCGGGACGACGATCCAGGTGCCCTCGCCCGCACTGCGCACGCCGGTGCCGATCCAGCGGGCGGCGGTGCCGACGGGCACCAGGAAGCTGACGTACTCGCCCGCGAGGTCGGTGAGGACCGGGCCGCCGGTGCACGGGTCCATGATCTCCAGGGCCGGGCGCCCGAGCCGTCCGGGAACGGAGAGGACGTCCCAGCGCCGGCCGGCCGGCAGCAGCATCAGGCCCAGCCCGGTGCGCTCCCACTGCTCCCGGAGGGATTCCGGGTCCGGTGCCACCTGGGCGAGCCAGTGCAGTCCGGTGGTCTCCATGTCGTGTCCCCGCTTCTCGCCGTTCGTACTGTTCGGAGACGGCGGGAGGTGCGAGACCCGCCGTCACCAAGGAGAGGCGGACGGCGGGTCCCGATTACACGACTACGGGCACCCGACTGGGGGATTCACGGTTCAGCTGTCGAAGCCCAGCCCCAGCCGGTCAAGCGTGCGCAGCCAGAGGTTGCGGTGGCCGCCGGTGCGGTCCGCCCGCTCCAGCGAACGGGTGGTGAGCTCGATCCCGGCCCAGCGCACCGGCTCGGGCGGGAACGGCAGCGGCTTGCTGCGCACCATGTCCAGCGAGGTGCGCTCGGTGCGCTCGCCGGCGAGCAGGTCGAGCATCACCTCGGCGCCGAAGCGGGTCGCGCCGACCCCGAGCCCGGTGTAGCCGACGGCGTACGCCACCTTGCCCCGGTAGCCGGTGTCGAAGAACGCCGAGAACCGGCTACAGGTGTCGATCGCGCCGCCCCAGGCGTTGGTGAAGCGCAGGCCCTCCAGCTGCGGGAAGCAGCGGAAGAAGTGGGTGGCCAGGGTGCGGAAGGTCTCCGGCCGCTGGTCGTACTCGTGCCGGACGTGACCGCCGAAGTGGTAGACCGCGTCGTAGCCGCCCCAGAGGATCCGGTTGTCGGCGGAGAGCCGGAAGTAGTGGAACTTGTTGGCGCTGTCGCCGAGGCCCTGCCGCCCGCGCCAGCCGATCGAGGCGAGCTGCTCGTCGTCGAGCGGCTCGGTCATCAGCGCGTAGTCGTACACCGGGACGATGTACGGGCGGACCCGCTTGAGCAGCGACGGGAACACGTTGGTGCCGAGCGCGACCTTGCGGGCGAGGACCCGGCCGTACGGGGTGCGGACGGCCATGCCGCTGCCGTGCTCCCGCAGGTCGGTGGCCCGGGTGTGCTCGAAGATCCGCACGCCCTGGCCCAGGCAGGCGGCCTTGAGGCCCCAGGCGAGCTTGGCGGGGTGGACCATCGCCACGCCCTCCTTGTCCCAGAGGCCGCCGAGGAAGGTCGGCGAGTTCACCTCGGCACGCAGTTGGTCGGCGTCCAGGACGGTGATGTCGAAGCCGTACCGGGCGACCGCCTCGGCGATCTCGTGGAGTTCCTCGACCTGGTGGGGCTGCGTGGCGACGTCGATCTCGCCGGTGCGCTCCCACTCGGCGTCGATGCCGTAGCGCTCCAGGGTGGCCTCGATGCCGTCGAGGTTGGCGGCACCGAGGCGTTCCAGCTGGGCGAGTTCGGACGGCCAGCGGTCCAGGCCGTTGCCGAAGCCGTGGGTGAGGCTGGCCGCGCAGAATCCGCCGTTGCGCCCGGACGCGGCCCACCCGACCTCGTTGCCCTCGACCAGCACGACGTCCAGTGAGGGGTCGCGCTCCTTGGCGATGAGGGCGGTCCACAGGCCGGAGTAGCCGCCGCCGACGACCAGCAGGTCGCAGGTGGTGTCGCCGACCAGGGCGGGCAGCACCGCCGGCCGGCCGGGATCCTCCAGCCAGAAGGGGGTGGGCCTGGCGTCACTGAGCGCGCGGGCGGAGTCCATGCATTATCAGCCACTTTCTACGAATAGACGACGGTCTTACGTGCCACCGCTGTCAGCCGCTGTCGAGCCCTGCCGGGCCCTGCCGGGCCCTGTCGACCGCTGCCGACCGTACGTCAGGCGGTGGCCTTCCGACGGTTGCCCAGCCACTGGCCGACGACCGTCAGCACGACGGCGGCCAGGAACATCGCGGTGCCGATGACGTTCACCTGCACCGGGATGCCGCGCTGCGAGGCGCCCCAGACGAACATCGGGAAGGTGACCGTGGTCGGCCCCGAGTTGAACTGGGTGATGATGAAGTCGTCGAAGGAGAGCGCGAAGCTGAGCAGCGCACCCGCCGCGATGCCGGGCGCCGCCAGCGGCAGGGTGACCCTCAGGAAGGTCTGGGTGGGGGTCGCGTAGAGGTCCTGGGCGGCCTGTTCCAGCCTCGGGTCCATGCTCATCACACGCGCCTTGACCGCCGTCACCACGAAGCTGAGGCAGAACATGATGTGCGCGATGAGGATGGTGGTGAAGCCGAACGGGATGCGCATGTTGAGGAAGAGCGTCCCGAGCGAGGCCGCCATGACCACCTCGGGCATGGCCATCGGCAGGAAGATCATCGCGGTGGTGGCCGAGCGGCCGCGGAAGCGGTAACGGGCCAGCGCGAAGGCGACCATGGTGCCGAGCACGGTGGCGCCGACGGTGGCGAGCACCGCGATCTGCAGGCTGAGCGAGAGCGACCGGCACATGTCGGCCACACCGCAGGGGTTGGTCCAGGCGTCGGTGGAGAACTCGTTCCACTCGTAGTTGAACTTGCCCACCGGCTTGTTGAACGAGAAGGCGAGCACGACCAGGTTGGGCAGCACCAGGTAGGCGAGGGCCAACAGGCCGGCCAGCACCACCAGGTGGGCGCGGATCCACTTGGACATCCGGGACATCAGACCAGATCCTCCGTCCCGGCCTTGCGCATGTAGACCGTCACCATGCCCAGGATCAGGGCCATCAGGATGAAGCTCAGCGCGGCCGCCGTGGGGTAGTCGAGCACGTTCAGGAACTGCTTCTGGATGCCGTTGCCGACCATCTGCTCGCTCGGCGAGCCCAGCAGCTGGGCGTTGATGTAGTCGCCGGAGGCCGGGATGAAGGTCAGCAGGGTGCCCGCGACCACCCCCGGCAGCGAGATCGGGAAGGTCACCTTGCGGAAGGTGGTGAACGGCCGGGCGTAGAGGTCGCCGGCCGCCTCGTGCAGGCGCGGGTCGATCCGCTCCAGCGAGGTGTACAGCGGCAGGATCATGAACGGCAGGAAGTTGTAGGTCAGGCCGCAGACCACCGCGAGCGGTGTGGCCAGCACCCGGTCGCCGTCGGTGAGCCCGAGCAGGCTGGTGACGTCCAGGACGTGCAGCGCGTTCAGCGCGCCGACCACCGGGCCGCCGTCGGACAGGATGGTCTTCCAGGCCAGCGTACGGATCAGGAAGCTGGTGAAGAACGGCGCGATGACCAGGATCAGGATGACGTTGCGCCAGCGCTTGCCCGCCTTGAACGCGATCGTGTACGCGAGCGGGTAGCCGACGGCCAGGCAGAGCACGGTGGCGACGGCCGCGTAGGAGAACGAGCGCAGGAAGTGCCACCGGTACTCGACCAGGGCGTCCCAGTAGGTCGAGACGTGCCAGGTGACCTTGAAGCCCTCTTCGAGCGAGCCGGTCTGCAGCGAGGTCGACGCCTGGTAGACCATCGGGACGGCGAAGAAGACGACCAGCCAGGCGAGGCCGGGCAGCAGCAGCCAGTACGGGGTGAGCCTGCGCCTCGGCTTGCGCTCGCCCGGTTCCAGCGGGACGACTTGCGGCGGCGCGACCGGGGTGGTGGCGGTCATGCGACCTCCTCCGCGGTGCCCGCGTCGATCGCCTGGGCGGCGTCCAGGGCGAAGGAGTGCGCCGGGTTCCAGTGCAGCTGGACGGCGGCGCCGGGGACGATCCGGGCGTCGCGCTCCATGTTCTGCTCGAAGACGGTGACCTCCTGGCCGCCGTCGGTGCGCACCAGGTACTGGGTGGAGACGCCGATGAAGCTGGAGTCGAGCACCGTGCCGGCCAGCCGGTTGCGGCCGTCGGCGACCTGCTCGGAGGCGTGGGTGATGGTGATCTTCTCCGGCCGCACGCCCAGGTGGACGCGCCTGGCGTCGGTGGCGCAGCGCGCCTTCGGTACCGCGAGGCGGGCGCCGGCCGCGCTGAGCAGCAGGTTGCCGCCCTCGGTGCCGGTGACCTCGGCGGGCAGCAGGTTGGACTGGCCGAGGAAGTTGGCCACGAAGGTGGTGGCGGGATTCTCGTACAGCTCGGCGGGGGCGCCCAGTTGCTCGACCCGGCCGCCGTTCATCACCGCGATGGTGTCGGCCATCGTCATGGCCTCCTCCTGGTCGTGGGTGACGTGCACGAAGGTGATGCCGACCTCGGTCTGGATCCGCTTGAGCTCCAGCTGCATCTGGCGGCGGAGCTTGAGGTCGAGCGCGCCGAGCGGCTCGTCCAGGAGCAGCACCTGCGGGTGGTTGATCAGCGCGCGGGCGACCGCGACGCGCTGCTGCTGGCCGCCGGAGAGCTGGTGCGGCTTGCGCCGGGCGTACTGGCCGAGTTCGACCAGCTCCAGCATCTCCTCGACCTGCTTCCTGACGTCCTTCCGGCCGCGCCGGCGCAGGCCGAAGGCGACGTTCTCGAAGATGTCCAGGTGCGGGAAGAGCGCGTAGCTCTGGAAGACGGTGTTCACCGGACGCTTGTACGGGGGCAGGGCGGTGACGTCCTGGCCGCCGATCAGGACGGTGCCGCTGGTGGGCTCCTCCAGGCCGGCGATCATGCGCAGGGTGGTGGTCTTGCCGCAGCCGGAGGCGCCGAGCAGGGCGAAGAACGATCCCTGCGGCACGGTCAGGTCGAGCGGGTGGACGGCGGTGAAGGAGCCGTAGGTCTTGCCGATGCCGGTGAGCCGGACGTCGCCGCCGGCGGCCGCGTCGCGCTGCTGGTCTGTCATGGGGTGGTGTCTTCCTGGGTCTGTCTGCCGGGAGTCGGGGTCAGGCGCCGATGAGCTTGGAGAACTTCTGCTCGAAGTCGCTCTCCTCGCTCTCGGAGAGCGTGCGGAACACGTGTGCCCTGACCGCCATCTCGGGGGTGGGTACGACCAGCGGGTTGGCCGCGGTGTCCGGGGCGATGCCGGCGAGCTCGTCCTTCATCCCGGTGACGGCGGAGACGAAGCCGATGCCCGCGACCAGCTGCGCCGCGATCTTCGGCTGATAGTAGAAGTCGATCAGCTTCTCCGCGTTCGCCTTGTGCTGGGCCTTGGCCGGGACCAGCATGTTGTCGGTCGAGGCGATGTAGCCCTTCTCCGGGATGACGAACTCGATGTCCGGGTTGTCGGCCCGCAGTTGGATCAGGTCGCCGCCCCAGGCGATGCAGGCCGCGATGTCGCCGGCGGAGAGCTCCTGGCCGTAGTCGTTGCCGGTGAAGCGGCGGATCTGCTTGTTGTCGACGGCCTTCTGCAGCCGGGCGACCGCGCCGTCGTAGTCGTCGGCGGTGAACCTCACGGGGTCCTTGCCCTGGTCCAGCAGGACCATCCCGATGCTGTCGCGCATCTCGGAGAGGAAGGTGACCCGGCCCTTGAGGTCGGGGTCGTCCAGCAGTTGGGAGACGCTGGTGACCTCCTTCCCCCTGGTCGCCTTCCGGTTGTACGCGACGACGGTCTGGATGCCGGCCCACGGGTAGGAGTACAGCCGCCCCGGGTCCCAGTCGGGGGCGCGGAAGCGCGCCTCGATGTTGGTGATCGCGGTGGTGACGTTCGCCGGGTTGAGCTTCTGCGCCCAGCCGAGCCGGATCAGCCGGGCGGCCATCCAGTCGGTGAGCACCATCAGGTCGCGGCCGGTGTCCTGGCCGGCGGCGAGCTGCGGCTTGACCTTGCCGAAGAACTCGACGTTGTCGTTGACGTCCTCGGTGTACCTGACCCTGATGCCGGTGGCCTCGGTGAAGGCGTCCAGCGTGCCGTGCCTCTCCTTGTCCTTCTCGTCCGTGTCCACGTACAGCGGCCAGTTGGAGAAGCCGACCTCCTTCTGCGATTCCGAGAGGTCCTTGGCGGCGTTCGCGGTCGAGTCCCCGGACGCCCGTGGGGCCGCCGGGATGCCGCAGGCGGCCAGGGTGCCCGCTCCGGCGGTCAGCGCGGCGGCGCGCAGCAGGGTGCGGCGGCCGAGCGCGGCCCGGCCGCCGGCCAGGCTGCGTTCCCAGGCCCTTCGGACCGGTTCGGGCAGACCGTCGGTGAGCTCGTTGAACGCCATGGAACGGGCCTCCTGGGGGGAGAGGGGGTGTGGGGGCACCCGCTGGGCCTGGGGGTTATCTGTCTCCGAAGACGGTGCGGTGCCAGTCCTTGCGGGCCACCGCGGTGGTGTCGAACATGACGTGCTTCACCTGGGTGTACTCGTCCAGCGAGTACTGGGACATGTCCTTGCCGTAGCCGGACGCCTTGTAGCCGCCGTGCGGCATCTCGCTGATGATCGGGATGTGGTCGTTGACCCAGACGCAGCCCGCCGCGATCTCCCGGGTGGCGCGCAGCGCGCGGTGCACGTTGCCGGTCCAGGCGGAGGCGGCCAGGCCGTACGGGGTGTCGTTGGCCAGCCGCAGGCCCTCGTCGTCGCCGTCGAACGGCAGCACGACCAGCACCGGGCCGAAGATCTCGCCCTGCACGACCTCGCTGTCCTGGGCCGCGCCGGTGATCAGGGTGGGCCGGTAGTACGCGCCCCGGGTGAGGTCGGTGCCGTCGTGGCCCTTCTCCGGGGCCCGGCCGCCGGTGACCACGGTGGCGTACGAGCGGGCGCGCTCCACGAAGCCGGCCACCCGGTCCCGGTGGGCGTACGAGACCAGCGGGCCGAGGTCGGTGCGCGGGTTCAGCGGGTCGCCGATCCGGATCGCCGCGTACAGCTCGGCCACCCCCGCCACGAAGGCGTCGTACAGCGGGCGCTGGACGTAGGCGCGGGTGGCGGCGGTGCAGTCCTGGCCGCCGTTGATCAGCGAGGCCGCGACCGCGCCGTGCACGGCGGCGTCCAGGTCGGCGTCGTCGAAGACCACGAACGGGGCCTTGCCGCCGAGCTCCAGGTGGGTGCGCTTGACGCCCGCGGTGGCGATCTCGGCGACCCGCCTGCCGACGCCGGTGGAGCCGGTGAAGGAGACCATCGCGACGTCCGGGTGCCCGACCAGGTGCTCGCCGGCGGTGCGTCCGGCGCCGGTGACCACGTTGACCACACCGTCCGGGATGCCCGCGGCGGTGCAGGCGCGGGCGAACATCAGCGAGGTCAGCGGGGTCAGCTCGGCCGGCTTGAGCACGATGGTGTTGCCCGCGGCGATCGCCGGGAGGATCTTCCAGGCGGCCATCTGCAGCGGGTAGTTCCACGGCGAGATCGAGCCGACCACGCCGACCGCCTCGCGCCGCACGTACGAGGTGTGGTCGCCGGAGTACTCGCCGGCCGCCTTGCCCTCCAGGTTGCGGGCGGCGCCGGCGAAGAAGGCGGCGTTGTCGACGGTGCCGGGCACGTCGAACTCGGTGGCCAGCTTGACCGGCTTGCCGGTCTGCGCCGTCTCCACCCGGGCCAGGTCGTCGGCCGCGTCGGCCAGGACGGCGGCCAGCCGGGTGAGCGCCTCGGAGCGCGCGCCGGGGGTGGCCGAGGACCAGCCGGGCAGAGCGGCCTTCGCGGCGGCGACGGCGGTGTCCACGTCCCCGGTGGTGGCCAGCGCGACCTGCTCGACGACGCTGCCGTCGGCGGGGTTGACGACCTGGAAGGGGTCACCGCTCCCCCTGGTCTGCCGGCCCGCGATGTACTGCGCGCCCGGGCCGAAGTCGGTCAGGTCCATCTGGTTCCTCCAAGTGCCGTGGTTCGACCGCTGCGGGGTCACGCGTCCGCGGTTGGGGGTCTGCGGTCCCGCTGACCTTGCCCGTTGCGGGGTCGGGGTGACAAGGGTCACTCCGGCAGTCTCGGCACGAAGGGCCTTACAGGGTGCAAGGGTGCGGGCAGGGCGACAGGTCGTCGGGGCGATGGATGATTACCTGACACCCTGATCACCCGGAGCCCCCCCGCTCCGGTCCCACGGCTCCGGAGGCCCGCGATGCTCCCCACCGTCGCCCGAGTCCTCGACCTGGACGTGATGCGCCGCGGCCTGCCCCAGGTGGTGGCCGGCGCCGACCACCTGGAACGGCCGGTCCGCTGGGTCCACGTCAGCGAACTGCCCGACGTCGCCGGGATGCTCCGCGGCGGCGAGCTGGTGCTGACCACCGGGATCGCGCTGCCGGAGGACCGCGAGCGCCTGACCCGCTACGTGCGCGAGCTGGACGAGGTCGGGGTGGCCGGCCTGGTCGTCGAGTTCGGGCGGCGCTACTTCGACTCGCTCCCCCGCGCCCTGGTCCACGCCGCCGAGCAGCGCGGACTGCCGCTGATCGCGCTCCGCCGCGAGCTGCGCTTCGTCGCCGTCACCGAGGCCGTGCACGCGCTGGTGGTCAACGCCCAGCTGGAGCAGCTGCGGATCTCCGAGTCGGTCCACCAGGTCTTCAACGAGCTGGTGGTGGAGGGCGCGGAGGCGCCCGAGGTGATCCGCCAGGTGGCCCGGATGGCCGGCGCCCCTGTCGTTCTGGAGAACCTGGCCCACCAGGTGCTCGCCCACGACACCGCCGGACGCCCGGAGGCCGAGGTGCTGGAGGACTGGGAGCGCCGCTCGCGCGGGGTGCGCCCGGCCGGGCGCACCGGCCACGACCCGCGCAGCGGCTGGCTGGTCACCACCGTCGGCGCCCGCGGCCAGGACTGGGGCCGGCTGGTCCTGGTGCAGGAGCCCGGCCCGCTGCCCGAGGGCGAGGCCCACCCGCACGCCATGCTGCTGGAGCGCGGCGCCTCCGCGCTGGCGCTCAACCGGCTGGTGGTGCGCGACCGGGAGAGCCTGGAGCGGCAGACCCACCGCACCCTGCTGTCCGGCATCCTCACCCACGCGCTGACCGTCTCCGAGGCGGCGCTGCGCGCCCAGGCCCTGGGCGTTCCGCTGGAGGGCCGCCGGCTGGTCGGCGTGGTGCTGCGGCAGCGGCGCGGACCGATCCCCGCCGCGCTGGAGGCCCAGGCCCGGCTGCGCGACTTCACCGAGCTGGCCGCCGGCGCGGTCCGGGCCTGCCGGCTGTCCGCCCTGGTCGGGGCGCTGGACGACGAGGCCGTCGGCCTGCTGATCGCACTCGGCACCCAGCAGGACGAGCACGCCGCCCTGGACGCGCTCTCGGCCGCGCTGCGCCGGATGTCGGCCGAGCCCGGGCGGGAGAGCGGCGACCCGGCGGGCCCGGTGGTCGCGGTCGGCTCCTCGGTCGGCTCGGTGCGCGACGCCCGGCGCACCCTGCTGGAGGCCACCCAGGTCGCCGACGCCGCCCTGCACGACGCGCCCGGCGGCCGCAGCTCCTCCTACTACCGCCTGCCGGACGTCCGACTGCGCGGCCTGCTCCACCTGTTGCGCGACGACGCCCGGCTGCAGACGTACGTGGAACGGGAGTTGGGCCCGCTGCTGGCCCACGACGCCGAGCACAACGGCCAGTTGGTGCAGATGCTGCGGATCTACCTGGAGCAGGGCCGGAACAAGTCGGCCGCGGCGGACGCCGCGCACCTGTCCCGGCCGTCCTTCTACGACCGGCTGCACAAGGTCGAACGGATCCTCGGCGTCGACCTCGACCAGGTGGAGTCCTGCCTCTCCCTGCACGTGGCGCTGCTCGCCCTGGACGCCGTCCGGCGCTGAGCGCCGCGCGTCCCACCCCGTACGCCCCACACCGCCGCACCCCGCACACCGCCCGTGCCCCTCACACCCCGGTGATGCGGCCCCAGACCTTGTGCAGCTCGGGCCGCTCGGCCGAGGTGACGTCGCGCATGGTGTGCAGCCGGGCGCGCATCTCCTCGGTCGGGAAGACCAGCGGGTTCTCGGCGAGTTCGGCCTTCTCCCGGTCGCCGCTGGCCGCCAGCACCTCGCGGGCGGCCGGCACCGGACAGATGTACTGGACGAACGCGGCGAGTTCGGCGGCCACCTCGGGCCGGTAGTAGTGGTCGACCAGCAGCTCGGCATTGCGCTTGTGGGCGGCCCGGTTGGGGATCATCAGGCTCTCCGCCCACAGTTCGCCGCCCTCCTCCGGCACCACGAACTCGATGTCGGGGTTCTCGGCGGTGAGCTGGACCGCGTCGCCGGAGTAGGCCTGGCAGGCGAGCGCCGCACCGGAGGCGAGGTCGCTGGTGTAGTCGTTGCCGGTGAAGCGCCGGACGTGGCCGCTGTCGACCATCTTCTGCACCAGGTCCATCGCCCGGCGCGCGTCGTCGCCGCCGAACTTCGCGATGTCCGCGCCCTGGGACAGCATCAGCAGCCCGAGCGCCTCGTCCAGCCCGGCGAACAGCGTGACCCGGCCCTTGAGGTCGGGCGCCCACAGGTCCGCGGTGGACCTGATCTCCCGGCCGAGCGCCTTGCGGTTGTAGGCGATGCCGGTGATCCCGGACTGCCACGGCACGCTGCGCCTGCGCCCGGGGTCGAAGGCCGGGTCGGCGAGCTGCGGGTCCAGGTTGGCCGTGACGTTGGGCAGGTTGTCCCGGTCCATGGCCTGCACCCAGCCCAGCGAGACGTACCGCCCGGCCATCCAGTCGCTGACCACCATCAGGTCCCGGCCGGGGGCGGCGCCCTGGGTGAGCACCGGGCTGATCTTGCCGAAGAACTCGTCGTTGTCGTTGATGTCCTCGGTGTAGGCGACCTCGATCCCGGTCCTCTCGCTGAAGGCGTCCAGGGTCGGGCGGCCGCCCTCGTCGTCGGTGTCGATGTACTGCGTCCAGTTGGAGAAGACGAGCCGCTTGTCGCTCTCCGAGCGGTCCGGCGCCGAGCGGCGTTCCTCGGCCACGTACGCGGACGGGATGCCGCAGCCGGTCAGCGTGCCGGCGCCGAGCAGCGCGGCCCCGCCGAGCACGGAACGTCGGCGCACGGCGACCGGGTTGGACGAGCGGGTCAGGGTGGTGCGGCTGGGCATGGCGGGCCTTCCGGAGCGTGGCACGGCCCCGGGCACACGCGGGTGTCCGGGGCCGTCCTGGTAGGTACGTCAGACAGTGTGGGCGTCGGTGAGCGACAGCACCTCGTCCAGCACCGCGAGGCCGGCCTTGGCCTCCTCCTCGGTGACGGTGCACGGCGGGACGGCGTGGAAGCGGTTCATGTTGACGAACGGCCAGAGCCCGCGCTGCTTGCAGGCGGCGGCCAGCTCGGCCATCGGGGCGTTGTCGGCGCCGGCCGCGTTGTACGGCACCAGCGGCTCGCGGGTCTCCCGGTTCCGCACCAGGTCGAGCGCCCAGAACACGCCGAGGCCGCGGACCTCGCCGATCGACGGGTGCCGCTCGGCCAGCTCGCGCAGGCCGGGGCCGAGCACGGTCTCGCCGATGTGCTTGGCGTTCTCGACGATGCCCTCCTCCGCCATGGTGTTGATGGTCGCCACCGCGGAGGCGCAGGCCAGCGGGTGGCCGGAGTAGGTGAGCCCGCCGGGGAACGGCCGCTCGGCGAAGGTGGCCGCGATCTCGGCGCTGATCGCCACGCCGCCGAGCGGCACGTAGCCCGAGTTGACGCCCTTGGCGAAGGTCAGCAGGTCCGGGGTGACGCCCCAGTGGTCGGCGGCGAACCACTCGCCGGTGCGGCCGAAGCCGGCCATCACCTCGTCCAGGATGAACACGATCCCGTAGCGGTCGCAGATCTCCCGCACCCCGGCCAGGTAGCCCGCCGGCGGAACCAGGACGCCGGCGGTGCCGACCACGGTCTCCAGGATGACCGCCGCGACGGTGCCCGGCCCCTCGAACGCGATCACCTGCTCCAGGTGCTCCAGCGCGCGCTCGCACTCCTGCGCCTCGTTCTCGGCGTGGAAGTTGGAGCGGTAGGGGTACGGCCCCCAGAAGTGCACCACGCCGGAGACGCCGGTCTCGTTGGCCCAGCGCCGCGGGTCGCCGGTGAGGGCGATCGCGTTGGCGGTGGCGCCGTGGTACGAGCGGTAGGTGGAGAGGACCTTCTGCCGGCCGGTGTGCAGCCGGGCCAGCCGGATGGCGTTCTCGTTGGCCTCGGCGCCGCCGTTGGTGAAGAAGATCTTGTCCAGGTCACCGGGGGTCCGCTCGGCGATCAGCCGGGCGGCCTCGCTGCGCGACTCGACCGCGAAGCCGGGGGCGATGGTGCAGAGCTTCGCCGCCTGCTCCTGGATCGCGGCGACCACCTTCGGGTGCTGGTGGCCGATGTTGGTGTTGACCAGCTGCGAGGAGAAGTCGAGGTAGCGGTTGCCGTCGTAGTCCCAGAAGTACGAGCCCTCGGCGCCGGCCACCGCGAGGGGGTCGATCAGCGCCTGGGCGGACCACGAGTGGAAGACGTGCGCGCGGTCGGCGGCCTTGACGGCCTGGCCGGCGGCTGAGTCAGCGGTGGGGATGCTCATGCCGGTAAGGCTAGGGCGGCCGGTCCCCGAAGGGGAGTGCCATCGTGTCAGCCGGGCGCGTGAACCGCCGACAGGGTGCAAAAGACGCACGGGCCCGGGTCGAGAAGACCCGGGCCCGTGGTCACTTCAGCCGATGATCAGATCGCGGTCATACGGCGCCGACGGTCACGACCCGCTCAGATCGCGGTCATGACGTGCTTCACGCGGGTGTAGTCCTCGAAGCCGTACGACGACAGGTCCTTGCCGTAGCCCGACTTCTTGAAGCCGCCGTGCGGCATCTCGGCGACCAGCGGGATGTGGGTGTTGATCCAGACGCAGCCGAAGTCCAGGCGGCGCGACATCCGCATGGCGCGGGCGTGGTCCTTGGTCCACACCGAGGAGGCCAGCGCGTACTCGACGCCGTTGGCGTACTCGACGGCCTGGTCCTCGTCGGTGAACTTCTGCACGGTGATGACCGGGCCGAAGACCTCGTTCTGGATGATCTCGTCGTCCTGGTTCAGGCCGGAGACGACGGTCGGGGCGTAGAAGTAGCCCTTGTCGCCGACCCGGTGGCCACCGGCCTCGACCTTGGCGTGGGCGGGCAGCCGCTCGATGAAGCCGGAGACCTGCTGCAGCTGGTTGGCGTTGTTCAGCGGGCCGTACAGCACGTCCTCGTCGTCCACGCCGCCGGTCTTGGTCTCGGCCGCGGCCTTGGCCAGCGCCTCGACGAAGGCATCGTGGATCGACTCGTGCACCAGCACGCGGGTGGCGGCGGTGCAGTCCTGGCCGGCGTTGAAGTAGCCCGCCATCGAGATGCCCTCGACGGCCTCGGCGATGTCGGCGTCCTCGAAGACCACGACCGGGGCCTTGCCGCCCAGCTCCAGGTGCACGCGCTTGACGTCCTTGGAGGCGGACTCGGCGACCGAGATGCCGGCGCGCACCGATCCGGTGATGGAGGCCATCGCCGGGGTCCGGTGCTCGACCATCAGCTTGCCGGTCTCGCGGTCGCCGCAGATGACGTTGAAGACGCCGGCCGGCAGCTCCAGCTCCTTGAGCACACCGCCGATGATCTCGGCCAGCAGCACGGTGGAGGCCGGGGTGGTGTCGGACGGCTTCAGCACGACGGTGTTGCCCGCGGCGATGGCCGGGGCGAACTTCCAGACGGCCATCATCATCGGGTAGTTCCACGGCGCGACCTGGGCGCAGACGCCGACCGGCTCGCGGCGGATGATCGAGGTCATCCCGTCCATGTACTCACCGGCGGCCTTGCCCTCCAGCAGGCGGGCGGCACCGGCGAAGAACCGGATCTGGTCCACCATCGGGCCGATCTCCTCGGAGAGGGTCAGCGCGCGGGGCTTGCCGGTGTTGCGGACCTCGGTGTCGACGATCTCGTCGGCACGGGCCTCGACCGCGTCGGCGATCTTGAGCAGCAGCTTCTGCCGGGTGCTCGGGGTGGCGTCGCGCCAGATCGGGAACGCGGCCGCGGCGGAGGCCATGGCGGCGTCCACGTCCGCGGCACCGGACAGCGGCGACGTCGCGTACACCTCGCCGGTGGTCGGGTCCACGATGTCGAGCGTGCGGCCGTCGGCCGCGTCGACGAACTCACCGTTGACGTAGTTGCGCAGCGTGCGAAGGTCGCTCACGGATCTCTCCTCGGTCTGGGCCTGCGGCGTTGCAGATTCCGGCGCCATGGTACGTCGGCGGATCCGGCGTACGAAGGGTCCCGAGTGGCCGTGCCCGGAGCGGCGCGGTCCACTGGTGGCGGTACGTGCGCCGCCCCCTCGGGGGCGCGCGCGTACGGTGCCCAGGGTAGCTGCACTACTGCCGGTATCGACAGGCCGAGTGCGGTTCAGCGATGAAATCCGCATACGTTTTCCAAGATCACGACGAAATCAGCAGTTTCCACGCTTGCGAACACGGGAACGATCAGGCACAGTGGCCGCGTGGCCAACCGCGACCGGAACGCCAGCGTTCCCCTCGATGCCGCCTCCAAGGCGATCATCGAGCAACTCCAGGAGGACGGGCGCCGCCCGTACGCCGCCATCGGCAAGGCCGTCGGCCTGTCCGAGGCGGCCGTCCGGCAGCGCGTCCAGAAGCTGCTCGACCAGGGCGTGATGCAGATCGTCGCCGTCACGGACCCGCTCACCGTCGGCTTCACCCGCCAGGCGATGGTCGGCATCCGGGTCGAGGGTGACATCGAGCCCGTCGCCGACGCGTTGGCCGCCCTCGACGAGGTCGACTACGTGGTCTGCACCGCAGGCTCGTTCGACCTCCTGGCCGAACTGGTCTGCGAGGACGACGAGCACCTGCTCGAACTGATCAACAAGCGCATCCGCGCCCTTCCCGGCGTGCGGAGCACCGAGAGCTTCGTTTACCTGAAGCTCCGGAAACAGACCTACACCTGGGGCACCCGATGACAGCCGACCCGGCGCAGAAGGACCTTTCCAAGACCGCCTACGACCACCTGTGGATGCACTTCACCCGCATGTCGTCGTACGAGAACTCCCCCGTGCCGACCATCGTCAGGGGCGAGGGCACCTACGTCTGGGACGACAAGGGCCGCAAGTACCTCGACGGCCTGGCCGGCCTGTTCGTCGTGCAGGCCGGTCACGGCCGCGAGGAGCTCGCCGAGGCCGCCGCCAAGCAGGCCAAGGAGCTCGCCTTCTTCCCGGTGTGGAGCTACGCCCACCCGAAGGCCGTCGAGCTGGCCGAGCGCCTGGCCCACTACGCCCCGGGCGACCTGAACAAGGTCTTCTTCTCCACCGGCGGCGGCGAGGCCGTCGAGACCGCCTGGAAGCTCGCCAAGCAGTACTTCAAGCTGACCGGCAAGCCGACCAAGTACAAGGTCATCTCGCGCGCCGTCGCCTACCACGGCACCCCGCAGGGCGCGCTGTCCATCACCGGCCTGCCGGGCCTGAAGGCCCCGTTCGAGCCGCTGGTGCCGGGCACCCACAAGGCCCCGAACACCAACATCTACCGCGCCCCCGCCTTCCTGGAGGGCCCGGACGGCACCGTCGACCCCGAGGCCTACGGCCGCTGGTGCGCCGACGAGATCGAGGTGGCCATCCTCAACGAGGGCGCCGAGACCGTCGCCGCCGTCTTCGTCGAGCCGGTGCAGAACGCCGGCGGCTGCTTCCCGCCGCCGCCCGGGTACTTCCAGCGCCTGCGCGAGATCTGCGACCGCCACGACGTGCTGCTGGTCTCGGACGAGGTCATCTGCGCCTTCGGCCGCCTCGGCACCATGTTCGGCGCCGACAAGTTCGGCTACCAGCCCGACATGATCACCTGCGCCAAGGGCATGACCTCGGGCTACTCCCCGATCGGCGCCACGATCATCTCGGACCGCCTCGCCGAGCCGTTCTACAAGGGTGACAACACCTTCCTGCACGGCTACACCTTCGGCGGCCACCCGGTCTCCTCCGCGGTGGCGCTGGCCAACCTCGACATCTTCGAGCGCGAGGGCCTGAACCAGCACGTCCTCGACAACGAGGCCGCCTTCCTGGGCACCCTGAACAAGCTGCGCGACCTGCCGATCGTCGGCGACGTCCGCGGCAACGGGTACTTCTACGGCATCGAGCTGGTGAAGGACAAGGTCACCAAGGAGTCGTTCAACGACGACGAGGTGGAGCGCGTGCTCTACGGCTTCCTGTCGAAGGCGCTCTTCGACAACGGCCTGTACTGCCGCGCCGACGACCGTGGCGACCCGGTCGTCCAGCTGGCCCCGCCGCTGATCTCCGACCAGTCGACCTTCGACGAGATCGAGCAGATCCTGCGGACCAGCCTCACCGACGCGTGGGCGAAGATCTGATCCCCTGAGCCTTCTTCCCCACCCTCCGCCGAAGGGCGGCCCCGCTCCCCGCGGGGCCGCCCTTCGGCGTTCCCGGACCACCGCACCCCGCCCCGCAACATCACAGTCGTACGACCAAACATGCCTGAATGCGGGTGATATGCCCGTGATGGACCAGTGCGGCGCCACCGCGACCAGCCCCCGTCGTTCTAATCTGACGACTGTCATATCCCTGCGGCCCCCAGGATGGATCCTCATGTCAGCGGCACCGCCTGACAACGACGTGCTGTGGGCCCGAGGGATCGTCAAGTCCCACGACGGCACCCCCGCCCTGCGCGGCATCTCGATCGGCGTCCGCGAGGGCGAGGTGCTCGCCGTCACCGGCCCGCGCGGCTCCGGCAAGAGCACCCTGCTCGGCTGCCTCTCCGCGCAGCTCCCGGTCGACGAGGGGGAGGTCTGGTTCAACAGCGCCCCCGTGCACACCCTCGCCCGGGCCGGCCGCGAACGGCTGCGCCGCGACCGCTTCGGCTTCGTCGGCTCCGAGCCGCACCTGGTGCCCGAACTGACCGCCCGGGAGAACGTCGCCCTGCCGCTGCTGCTCGCCGGGGCCGGCCACAAGGCCGCCTACACCGCCGCCGACGAGTGGCTGGAACGCCTCGACGTCGGCGACTGCGCGCGCCTGCGCCCCGAGCGACTGGTCCAGAGCCGCCGCCAGCGGGTCGCCGTCGCCCGCGCGCTGGCCCCGCTGCCGCCCGTCGTCTTCGCCGACGACCCCACCGCCCCGCTGCACCGCGAGGCCGCCGACCAGGTCATGCGGATACTGACCAGCGCGGCCCGGTCGCACCAGCTCACCCTCGTCCTGGCCACCCACGACCCCGAGCTCGTCCGGTTCGCGGACCGCGCCGTCGCCCTCGTCGACGGACGGCTCACCGCCCCCGCCGCCCCCGTCCCCCGCGGCACCGCCGCCCCCGGGGCCGCCGCGGCGCCCGCCGTCACGGCCACCCGCCGCTGACGACGCCGGGCCACCGACGACGCCGAGCCGCTGAAAGAGTCGACGTGTTCTATCTCCGTCTGGCCCGGGGCTACCGGGTGCCCGACCTCGGCCGCTGGCTGCTCACCGCACTGGCCGCCACCGTGGTCGCCGCCTTCCTGCTGCGCTCCCTCGGCCGGGCGATGAGCGACCCGACCGGCGGCGCCGACCCACTGGTCCGGCTGCTCTGGTGCCTGCCCCCGCTCGCCGCCGTCGCCTGGTTCGCGGCCGTCGCCGCCCGCGCGGTGCCCGCCCGGCGGCCCGAGCGGATCGCCGGCCTCACCGCCGCCGGGGCCGGCTCCCGCCGGATCCGGACGCTGATCGCCGGCGAGGTCGCGCTCGCCTGCACCCTCGGCAGCGTGCTCGCCCTCCTGGCCTTCCTGGTGCTGCGCAACGACGTCGCCGGGCCCTCGCTCGCCCCCGACCTCGGCATGGGCGTGCCGCTGCCGACCGCCGCCCCGGTCGCCCTGCTCGCCCTGGTCCCGCTCACCGCCGGCACCGCCGCCGCCTGCGCGGTGCCCGTCACCGACACCCTGCCCGGCGGCCGCCCCCAGGCTCCGACCGGCTTCGGCGTCTGGCGGATCGCCCTGGGGATCGGGCTGGGCGTGATCGGCGCCGCGCTCGAACTCATCGCCCTGCGGCCCGGCGCCGCCGTCGACGGCCGCCCGATCCACCTGCCGGCCGGGCTCGGTTCCACCAGCACCGCCGCCCTCGGCGGCTGGGCCGCCAGCGCGCTCGGCCTCGCCCTGCTCACCGGCCCGCTGCTGGCCTGGGCCGGGAAGCTGCTCGCCGTCGGGCGGCCCACCCCGCTGCGTCTTCTGGCCGGGCGCGGGCTCACCGCCCAGGCCCGCCGGCTCGGCACGCCGCTGGCCGTGCTCACCCTCGCCGTCGCGCTGGTGCTCACCACCATCCGCTACTGGATCGGCACGCCCGACAGCGCCGACGCGCTGCCCGCCGTCGAGGCCTGCCTGGTGCTCGGCTGCGCGGCCGCCGCGGTGGTCACCCGGCTCGCCGAGGTCCGCACCGACCGCCGGGAGGTCACCGACGCGCTGCTGCGCCTCGGCACCTCGCCCCGGCTGCTGTTCGGCGCGGTCGCGCTGCGCACCCTCGCGGTGGGCAGCACGCTGCTGCTGACCGGCGGGGCGACCGCCGCGCTGGCGGCCGCCGGACTCCGGTAGCGGTATTCCCCGGTGCGGCTCAGCCCGCCGCGGCGAGCTGGCCGCAGGCGCCGTCGATCTCCTGGCCGCGGGTGTCGCGGACGGTCGTCGGCACGCCATGCGACTGGAGCCGGCGGACGAACTCGCGCTCGTCCTCGGGCCGGGAGGCCGTCCACTTGGAACCGGGCGTCGGGTTCAACGGGATCAGGTTGACGTGCACCCGGTGGTTCTTGATCAGTCGGCCGAGCAGGTCGGCCCGCCAGGCCTGGTCGTTGATGTCCTTGATCAGCGCGTACTCGATGGAGACCCGGCGACCGGACTTCTCCGCGTAGTTCCACGCCGCGTCCAGCACCTCGGCGACCTTCCACCGGGTGTTCACCGGCACCAGCTCGTCGCGCAGCTCGTCGTCCGGGGCGTGCAGCGACAGCGCCAGGCGGCAGCTGAGGCCCTCGTCCGCGAACCGGTTCATCGCCGGGACGAGGCCGACGGTGGAGACCGTGATGCCCCGCTGCGACAGGCCGAAGCCGTCCGGCGCCGGGTCGGTCAGCCGGCGGATCGCGGCCAGCACCCGGTTGTAGTTGGCCAGCGGCTCGCCCATGCCCATGAAGACCACGTTGGACAGCCGCGCCTCGCCGCCCGGGCCGCCCTCGTCCTGGGAGGCCCGCGCGCCGAACTCCCCCGCCTTGAGCGAGCGCATCCCGGCGGCGATCTGCTCGACGATCTCGGCGGTGGACAGGTTGCGGGTCAGCCCGGCCTGGCCGGTCGCGCAGAACGGGCAGTTCATGCCGCAGCCGGCCTGCGAGCTGATGCACATGGTGACCCGGTCCGGGTAGCGCATCAGCACGGACTCCACGAGCGTGCCGTCGAAGAGCTTCCAGAGCGTCTTGCGGGTGGCGTCGTCGTCGCAGGAGACGTGCCGGACCACCGACATCAGCTCGGGCAGCAGGCTCTCGGTGAGCTTCTCCCGGCTGGCGGCGGGGATGTCCGTCCAGCTCGCCGGGTCGTTCGACATCCGGCCGAAGTAGTGGTTGGAGAGCTGCTTGGCGCGGAACGGCTGCTCGCCCAGCTCGGCGACGGCCTCCTTGCGCTCGGCGGGGCTCAGGTCGGCGAGGTGTCGCGGGGGCTTGGCGCCGCGCGGCGCGACAAACGTGAGTTCTCCGGGCTTAGGCATGGTTCCTCAAGTGTCGCAGACGCGCGAGGGCCCCGGACGCCAGGCGTCCGGGGCCCTCCCACGTGCGTCTTTCCGCCCGCGCGGGTCAGCTGCCGACGAACGCGGCCAACAGCAGCCAGACCACCGGGGCGGTCGGCAGCAGCGAGTCCAGCCGGTCCATGATGCCGCCGTGGCCGGGCAGCAGCGTGCCCATGTCCTTGATCCCGAGGTCGCGCTTGATCATCGACTCGCCCAGGTCGCCCAGGGTCGCGGTGACCGCCGCGCAGCCGCCCAGGATCAGGCCCTGCCACCAGCTGCCGTCGTCGATGATCAGCTGCATCAGCAGCGCGCCCGCGAGCATCGACAGGGCGATTCCGCCGGCCAGGCCCTCGCGGGTCTTGCCGGGGCTGATCGTCGGGGCCAGCTTGGTCTTCCCGAACTTGTAGCCCACCGCGTAGGCGCCGGTGTCGCTGCAGATCGTCACGATCAGGAAGAGCACGATCCGCTGGGGGCCGTCGTCGGCCGCCAGCATCATCGCCACGAAGGTCGCCAGGAACGGCACGTAGAACGCCGTGAAGACGCCCGCGGTTATGTCCCGCAGGTAGTCCTCCGGCGGCTCGGCCATCCGCCAGACCATCACCGCCAGCCCCGTCAGCGCGAGCGAGGCGGCGGCCCACTGGACGCCGGCCCAGTAGCCGGTGGCGACCATCGCGAGGCCGCCCACGACCAGCGGCACCAGCGGCGCCTTGATCTGCTTGCGCTCGGAGAGCCGGCTGGTCAGCTCCCAGACGCCGACCGCGACCGCGGCCATCACGACGACCAGGAACAGCGCCTTCACCACGAACA
Source organism: Kitasatospora sp. NPDC114501 (assembly GCF_055633695.1). Taxonomy (NCBI): domain Bacteria; kingdom Bacillati; phylum Actinomycetota; class Actinomycetes; order Kitasatosporales; family Streptomycetaceae; genus Kitasatospora; species Kitasatospora sp. NPDC114501. The sequence goes on along the minus strand of NZ_JBVKDS010000002.1, from coordinate 644,359 downwards.
GCGAGGCGATGATCACCGCGCCGAGGCCGACGCCGACGCCTATGGCTGCCTGGAGGTTACGGCCGCCGCGCTGCTTGCGCGGCTGCGGCTGCGGGGCGGGCTGCGCGGCCACGGGTGTCTCCTGCCCTGGATGGGACGACGGCACGAAGTGGGGCTGCCCGGCCGCCAGGTGGTTCGCCGGCGGCGCGGGACGCACCGGTGCCCCCGGGTGCGGCGGGATGCCGTGGCCGGGGGCAGGGGCGGCGTCGTCGGATATCGCGCGCAGCACGACCGTCTCCGTCACACCCGGCGGCGCCGGCTCGGGCCGCTCGTCCCGGAACAGCGGACCGCTCAGCCGGCCGGACTCCGCGGCCTGCCCCTCGGCGGGGTCGGCCGGTCCGCCGGTGGCGGGCCGGCCGTGGGCCGCGGGCCGGCCATGGGTCGCGGGCCGGCCATGGGTCGCGGGCCGGCCATGGGTCGCGGACGGACCGTGGGCCGCGGGCCGGCCGTGGCCGGCCGGGCGACCGGGGTCGGGCATGCCGGGCGGCGGGCCGGGCTCGGCCGGTACGGGAGGCATGACCTGAGTCTCCTCCGCGTCGCCGCCCCAGTACACCGGAGGCTGCTGCGACTGATCCGAACGGTGGCCCGGCGCCCCCTGGGCGAAACCCGGCGCGCCCGGGGGCACGGCGTGGCCGCCCGGGTGGCCGGGGTGTCCCTGGGACGGCGCCGCCTGCGGGCCGTACCCCGGCGCCGGATGGGCCGGGGTACGGGCGGCCTGCTGGTGCGGCGCCGGAGGGTGGGGCTGGAACTGCTGGTCGGACGGGCCCCAGTAGCCGGGGGCGTCAGGGGCGTCGTTCATCAGACCTCGAGCAGCTCGGCTTCCTTGTGCTTCAGCAGCTCGTCGACCTGGGCCACGTACTTGGCCGTGGTGTCGTCGAGCTCCTTCTCGGCGCGGCGGCCGTCGTCCTCGCCGACCTCGCCGTCCTTCACCAGCTTGTCGATGGCGTCCTTGGCCTTGCGGCGCACCGAACGGATCGAGACCTTGGCGTCCTCGCCCTTGGTGCGGGCGATCTTGATGAACTCCCGGCGGCGCTCCTCGGTCAGCTCGGGCAGCACCACGCGGATGATCGAGCCGTCGTTGGACGGGTTGACGCCCAGGTCGGAGTCGCGGATCGCCTGCTCGATGGCCTTCAGCGCGGTCTTGTCGAACGGCGAGACGACCGCCATCCGCGGCTCCGGCACCGAGAACGAGGCCAGCTGGTTGATCGGCGTCACGGTGCCGTAGTACTCGGCGACGATCTTGGCGAACATCGCCGGGTGCGCGCGGCCGGTGCGGATCGCGGCGAGGTCGTCCTTGGCGACGCCGACGGCCTTCTCCATCTTCTCCTCGGCCTCGAGGAGGGTCTCTTCGATCACTGTGGTCTCCCTGTCCGGTTCATCTGCTGTCGTTCCGACCGGTGTCGGGCGGTCGCCGGTCGCGGCGCCCGCCCGTTCCGTACGGCTGGTTACTGCTCAGGCCCGGACAGAATCCTGGCTGATGAGTGTGCCGATCTTCTCACTCTTCACCGCGCGCGCGATATTGCCCTCCGCCAGCAGTTCGAAGACCAGCATCGGAAGGTTGTTGTCCTTGCACAGCGTGATCGCGGTGAGGTCGGCCACCTTGAGGTCGCGCGCGATGACCTCGGAGTACTCCAGCGCGTCGAACTTGACCGCGTCGGGGTTGGTCCGCGGGTCGGAGTCGTAGACGCCGTCCACGCCGTTCTTGCCCATCAGCAGGACGTCCGCGTGGATCTCCAGGGCGCGCTGGACGGCCGTGGTGTCGGTGGAGAAGTACGGCATGCCCATACCGGCGCCGAAGATCACCACGCGGCCCTTCTCCAGGTGCCGGACGGCCCGCAGCGGCAGGTACGGCTCGGCGACCTGGCCCATGGTGATGGCGGTCTGGACCCGGGTCTCGATGCCCTCCTTGACCAGGAAGTCCTGGAGCGCCAGGCAGTTCATGACGGTGCCGAGCATGCCCATGTAGTCGGAACGGGCGCGGTCCATGCCGCGGACCTGGAGCTCGGCGCCCCGGAAGAAGTTGCCGCCGCCGATGACCACCGCGACCTCGGTACCGGCGCGGACGACCGTGGCGATCTCCCGGGCGATCGCGTGCACGACGTCCGGGTCGACGCCGAGCCCGCCGCCACCGGCGAAGGCTTCACCGGACAGCTTGAGCAGCACCCGGCGGCGCGAGCCGGCCTTGGGGTCCTGCGCGGTCTCCTGCGTCTCCTGCATGGACTTCTCCTTTTTGCACCTACTGGTCACAGGCGCGGGTGTGCGGATGCCCCGCCTGCGTGTACACGAGAGGAGGCCACTGCCGCGGGAACCGGTTCGGTGTCCTGCACGGCAATGGCCTCCTCGTCGTTCATGGTGCCGACGCGAGCCCGCCCGTTGACGGTGGGCGCGGGGTGAGCCCGTTCGGCGTTCCTCCCGCCCGGGTCAGCGGGCGGGGGCGGTTCCCAGCGTAAAGGGGCCGGGGACCAGGTGGAACGTGGCTCAGGCGCCGACGCGGAAGCGGGCGAAGCGCTTGAGGGCGACGCCGTTCTCCTCGAGGACCTTGGCGACGGTCTTCTTGTTGTCCTTCGCGAAGGCCTGCTCCAGGACGGAGTTCTCCTTCACGAAGCCGGTGACGCGACCCTCGACGATCTTCGGCAGGGCGGCCTCCGGCTTGCCCTCCTCGCGGGCGGTAGCCTCGGCGACGCGGCGCTCGTTCTCGAGCTCCTCGGCCGGGATCTCCTCGCGGGACAGGTACTTCGGCGCGAAGGCGGCGATGTGCTGCGCGACGTCCTTCGCGACCTCGGCGTTCTCCTTGTCCAGCTCGACCAGGACGCCGACGGCCGGCGGCAGGTCGGGGCTGGTCTTGTGCAGGTAGACCGCGACGAAGCCGTCACCGTCGAACTGGGCGAAGCGACGGAAGACGATCTTCTCGCCCAGGGTCGCGTTGGCCTCGTCCACGAACTGCTGGACGGTCTTGCCGGCCTCGATCTCGGAGGCCAGAGCGGCGTCCAGGTCGGCCGGGGCGGTCTTGGCGACGTGGGCGGCGATCGCGTCGGCGACGTTGACGAAGTTGTCACCCTTGGCGACGAAGTCGGTCTCGCAGTTCAGCTCGACCAGAACGCCGGACTTCTTGTCCTCGGCGATCAGCGCGGCGACGGCGCCGTTGGAGGCGTCACGGCCCTCGCGCTTGGCAACGCCCTTCTGGCCCTTGATGCGCAGGAGCTCGACGGCCTTCTCGACGTTGCCCTCGGCCTCGTCCAGGGCCTTCTTGCAGTCCATCATGCCGGCGCCGGTGAGCTCACGGAGCTTCTTGACGTCCGCGGCGGTGAAGTTCGCCATGGTGTGAATCTCTTCTCGCGTCTCGCGTGTCTGCGTGGAGTGGCGCCGGGACCGCTGGTTCGGTCCCGGCGCTGGAGAGAGGGGCACCTGCCGGCTTCGTACCGGCGGGTGCCCCTCACCCTGGGTACGTCAGGCCTGCTCGGCCGGCGCCTCGGTGGCGGCAGCCTCGGCGACGGGAGCCTCGGCGGGGGCCTCGGTGGCGGGGGCCTCGGTGGCGGCAGCCTCGGCGGCGGGGGCCTCGGTGGCGGCAGCCTCGGCGGCGGGGGCCTCCTCGGCCTTCTTCTCGCCCTCGATGAGGTCCTTCTCCCAGGCGGCCAGCGGCTGGTCGGCACCCGGCTCGGCCTTGGCGTCGCCCTTGGCGACACCGGCGCGGGACTTCAGGCCCTCGGCCACGGCGTCGGCGATCACGCGGGTCAGCAGGGTGACGGAACGGATCGCGTCGTCGTTGCCCGGGATCTTGTAGTCGACCTCGTCCGGGTCACAGTTGGTGTCGAGGATGGCGACGACCGGGATGTTGAGCTTCCGGGCCTCGCCGACCGCGATGTGCTCCTTCTTGGTGTCCACGATCCAGACGGCGCTGGGGACGCGCTGCATGTCGCGGATACCGCCGAGGGTCTTCTCCAGCTTGTCGTGCTCGCGCTGGAGGACCAGGAGCTCCTTCTTGGTCAGGCCGGAACCGGCCACGTCCGAGAAGTCCAGCTCGCCGAGCTCCTTCAGGCGCTGGAGGCGCTTGTAGACGGTCGAGAAGTTGGTCAGCATGCCGCCGAGCCAGCGCTGGTTCACGTAGGGCATGCCCACGCGGGTGGCCTGCTCGGCGATGGCCTCCTGGGCCTGCTTCTTCGTGCCGACGAAGAGGACGCTGCCGCCGTGGGCAACGGTCTCCTTGATGAACTCGAAGGCGCGGTCGATGTAGTTCAGCGACTGCAGGAGGTCGATGATGTAGATGCCGTTGCGCTCGGTGATGATGAAGCGCTTCATCTTCGGGTTCCAGCGGCGGGTCTGGTGACCGAAGTGGACGCCGCTCTCCAGCAGCTCCCGCATCGTGACGACGGCCATTGCCGTGCTCCTTGGTGTTACGGCCCGGCAGCGGCACTGCGTCGCAGCGATAGCCCACAGCCGGGTCAGGCTCGGTTTGTCCGTGGCGGCCAGGTGACAGCCACGCCTGACGCCCCGAACGTGCCGAGCCGCTTTCCCCTCACGGCCCGGGGCCGGTCGGGCTCGGCGGACCGAGCGGCACTCGCACCTGGCGGGGCTGCGGACGAACCGCGTCCGACCGCCGGTGGCGGGGCGTGCGAAGTCGACCCGGCGGACCGGGTCGCGTGTGAAGTGTACGGGAAGCGCCGAGGGGCGAGCGACTCCACGCGTGGCCGGGGGCCCGCCGGGACCTGGGCGGAGCCCGGGGAACGGCCGGGGTGGGCCGGTTCCGGCGGGGCGGCGGCGGGGGCGTGGCGGGGCACGCTGGTGGCGCGGGCTGGTCTGTCGCCTGCCCGGGGACGCCGCAGGTATGCCGCTTGTACACCGGATGGCGGCGCCCGTACACCCGTCCGAGGGATGACGTTCGGGCGTGGGGGTGGTTTGTCCACAGGAATCCGGATGTGGGTGGTGCGGGGGCGACGGGGCGGCGAGCCTGCGGGCATGACTGGTCGCGGACGGTTCGGCAGGGTGTCGGTGATGGTGGCGGCGGTGGTGGCGGTGGCGCTCGTGCTGTCGGGAGCCTCGGGCGCCCCGAGGGCCTCAGGGACCTCAGGGGTCTCATTGGCTTCGGGGGCTTCGGGGGCTCCGGGGGCTCCGGGGGCTTCCGGGAACTCGGGCGGTATCGGTGTGGATGGCGCTCCGGCCTCGGGTCACGGGGCCGGGTGGGGTGGTGCTCGGGCCTGGCCGGTGGGCGGGCCCGGTGGGGTGCTGGGCCGGTTCGAGCCGCCGGCGAAGGTCTGGGCCGCCGGGCACCGGGGGGTGGACCTCGCCGCCGGGCCCGGGGTTGAGGTCCGCGCGGCGGCTCCCGGAGTGGTCGCGTTCTCCGGGATGGTCGCTGGGCGGCCGGTGGTGACCGTCTCCCACCCCGGCTCGGGCTCTCCCCCGCTGCGGACCACCTACCTGCCCGTCACCGGCACCGTCCCGGTCGGCACTCCGGTGAGCGCGGGGCAGACGGTCGGACTGCTCGCCGCGGACGGGCGGCACTGCGCCGGGCGCGACTGCCTGCACTGGGGGCTGCTGCGCGGAAGCCGCTACCTGGACCCGCTGGCCCTGTTCGGCGCGGGCACGGCGCGACTGCTGCCGTTGGCGGGCGGAGGCGGGTAGGGCGTGCCGCCGGGCGCTGCCGGCCGGCGGTTGGGACTCGGGACTCGGAGCTGGGCTCAGGTGCGGACGAGCCCGTGCAGCACCATCGCGACGGCGGCGTCGGCGATCTCCTCGGGGCTCTCGGTCGCACAGCCGGCGCGACCCCCGGCGGCAGCCTGCTCGGCCCTGCGGGTCGCCGCCTCCACGACGCCCTGGACCAGGGCCGCGGCGAGCCGGGGCTGCTGGTGGCCGAGGTCCTCCAGCGTCCGGCCGACCAGGCCGGCCAGCCTGCCGTGCGCCGCCCGGATCCGCTCGCGCGCGGCCTCGTCGAGTTCCAGCGCCGAGATGGCCACGACCGCGCGGTGCCGGGGGTCGGCGGCCAGCGCCAGCTGGCCCCGGACGTAGGCCTCGATCCGTTCGACGGCGGTGTCGCAGCTCTCCATCCCGGCCTCGATCTCGGCCGCCCAGAGCGGGAGGTCCACCTCGCAGAGCGCCTCGACCACGGCGGCGCGGGAGCGGAAGTACTCGTAGACCGAGGAGCGCGCCAGCCCGGTGCGCGCCGCGAGCGCGGGGAAGGTCAGAGCCTCCATGCCACCCTCGGTGAGCAGGATGCGGGCAGCATCGAGGAGGGCTGCACGCTGGAGCTGGCGATGCTCGGCCACCGTGGCCGCTCGGATCTTCGGCACGCTCCCACTGTACGGAGCCATACCTCCGGCCGGTACGGCGCCGCGCATCCGAAGGGGCGCGGGCCCGACGGTCGGCTTCCCGCGACCGGCGTCCGACGGCCGACAGCCGACAGCCGGGGTGCAGCGCCCGGGGTGCGGCGCCCTATCGGATGTCCGACAGCTTGGCGCGCAGTTGGAGGACGGACTTGGTGTGGATCTGGCTCACCCGACTCTCCGTCACCCCCAGCACCTGTCCGATCTCGGCGAGGGTGAGGCCCTCGTAGTAGTAGAGCGTCACCACCGTCTTCTCCCGCTCGGGGAGGGTGTTGACCGCCTGGGCCAGCAGCCTGCGCAGCTCGCGGTCCTCGGCCACCTCGACCGGGTTGTCCGCGCCGTGGTCCTCCAGGGTGTCCATCAGGCTCAGCCGGTCGCCGCCCTCCCCCGCCGGGTGGAGCAGTTCGTCCAGCGCCACCACGTTGGCCAGCGACAGCTGGCTGAAGATGGCGTGCAGGTCCTCGATCGCGATGCCCATCTCGGCCGCGACCTCGGGCTCGTGCGGCGTCCGGCGCAGCCGGGCCTCCAGCGTCGCGTACGTCCGCTCGACCGCCTTCGCCTTCTGCCGCACCGAGCGCGGGATCCAGTCCAGGGCGCGCAGCTCGTCAATGATCGCGCCGCGGATACGGCTGATCGCGTAGGTCTCGAACTTGATGGCGCGGTCGATGTCGAACTTCTCGATCGCGTCGATCAGCCCGAAGACCCCGGAGGAGACGAAGTCCGCCTGTTCGACGTTGGAGGGCAGACCGACCCCGACCCGCCCCGCCACGTACTTGACGAGCGGTGAGTAGTGCAGGATCAGCTGCTCGCGCAGCCGCTGGTCCCCGGTCTCCTTGTAGGAGCGCCAGAGCGCCTCGAGCGCGGTGCGTCCCTGGGCCGCGGCCTGCCTGGCCTCCTGCCCCTGACCGCCGCCGGCCGTCCCCTCCCGGCGGGGCGCGGACAGCGGCGAGGCGGGCACCAGTGCGCCGGACGCCAGTGAGCCGGACACCGGCGAGGCGCAGGCCGGGGGGGTGGCACCAGGGGAAGGCGCGCTTTCGAGTGGCCGGGGCGCGCTGTCGACGACCGCGCCGGGGGGTGCGCCGGCGGGCGTACCGACGGGTGCGCCCGCGGGGCCGGCCACGTCGACGCCCTGGGCCGGCTCGGTGTCTCGGGCCGCATCCGCAGGTTGGGGCACCACCGTCGGCCGGCCGCCCTGGCGCGACAGGCCTCCCATCGCCCCCGCCGGCTTCGACGGGTAGTCGGGCGCGGGGCGCCGGTCGGTCCGCGGCCCTCCCGAGGACCGAGCACCACCGGTCACTCTGTGTCCGGGAATGTGTGTGGGCATGCGTTGGTCTGCGCCGTTCTGCCGAGTCATGTGCTGATAGGGAAGGCAGGTGGAGCGTAGCGTGACCGACTCACTGCAAAGCGCTACCGCCACCCGGTCGTCCCCCGATCCGGTGGCGTTCGCACACCGGATCCAGGCGACGAACAGGAGAACCGGATCGGCAGGTCAGCAGGGCGGCTCCGACGCGCGTTCCCCCGGCGCGAGCGTGTTCTCCGTTCCGGTGCTCACCTCCTCCGCACCACGCGCCAGTGCGCACCGTGCCGCTCCACGTAGCCGAGCGATCCCAACTCGTAGAGGCGTTGCAGGACTTCGTCCGGCGGGAGACCGGACTGCCGGGCCAGCCGCTCGACCGGTGCGCCCTCCGCCGTCGCCGGTACGGCCTCCAGCACCCTGGCCACCGCCGGCTCCAGCAGGTCGCGCGGGAGCACCGGGCCACTGCGCTGCGGCGCCAGGTCGTCCCCGATCGCCCCGATCAGCTCGGTGATCTCGGCCGCGTCGGTGACCAGGGTGGCGCCGCCGCTGCGAATCAGGGCGTGCACCCCGGCGGAGAGCGCCGACGTCACCGGGCCTGCGACGCCCATGGTGTGGCGGTTGAGGTCCCGCGCGCGTCTGGCCGTACTCAGGGCGCCGCTGCGCACCGCCGCCTCGACCACCACAGTTCCCCGGGTGAGCGCCGCGATCACCCGGTTGCGGAGGACGAAGCGGAAGCGGTTCGGGTGCTCCCCGGGCGGGAGTTCGCTGACCAGCAGGCCCTGGACGCCGATCCGCCGGATCAGTTCGGCGTTGCCCTTGGGGTAGGCCACGTCGACGCCGCAGGCGAGCACGGCGGCGGTCATCCCACCGACCGCGAGTGCCCCGCGGTGTGCGGCGGCGTCGATCCCGTAGGCGGCCCCGGAGACCACCACCCAGCCGCGCTCGGCCAGTTGGGCCGACAACTCCCCCGCGACATGGGCTCCGTAGGCCGTGCAGGCGCGGGAGCCCACCATCGCGACCGAGCGGAGCGCGAGCAGCCGCAACGAGCCGGTGCCCGCCACCCAGAGCCCGATCGGACGTCCGTCACCCAGGTCGTCGAGTTGACTGGGCCACTCCGTGTCCCCCGGAATGATGAACCGTCCACCGACGTCCCGTACCCGTTTCAGGTCCCTCTGCGGGTCCAGCCCGGGGAGCCTCGCCTGGTACCCGGCCAGTCGGGTGGCGTCCAGTCCGGGGTGGTCGGGCACCGTTCCGTCCCGGATCGCCTCGACCACGTCGACGGCGGGGAGCCGGCCGAGCCACCGGCCGACCACCGCGTCCCCCGGTTCACTGATCCGGCCGAGCTGCACCCGGGCGAGGCGCTCGGGCTCGAATCCGGTGTTGGTCGCGGTCACGGCCCCGGCCTCGGCCGCCGTGGGGATTCGAGGTTGCCTCAGCACCTGGTTCATACGTCACCCTCCTGGTTCCGCGGCTTCTCGTCCGGCGCCTCGGGCTTGCCGGGCCGACCGTCCTCCGGGCTGCCGCGCTGCGCCGGGATTCCGCCGAGCCGGCCGAAGACCCGCTCGGTCAGCGGCAGCCCGTGCTCCACCCCCGTACGCAGGACCAGGGCCGTGCGTACGTCCCGCTGGTCCGGCCGGTCGCGTCCGGCGAGGTCGGCGACCGTCCAGGCGACCCGGAGCACCCGGTCGAGGCCCCGGGCGGTCAGCAGCCCCCGCTCCAACTGCCGCGCGGCGTCGTTGAGTGCCCCGGCCGCGAGCTGCCAGCGGGTGCGCAGCTCGTGGCCCGGTACCTCCGCGTTGGTCCGCCACGGGGTGTTCGCCAGCCGGGACGCCGCCCGCTCCCGCGCGGCCAGCACCCGGGCCGCGACGGTCGCGGTGGTCTCCGCCGTGGTGTCCCGCTCCATGAGCTCGACCCTCGTCACCGGGGCCACCTGGACCTGGAGGTCCACTCGGTCCAGCAGCGGCCCGGAGAGCCGCCCCTGGTAGCGGCTGACCATGGCAGGGGTGCACTCGCAGCCCTCGCCCCGCCGCGAGTACCGGCCGCACGGGCAGGGGTTGGCCGCCAGACAGAGCAGGAAGCGGGCCGGGAGCCGCAGCGATCCGGCCGAGCGGGCGATCACCACCTCGCCCGACTCCAGCGGCTGGCGCAGCGCATCGAGCACCCGGACCGGGAACTCCGGCGCCTCGTCCAGGAAGAGCACGCCCCGGTGGGCCAGCGAGACCGCCCCCGGTCTCGGCAGGCCGCTGCCGCCGCCGACGATGGCCGGCATCGTCGTGGAGTGGTGCGGGGCGCAGTAGGGGGCGGTGTCGATCAGTGGACGCCCGGCCGGGAGCAGCCCCGCCACCGAGTGGACGGCGCTGACCTCCAGGGCCTCCTTCTGGGTCAGCGGCGGGAGCAGCGCGGGCAACCGCTCCGCCAGCATCGTCTTGCCCGCGCCCGGTGGGCCCTTCAGATAGAGGTGGTGTCCTCCGGCCGCCGCGATCTCCAGGGCCCGCCGGGCCTCGTACTGGCCGGCCACGTCGGCCATGTCGAGCCGGGCCGTCCGGTCGTCCGGCAGGCCCCGCACACCCGCGCAGGGCAGCATCAACCCGGCCATCAGCGGATCCGGCCGGCCGCTGATCGGATCGGGCGGCTCCTCCGGTGCCGGCGTGCCGGTCAGGATGGCGACGAGCTGGCGCAGGCTGCGGACGCCGATCACCGTCACCCCGGGGACGAGCGAGGCCTCGGGTGCGGTCTGCTCGGCGACCACGACCCGCTCGTACCCGGCGTCGGCGGCGGCCAGCACCGACGGCAGCACCCCTCTGACCGGCCGCACCCGGCCGTCCAGCCCCAGCTCGCCGATGATCAGCAGATCGGCGATGGCGGAGGGGTCGAGCCGTTCGGCGGCGGCCAGCACGGCGCAGGCCACCGCGAGGTCGAAGCCGCTGCCGCTCTTGGGCACCGAGGCGGGGCTGAGGCCGACTGTCAGCTTGCGCTGCGGCCAGGCCTCGCCGCTGTTCACGACCGCGGCACGGACCCGGTCGCGGGCTTCGGTGAGCGCCTTGTCGGGCAGGCCGACCAGGGTGAACGCGGCCACCCCGGGCTCCAGATCGGCCTGGACCTCGACGATCACTCCGTCGACGCCGACCAGCGCGACGGAACAGGTACGGGCGAAGGCCATCTCAGACCACCCCCCGCAGGTGGTCGACCAGGGCCGCACCCCGCGCCCGGTTGACCACCGCGACCAGGTCGATCCGCACCCCGCCCGGTGGGGCGGGCGGCCACTGGGGATCGGTGGGCCCCGGGTCGTAGCCGGGCCCGGCCAACTCGGCGAAGTGACGGGGCCAGCGCTCGGCCATCCAGCGCTCTGCCAGGCGTTGCAGCCGGGCGGCCTTGGTCCGGTCGATGGCCTCGGTGGGCTGCTGGAATCCCCGCTCGGAGCGGGTCTTCACCTCGCAGACCGCCACGGTGTCGCCGTCGAGGGCGACGATGTCCAGCTCGCCCTCGACGCAGCGCCAGTTGCGGTCCAGGATGCGGAGCCCGGCCTCCGTGAGTCGGCGGGCGGCGACCCGTTCCCCGTAGCGGCCGAGCCCGTTCTTGGTGCTGCGGTCCGGGATCGCCCGCGGGGCCTTCCCGGCTGCGGCCGCGTCCGGTACGGCCTGGTCCTGCACGACGGTGTGCTGCATGGTGACCACCTCCGCCGAGGAGGCTGCACCACTGCGCACGGCGAGGCCCGGGATTTCCCGTTCCCTGTGGATAACCCGGACTTGTCGACAATTTTTGTCACCCGCAGGGGTGAGAAGCCCCGTTCCCGCGAAATTCGGCTGGACAACGCGGGACGGAGTCGTCCAACGTCAGCTCCCGAAGCCGGACTCGTCCGAGGGCAGCTCCAGATCGCTCTTCGCGAGTTCCTCGATGTTCACGTCCTTGAAGGTCAGCACCCGGACCTTGCGGACGAACCGGGCCGGCCGGTACATGTCCCAGACCCACGCATCCGCCATCGACACCTCGAAGAACACCTCGCCCTGGACCGAGTGCACCTGCAACTCGTAGTCGTTGGTGAGGTAGAACCGTCGCTCGGTCTCGATCACGTACTTGAACAGGCCGACGACGTCCCGGTACTCCCGGTAGAGCTTGAGCTCCATCTCGGTCTCGTACTTCTCGAGATCTTCGGCACTCATCCAGGCGTCCCCTCATTTGTCACGTCCACCCATTGTGGACCACCGCACCCGCGGTCAGAGCCGTACCGGATCCACCGGCGGGCCCTCGGCCAGCAGCCGCTCCAGGAAGTCCACCAGTCCGACCGGATAGACCGTCTCCGCGGTCCCCCTCAGTTCCTCGACCGTCCACCAGCGCGCCGCGAGCAGCTGGGCGTGCTCGTCCGCACCCATGCCCGAGTGGTCCAGGTCCGTCGCCGTAGTCCGGGCCAGGTGGAACCACTGCTCCTGCTCGTAACGCTGTCCCTGAAAGGAGAACGACACCGTGCCGTACGCCACCAAGGGCCCCAGGTTCACACCCCGGAGGCCGGTCTCCTCGGCGAGCTCCCGCTCGGCGGCCTCCCGCACGTCCTCCCCCGCCTCCAAGCCGCCCCCGGGCGTGAACCACCACGTCTCCCCCGGGGTGGCCGGGTCGGCCCCCAGGAAGAGGAGGATGCGGTCCAGCCCGTCCAGCAGCAGGATCCGCGCCGCCCTGCGACGCCGTGCTGTCATGGCAGCGCTCCACGCTCCTTCCGTTCGCATCGGTGGCGCTACCGATCCTGCCACCCGGCGCGGCCGTCCGGGGCGATGTTCGGCAGAGCGGCCCGCCGGGCGACGGTCCCGCTCAGGAGCTGCGCCCCCGGATCCGGCGGGCCAGGCCCGCCACCCCGCCCACCGCCGAGGTCACGAGGATCAGCGCCGCGCCCGCGACGGAGGCGAGGGCGAAGGGCCCCAGCGGCCCCGGCTGCGAGGCCTTCGGGCCCGCGAAGCCGTCGAAGCCCGTGACCCGGTCGAGCAGGCCCATCCGGTCGAAGGGCAGCACGGTGGCCTCGACCCTGGCCTCGACGGCGTCGGCCGGGACGGTCCCGCCGTCGACCTCCAGGTGGGTCCGGGAGTCGAGCGAGCCGACCCGGTTGTCACCGAGCAGGAACAGCCGGCCCTGCGGCACCGTCACGCTGAACGAGTCGCCCTGGCGGCCCTGCGTCGCGAGGTAGGGCTCGTCCACCGGCTGCCCGTTGACCGTCAGCCGGTGCTCGGCCCCGGTGGTGGCGACGGTGTCCCCGCCGACCGCGACCACCCGCTTGACCATGAGTTCGCTGCCCCAGGCCTGGTCCCGGAAGACCACCACGTCGCCCCGCCCGACGTCGCCGCCGCCGACCTTGCGGGCGAGCACGGTGTCCCCGATTCGAAGTGTCGGGTGCATCGAAGCGGTGGGGATCTTGTACGGCCGGTAGTCGATCGCGATCAGCGCGAAGCCGCCGACCATCAGCACCAGCCCGAGCGCCAGCGCGACGCCCTGCAGCACCGTGGCCGGCCGACGGCCCGCACGGGCGGGCGCGCTCGGGTGGTCGGTCGTCTGCTCCACGACACTGCTCATCAGAACCGTCCACCTCTGGCCGACCGGAGATCACCACTGGCACGCCGGAGGCACGGGCGGAAAAGCCGACGGGCCGTGGCACGTCCGAGAAGATTACTCGTCGGTACCACGGCCCGCGCAAGAGCCGGGGACAACCCGGGGGAACACGATCCGGTCGAGTTCAGGACTCCTTGCGGCGCTCCGCGCGACCCCGCACCCGACGCACCAGCGGGAGCAGGGCGACGGCCCCCACCGCGCCGGCCACGGGGGGCGCCATCGGCGCGGCCGCCGCCAGGCCCTTCTGGTCGAAGGTGTCCGGCACCGGCAGCGTCGACCAGTGGTCGACCGGCCAGGCCACCACGAAGGCGCGCCCGATCACGTTGTCCACCGGGACGGTGCCGCCACCCGGCTGGTCCATGTGGAAGCGGGAGTCCAGCGAGTTGGCGCGGTGGTCGCCCATCACCCAGATCCGGTCCTTGGGCACCTTGACCGGGCCGAACGGACGGTCGCCGCAGGGGGTGTTGCCCTGGTAGACGTACGGCTCGTTGAGCGCGACGCCGTTGACCTTGACCGGCCCGTCGCCCTCGCACTCGACGGTGTCCCCGCCGACCGCGATGACTCGCTTGATCAGGTCCTTCTCGTTGGCGGAGGGCATCAGGCCGACGAAGCTGAGCACGTCCTGCACGCCGCGCAGGAAGGAGTTGCTGCTCTGCTGGGTCGGCTCGTCGTTCAGCCAGCCGCCCGGGTCGTGGAACACCACGACCTCACCGCGCTCGGGCTCGGCCCCGAACCAGGGGGTCAGCTTGTCCACCAGGACGCGGTCGCCGACCTGCAGCGTGTTCTGCATCGATTCCGACGGAATGGAGAACGCCTGGACGAAGAAGGTCTTGATCACCAGTGCGAGGATCAGCGCGATGCCGACCAGAATCGGCAGTTCCTTCCAGAACGAGCGCGGCTTGCGCGGCTTGGACGGAGCCTCCGACTCCGACCCGTCCGCGGGCTCGGCCCCCGGGTGCGGGGAGTCCGGGGGGTCCTCCGAACCGGTGCCACCCTGCCCGTCGGCCGTCTGGGCCGCCGCGTCCTCGACCGAGGCCGAGGAGGACGCGGACTCGGCGGACCGGTCCGCCCGACGGCCCGGGCCCTCGGGCTCTCCGGCGCCTGACCGGGCGCCGATCACCAAATCCCCCACAACGTCTCCTCCCTGCTGTGCGGACGCCTGCGCGCCCGCGCTCAGAGTGCCGCACAGCGGGCACCACGCTCACCACGACCATGAACGCCTCAGGGCTGCCCATCGCGGACTCCCCTGACACCAGCACGGCCTCGGCCCACGGCCGGGAGCACTCCCGGCCGCACCTGCACTTCTCTATCACTCCAAGGCATCCGGCTCGCGGTCCCACACGCGAGGCCTGTCCGGTCGGCGGCCGGCGCGGCTCACTCCGGAGGCCGCCCGGACCGGCGAACCACGAGCGGAAGGATGCCCAACACCCCCATAACGAGCGGAGGTTCCACAGGAACCGGCCCAACGCCCACCGATCCCGCGGCAGTTCCACCGGCCTGCGGCATCCGGGAGAGAGAGGAGAGTGAACTCGGCGCATCGAGTTGATGGAAGCGGTCCAGCGGCCAGGCGATCACGAACGCGCGACCGACCACGTCACCCAACGGGATCGTCCCCTGTCCCGGATTGCCCATGTGGAAACGGGAGTCGGCGGAGACGTCCCGGTGGTCGCCCATGACCCACAGCCTCCCCTGCGGCACCAGCACCTTGAAGGTCTGCCGGGAAGGCGGGTTGCCCGGCGCGAGGTAGGACTCCTCCACCGGACGGCCGTTGACGCTGAGGCGCCCCTGCGCGTCGCAGCACTCGACGGTGTCCCCGCCGACGCCGATCACCCGCTTGATCAGGTCCTGCTCGTCGTCGGAGGGCAGCAGTCCGACGAAGGTCAGCACCTGCTTGGTCGCGCCCAGCACCGGGCCGTCCCCGGACGGCTTGTGGTCGCGCTCCAGCCAGCCGCCCGGGTCCTTGAACACCACGACGTCGCCGCGCTGCGGCTCACTGCCGAACCAGGGGGTCAGCTTGTCGACCAGTACCCGGTCCCCGATCAGGATGGTCTGCTCCATCGAGCCCGAGGGGATCACGAACACCTGGACCAGGAAGGTCTTCATCACCAGCGCCACCAGCAGGGCCACCAGGATGATCAGCGGCACCTCGCGCACCAGCGAACGCTTGCGCCGACGGGCCGCCTTGCGGGCACTGCGCCGTCGATCGGCCCGGCCGCGGGCCGGCGGGGTCCCGGTCGGACCGCGGCCTGCCGCACCGTCCCCTCCCGCTCCCCTCGCGGACGCTCCCCTGGCGGCCCGGCGGCCGGCAGCCGACGGGTTCGCGGCCTGGCGGTCGGCGGCCGGGCGATCGGCGAGCCGCCCCTTACCCCTGGTCCCCATGACCACCCGTTCCCGCAGTCACGGCGAAGGCCGCGGGCCGGTCCAGGCTGGTCCAGCGGGAGAACGGGTAGACCACCCAGTCCGCCCGCCCGATCACCTTCTCCTCGGGCACGAAGCCGCCACCGGGCTCGCCGAGGTGGTCGCGGGAGTCCCGGGAGGCGCTGCGGTGGTCGCCCATCACCCACAGCTCGCCGTCCGGCACGACGACGTCGAAGGCCACGCTCGACGGATCGTCGCCCGGGAACAGGTAGGAGGTCTCGTCGATCGGCACGCCGTTGACGGTGATCGGGGCGCCCGGGCCGGTGCTGGTCACCCGGTCCCCGCCGACGCCGATCACCCGTTTGACGTAGACGGTGTCCCCGGCCGGGGCCAGGCCGAGGTCCTGCGCGAAGGAGCGCAGGCCGTCCCGGAAGCCCGACGGCTTCGCCGACTCGCGCAGGAAGGAGCCCGTCCCGTCGAAGACCACGACGTCGCCCCGCCGGGGGTGGCCGCCGAAGGCGTAGGCGAGCTGGTTCGCGACCAGCCGGTCGCCCGGGCGCAGGGTCTGCTCCATCGACCCGGAGGGCACCGCGAACGGTCGCGCGACGAAGGCGTTCACCAGCAGCAGGGCCGTCAGGCAGATCCCGACCAACAGCAGCAGGTCGCGCGAACGCGAGTGCCCGGGCTCCTCGTCCTGATCCGGGTCGTCCTCGCGGGAGCCGTCGGCCTGTTCCGGATCCTCGGCGCGCTCGGGGCCGTCGGCCTGGGCCGGCCCCTCGGCCCGCTCCAGAACCTCACCGCGCGCCGGCCCGCCGCCGCGCTCCGGGCTCTCGACGCCGTCCGCCGCCGCACCGCCGGCGGCGGCCCCACCGGAGACGGCCGCGGAATCGCTCCCGGAAACGACCGCGGACCGCGACAGCGAGTCCGCACCGGTGGGTGCGGGACTGCCGTCGCGGTCCGCGGGTGGTTCGTGCGTGCTCATCGGGGGGTGAGCTTACCTTGCGGCCGTTCGGCCCCCTCTGAGCGTTCCGATCCCCCGGCGAGGCCGGGGGCCGGTGGATCAGCGGTCGCGCTTCTCCTTGATCTTCGCGGCCTTGCCGCGGAGGTCACGCAGGTAGTACAGCTTGGCGCGGCGAACCGCACCGCGGGTCACGACCTCGATCTTCTCGACGACCGGGGTGTGCACCGGGAAGGTGCGCTCCACGCCGACGTTGAAGCTGACCTTGCGGACGGTGAAGGTCTCACCGATACCGGCGCCGTGGCGACGGATGACGACGCCCTGGAAGACCTGGACACGGGAGCGGTTGCCCTCGATGACCCGGACGTGGACCTTCAGGGTGTCACCGGCACGGAAGGCCGGAATGTCGGTACGCAGCGAGGCCGCGTCGACAGCAGCGAGCTTGTTGCTCATGTTGCTCTCCATCGCAGGCGCCACGGGCCGCCCACGGAAAATCGTCTCAATGGGGTGTGCTGCGGGCCGCATCGGCTGACGACGGTCCCCCCGTGGCGGGGGCGCCGGTCCACGTGCCCCCTACGAAAGGGAACCAGCGACAGACAGCAGCGGCCTATTCTTCCACATCACCGGCCACGGACCGAAATCGGCCGAGCCGCTCGTCCCAGGCCAGGCCGAGGATGCTCAGCGCCTCCCGCTCCTTCTTGTCGAAGGAGCCGTACTGCCAGCGCTCGACCAGGTCGGGCCGGTTGGCCAGGGTCCGGGCGAAGGCCTGCTCACGGCGCCAGCGGGCGATCTTGCCGTGGTTGCCGCTGAGCAGCACGTCCGGCACCGTCCGGCCGCGCCACTCGGCGGGCTTGGTGTAGACCGGGCCCTCCAGCAGGTCGGCCATCGCGCCCGGCGCGAAGGAGTCGTCGCGGTGGGACTCGGCGTTGCCGAGCACCCCGGGCAGCAGCCGGGCGATCGCCTCGACCATCACCAGCACGGCGACCTCACCGCCGGCCAGCACGTAGTCGCCGATCGAGGCCTCGACCACCGGCATCCGGGTGGCCGCCTCCTCGATCACCCGGCGGTCGATGCCCTCGTACCGGGCGGGGGTGAAGGCCAGCCAGGGGCGGCCGGCCAGCTCCTGGGCGAGCTCCTGGGTGAACGGGCGCCCGCTCGGGGTCGGCACGACCAGGGTGGGCACCTGCCCCTCGGGGCCGGCGGCGACCACCGCGTCCAGCGCCTCGCCCCACGGCTCGGGCTTCATCACCATGCCGGGGCCGCCGCCGTACGGGCTGTCGTCGACCGTGCGGTGCACGTCGTGGGTCCACCCGCGCAGGTCGTGGACGTGCACGTCCAGCTGGCCGCGGGCGCGGGCCTTGCCGACCAGCGAGACGTCCAGCGGCTCCAGGTACTCGGGGAAGATCGTGACGACGTCGATCCGCATGCCGCTCTGCACGCCACCGGACACTGCGTCGCCGGAAACAGCACCGCCGGCCGCCGCGCCGCCGGAAACAGCCGCGTCGCCCGCCCCGGCGTTCTCCTCGACGGTCACTCCGACTCCTCCGGGCCCTCGGCCCCCTCGGCCGAGGAGGTCCCCGCGACCTCGGCCGACTCCGGGTCGATCAGCCCGGCCGGCGGGGTGATCACGGCGCGCTGGTTCTCCAGGTCGATGGTCGGCACGATCTGGGTGACGAACGGCACCAGCACCTCCGTCCCGTCGGCCTTCCGGACCGTGAGCAGGTCCTGGTACGGCAGGTGTACGACCTCGGTCAGCTCGCCGACCGGGGTGCCGTCGAGCAGCACCACGTCCAGGCCGATCAGCTGGTGGTCGTAGTACTCCTCCGGGTCCTCGGGGCTCTCCTCCGGGTCGACCTCGGAGATGAGCAGGGTCCCGCGCAGGGCCTCGGCCGCGTTGCGGTCCTTGACGCCGGCGAAGCGCAGCAGCAGCCGGCCGCTGTGCACCCGCCCGGACTCGACGGTCAGCGGTCCGACCGACGCGGGGTCGGTGAGTACGACGGCACCGGGGCCGAGCCGGAGTTCCGGCTCGTCGGTGCGGACCTCGACACTGACGTCCCCCCTGATGCCGTGGGCACGGCCGATCCTGCCGACGACGAGCTGCACGGTGATCGTTCTCCTGGAGTTCCTGAGCCGAAACGAAAAGCGACGGGCTGCGAAGCGATGATGCGACGGAAATGCGAACGGAAATGCGAAAGACCGACCGGGACGACATGCGTCCCGGTCGGCCTCACAAGCCCTGACGGCTGAACGAGCAGCAGCGTCAGCGAATGTTGTCCACGTCGACCAGGTCGACCCGGACGTTGCGACCGCCGAGGGCGCCGACCACGGTGCGCAGCGCGCGCGCCGTACGGCCACCCCTGCCGATCACCTTGCCGAGGTCATCGGGGTGCACCCGCACCTCGATGGTGTTACCCCGACGCAGGTTGCGCGAGCGCACCTGCACCTCGTCGGGGTGCTCGACGATGCCCTTCACCAGGTGGTCGAGGGCGTCCTCGATCACGATCAGGCCTCGGCGGCGGCGTCGGCCTCAGCCTCGGCCTTGTCCGACTTCTTGGCCTTCGGGGTGATGGCGACGCCGGTGGTGGCGTCCTCGAAGCCGGCGACGGCCTTCGCGAACAGGTGCGAGAAGTCCTCGACCTTCGGCTCGGCGACCTTCAGCGGCGCCGGGGCCGGCAGACCCTTGAACTTCTGCCAGTCGCCGGTCAGCTTCAGGATGGCGAGCACCGGCTCGGTCGGCTGGGCGCCGACGGACAGCCAGTACTGGGCGCGGTCGCTGTCGACCTCGATCTTCGAGGGGTTGTAGGTCGGCTGGTAGATGCCGATCTCCTCGATCGCGCGGCCGTCACGCTTGGTGCGGGCGTCGGCGACGACGATGCGGTAGTGCGGGGAGCGAATCTTGCCGAGACGCTTCAGCTTGATCTTGACTGCCACGGGAGTGGATTCTCCTGGTGTTGACGTGGGTGAACGGGCTCGCCATCGCGTGGGGTTGCGCGGCGGACCGTTCAAGGGACACGCCAGCCGTAGGAGAGAGGGGTCCTTACCCGGCTGCCGAGTACTCAGCTGTCCATTCTGCCACATCGGCGAGAACCGCCTGTACTCGGGACCGGGCGCCCGGTCAGGGCTCGACCGGGAGCCCCCGCTCCCGGTCCAACCCGAAGACATCACCGCTGTCCTGCTGTACCGCTCACTCTGCACTGCTCAGGTGCTCAGGTGCTCAAGCGCTCAACCGCTCACGGCTGCGACGCCGCACCGCTCATTCCGGCGGGACCGCTGCCCGCACAGCAGCCCGCCGGGACGTCGGCCGACTACGCGATCTTGAACGGCTGCTGGCACGCCCCGCAGACGATGGACGCCTGCGCGAGCACCGACGGGACGACCCGGACGTTGCGCCCGCAACCGCAGACCGCCTTGACCCGCACGCCGCCCCCGGAGGAGCCGTGCCGGGCCGCCGGGCCGCGGAAGGCGCGCGTCGCGCCGTCGCCGGCCACCGCCTCCTGGTGCGCTCCCAGGGCGCGGTCCAGGCGCTCGATGGTCTCGGCGTACCGCTCCTGGGTCTCCTTGAGCATGGTCACCTGGGAGAAGCCGCTGCTCGCGTGCGGTTCGACCGGGTGCGCCAGGCCCAGCTCGGAAGCGAGCATCAGGAAGCGCCGGTTGTGGTAGCGGCCGGCCCGCGAGGTGTCCCGGATGTCCCGGGCCGCGGCCAGACCGTGGGCGGCCTCATGGAGGAGGCGCTCGAATCCGAGCCGCGTCCCGCAGGCCGAGGAGGACTCTCCGATCAGCGCCTCGGGCGAGGCGAGGTCGGGGAGGTCCTGGTGGTAGGCCTGGATGTCGCTCCAGGCGGCGGCCAGTTCGGCCGCGAGAACGAGGGGCTGTGTCGTGCTCACGCTAGACCAACGATGGAGTGCGAGCCGATGTTCCGCATGTTCTCGTTCCCGGGGAATTCACAGGGAACTCCCAGGAATGCAAGGCCGCGCGCGAATTGCGCGTTCCGGATCTGACGCAAGACCAACCCCCTGCCGGTTTCGGCCCGTCGCAACGCCGACGGGCCTGCTGAATTCCGTCCGGGAGGCGGGCTGTCGCCACCCAGGACGTACGGCCCGTGGGCCTGCCGGATTGACAGGGCCACGGGCCGTACACCGTACCGCTATTCCGTTAATACCGGGAGTTGACCGGCCAGTAGGGATGTCCACCGCTGGGACGCCCCTCAACAGTTACCGGATTCTTACCCATCCGCATTCCGGGCAAATGTCGCCGGTGACGGCCATTACCCGTGCACGACGGACGTCCGGCGGACATCGAGGGGACATCCGCCGAACACCGGACGGAGGTCAGTACGCGCGGGCGACGATCGCGACATTGCCTTCCTGGTCGTCCGCCTGCGGCACCGAGCCGTCGGCCGCGACGATGCAGCGCACCGTGACGCCCTGCTCGGCCAGCTTGGCCTCGCCCTCCGCGCCGAGCTCGGCCCAGGAGATCCGGCCCCAGCCGGTCGCGGAGGCCTCGACGGCCTCGTCGACGGTCTTGACATCGACCGTGCGGGACTCGCGGCGCTCGCGGGACTGGCGCAGCAGCAGCGCCTGGTCCTCCTCCAGCACGCCCGGGAGCAGCGCGGCCAGGGCGTCGATGGAGACCGGCTCCTTGCCGCCCGGGATACGGCGGGCCAGCATCGCGGTGCCGTTCTCCAGGTCGCGCGGGCCGACCTCGATGCGCAGCGGAACGCCCTTGAGCTCCCAGTCGACGGCGCGGCGGCCGAACGGGGTGTCGGTGCGGTCGTCGACCACGACCCGGATGCCGGCGGCCTCCAGCTGGGCGCCGATCTCACGGACCTTGGCGATGACCGCGTCGTCGCCCTTGATCGCGAGCACGACGGCCTGGACGGCGGCCAGGCGCGGCGGGACCCGCAGGCCGTTGTCGTCACCGTGGGACATGATCAGGCCGCCGACCATGCGGGTCGAGACGCCCCAGGAGGTCTGCCAGACGTACTCGCGCTCGGCACCCTGCAGCTGGTAGGTGGTGTTGAACGCCTTGGCGAAGTTCTGGCCCAGCTCGTGGCTGGTGCCCATCTGCAGCGCCTTGCCGTCGCCCATCATGCCCTCGAGGGTGAGGGTGTTGATGGCGCCGGCGAAGCGCTCCTTGGCGGTCTTGCGGCCGAGCACGACGTCGATGCCGAGCACGTTGGTCATGAAGTCGCCGTAGACCTGGGTGTGGATCATCGACGCGTAGTCGCGGGCGTCCTCGTAGGTGGCGTGGGCGGTGTGGCCCTCCTGCCAGAGGAACTCGGTGGTGCGCAGGAAGACGCGCGGGCGCAGCTCCCAACGGACCACGTTGGCCCACTGGTTGATCAGCAGGGGCAGGTCGCGGTGGCTCTGCACCCACTTCGAGAAGTACTCGTTGATGATCGTCTCGGAGGTCGGCCGGACGACGACCGGCTCCTCCAGCTGCTTGCCGCCGCCGTGGGTGACCACCGCGAGCTCGGGGGCGAAGCCCTCGACGTGCTCGGCCTCCTTGGTCAGGTAGGACTGCGGGATGAACATCGGGAAGTAGGCGTTCTGCGCGCCGGCCTTCTTGATCCGCGCGTCCATCTCCTGCTGCATCCGCTCCCACAGGCCGTAGCCGTACGGTCGAATGACCATGGTGCCGCGCACCGGACCGTTGTCGGCCAGCTCGGCCTTGTTGATGAGGTCCTGGTACCAGCGCGGGAAGTCTTCCGCCTGAGGGGTGAGAACGGGTGCCTTAGCCATGGGGCGAATGGTACGGGGCCCGGGGCCCCGGTTTCGAATCGGTATCACCGGACGGGGACGCGCCGCATCGCCGGACGGGGGCGCACCACCGCGACGGGCGCGCACCACCCCGCACCCCTCTGGACGCCGGGCCCGACCCGCTGTTGGCTGGTGTGGGGCGGGACTTTGGGGGAGCCGTAGCAGCACACCGAAGGACCGGATGGGAGGCCGCCATGGCTTCAGCTCGGACGACCGGCACGACCGCACGACCGGCGGGCGCACGACCGCACCACCCGCGGACCGGGTCCGCCCGTTCCGCGCGGGCGCGCGACTGGGCGGAGATCCAGGAACGCATGCTGGTACCGCTCTACGAGGCGGTCTACGACCGGCTGGAGGTCGGCCCGGCGACCAGCGTGCTGGGCCTGGGCTGCCGGTCCGGACTGGCCCTGCTGATCGCGGCCGGCCGGGGCGCCCAGGTCGCCGGGCAGGAGCCGCGGGACGAGCTGCGCGAGCTGGCCCACGACCGTCGGCTGCGGGTGTGCGCCGGGTCCGGGACGGCCGCCGCCGTCCCCCGCTCGGCCCATTCGCTGGTGACGGTTTTCGAGCAGTTGCCCGGCGGCGCCGGGTCCGGTCCGGTGGTCGGCGAAGCCGCCCGGCTCACCCTCCCGGGCGGGCACGTGGTGCTGGCCGCCTGGGGCCCGCCGGAGCGCTGCGAGAGCGCGCCGGTGCTGGACGTGGCCCGGAGGATGGCCGGCCGGACCACCGCGCGCGACCCGTTCGAGCTGAGCGCGCCCGGCGCCCTGGAGGACCTGCTCGCCCCGGCCGGTCTGCGCCCGGCCGGCAGCGGCCGGGTGAGCTGCCCGTTCGCCTACCCCGATCTCGACAGCGCGGTGCGGGGCCTGCTCTCCACCGGCCTGTTCGAACCGGCCGAGGAGTTCTCCGGCGCCTCGCTGGTGGCCAAGGAGCTGGAGGAGGCGCTCCAGCCGTACCTGCGCGCGGACGGCTCGGTGCGGATGGAGAACCTGTTCCGCTACCTGGTCGCCGAGCGCCCGCGCTAGCCCGCAAACCGGGGGCGCCCGCCACCACGGCGAGCGCCCCCGGCACCCTGCTTCACGCCCGGTCGATCGACTTCCCGTCAGGCCCGTCAGGCCCATCAGGCCCATCGGACGCGTCGGACGCGTCGGACGCGCCGGAGCCCTCGGCCCCCTCGGCCCTTCCCGCTCCTCCGGAACCCGTCGAGGTCCCCTCCCGAGGCACCCCCGCCGCCCGGTACGCCGCCTCCTCGTCCAGCGTCTCCGCCTCCAGCAGCGCCGCCGCCAGCGCGTCCAGCCGGTGCCGCTGCTCGGTCAGGATCCGCACCGCGTCGTCGTAGCACTCGGAGACGATCCGCCGGGCCTCCTCGTCCACCGCGTCCAGGGTGGTCGGCGCGGCGGAGAGCCCGTACGCGCCCTGCGGGTCGGAGGGCACCGCGGTGAGCCGGCCGACCCGCTCGCTCATCCCCCAGCGTCCCGCCATCCCCCGGGCGATGTTGGTGACCTGCTCCAGGTCGCTCTCCGCACCGGTGGTGATCACCCCGTAGACCACCTGCTCGGCCGCCATGCCGCCGAGCGCACCGATGATCCGGCCGCGCAGGTACGGCTCGGTGTACGAGTAGCGGTCGTTCTCCGGGGTGGAGAGGGTGACGCCGAGCGCCCGGCCGCGCGGCACGATGGTGATCTTGCGGACCGGGTCCGCGCCGGGCTGGAGCATGCCCAGCAGCGCGTGCCCGCTCTCGTGGTACGCCGTCCGCTCGCGCTCCTCCTGCGGCATCACCAGCGGCCGCACCGCGCCGAGCTGGACCTTCTCCAGGGCGTCCGAGAGGTCCCGCTCGTTGACCGCGTCCTGCTCGCGCTTGACGGCCAGCAGCGCGGCCTCGTTGACCAGGTTGGCGAGCTCGGCTCCGGTCATCCCCGGCGTGACCTTGGCCAGCTGGTTGAGGTCGGCGTCGCCGGACAGCGGGACGCTGCGGCTGTGGATGCGCAGGATCGCGGCGCGGCCCTCCCGGTCGGGCGGGCTGACGGTGATCCGGCGGTCGAAGCGGCCGGGGCGCAGCAGCGCCGGGTCGAGCACGTCCGCCCGGTTGGTCGCGGCGATCACGATGACGCCCTCGGAGCCGCTGAAGCCGTCCATCTCGGTGAGGATCTGGTTGAGGGTCTGCTCGCGCTCGTCGTGCCCGCCCATGCCGCCGCCGGCGCCGCGCTGGCGGCCGATGGTGTCGATCTCGTCGATGAAGATGATCGCCGGCGCGACCTTGCGGGCCTCGGCGAACAGTTCGCGGACCCGGCTGGCGCCGACGCCTACGATCATCTCGATGAACTCGGAGGCGGAGGCGGAGAAGAACGGCACGTTCGCCTCGCCGGCCACCGCCCGGGCCAGCAGGGTCTTGCCGGTTCCGGGCGGGCCGCTCAGCAGCACCCCGCGCGGCATCTTGGCGCCGAGCCTGCGGTACCGCTCGGGGTTCTTCAAGTAGTCGACGACCTCGGTGAGTTCGGCCTCGACCTCGTCGATGCCGGCCACGTCGGCGAAGGTGGTGCGCCTGCCCTCCTCGGCGGTGACCGGCTTGGGCGGCGCCTTGCGGCCGAGCGGCCCGCCGCCGAGCCCCCCGGCCATCCGGCGGGCGAGCAGCACCCAGATGAAGACCAGCAGCAGCATCGGGGCGAGCGAGAGCAGCAGGTTGGTGAGGAAGCTGCGCTGCTGGACCGGCGAGGTGGCGGTGACCTCGACGCCCTGCTGCTGCAGGGTGGTCCAGAGGTTGTCGCCCGCGAAGGAGGGCCGCTGGGTTTCGAACTCGGTGTAGTCGCCCTTGCCGCCGTCCGGCTTGGGCTGGGCCGCCTTGAGGGTGCCCTCGATCGCGTCGCCCTTGGCGTAGATCTTGGTGATGTTGCCCTTGTTCAGCTGGTTGTTGAACTCGGTGTACGAGATCGTGGTCGCACCGGCGGGGCCGAAGAAGGACAGCAGCAGGTCCGAGATCAGGAACACCACGAGGGCGGTGAGGGCGAGGCCCACCCAGCCGCCGGGCATCCGGCGCCTGGGCGGCGGCGGGGGCGGAGCGCCCTCCGAACGCCAGGGCTGGTCGGGGGTCTGACGTGGCGGCACGGGTTCGGTCACCCGTCGGACAATACGGACAGGCGCTCGGGCGAGCCAATCGCAACGCCGCGCCCGGCCCTCCGCACGCCCCCTCCCGGGCCGTCCCACCAGCGGCTACGCCGTCGCGCCCGGCCACTCCTCGGCGGTCAGCGCGAACCGCTCGTGGTCGCGCCAGTCCCCCTGGAGGAACAGCATCCGCGGGGAGAAGCCCTCGTGCCGGAAGCCCAGCCGCCTGGCCATCGCGACCGAGCGTTCGTTGTCCGGCTGGACGTTGATCTCCAGCCGGTGCAGCCCCAGCCCGTTGGCCGACTGCGGGGCGAAGCAGCGGTCCACGACCAGCCGCATGCCCTCGGTCATCCGTCCGGTGCCGTTGAACGGGAGGTACGAGTCGTAGCCGAGCGTGGCGTTGCAGAACCGGCTCATCACGATGTTGGCGACGTTCACCTTGCCGACCAGTCCGCCGGTGTCCCGGTCGAGGATCAGGAAGGTGCGCAGCCCGGACCCCTGGCGCTTCAGCAGGTCGGGCAGTCCGTCCGGCTCGACCGGGTTCCACCGGCCGATGTGTTCGGCGGACCGCCGGACCGCCTCGGCGTACGCGACCCTGTCCTCGGCCCTCGGGGCCCTGATCATCACTCGCATGCCCCCATCATCGGACACGCGGTTCATCGGACACGCGATCGGCCCGCCGCCCGGGAAACCGGGCGACGGGCCGACCGCAATGGATCAAGACCGATCACTGACGATCAGGCGGTGATCGGAGGATGACCAGACGGCGTTCAAGGGCTACAGCATGTCCTTGAACTCCTTGGGCAGCTCGAAGTCGGCCGGGCCCTTGCCCGCGCCGAGGCCGAACGCGCCGCCGTCCGCCGGGGCCTGGCCGGCGCCCGGGCCGAGCGCGCGGCGCTGGGCGGCCTCGGCCTCCTCCTGCGCGCGCTTCAGCGGGTTGCCGCTCTTGCGCTTGCCCTTGGCCTGCGGGGCCTTCTTGGCGGACTTCTTCCCGCCGCCGCCCATGCCCGGGATCCCCGGCATGCCGGGAACGCCCTTGCCGGAGGCCATCGCGGACATCATCTTGCGGGCCTCGAAGAACCGCTCGACGAGGTTCTTCACCTCGCCGACCTGGACACCGGAGCCCTTGGCGATGCGGGCCCGGCGGGAGCCGTTGATCAGCTCCGGCTCGGCGCGCTCGGTCGGGGTCATCGACTTGATGATCGCGCCGACCCGGTTGACGTCCTTGTCGTCGATGTTGTTGATCTGGTCCCGGATCTGGCCCATGCCGGGCAGCATGCCGAGCAGCTTGGAGATCGAGCCCATCTTCTGGACCTGCTCCAGCTGGGACAGGAAGTCGTCCAGGGTGAACTGCTTCGGGCCGCCGCGCAGCTTGGCGGCGATCTTCTCCGCCTCGGCCTGCGAGAAGGTCTGCTCGGCCTTCTCGATCAGCGAGAGGACGTCACCCATGCCGAGGATGCGCGAGGCCATCCGGTCCGGGTGGAAGGCGTCGAAGTCGTCGACCTTCTCGCCGTTGGAGGCGAACATGATCTGCCGGCCGGTGACGTGCGCGACCGACAGGGCCGCACCGCCGCGGGCGTCGCCGTCGAGCTTGGAAAGCACCACACCGGTGAAGTCGACGCCGTCGAGGAAGGCCTGCGCGGTGGTGACCGCGTCCTGGCCGATCATCGCGTCGACGACGAACAGGACCTCGTCCGGGTTCACCGCGGCGCGGATGTCGGCGGCCTGCTGCATCAGCTCGGCGTCGATGCCCAGGCGGCCGGCGGTGTCGACGACGACGACGTCGTACTGCTTCTGCTTGGCGTACTCGATCGAGTCCTTGGCCACCTGCACCGGGTCGCCGACGCCGTTGCCCGGCTGCGGGCCGTAGAAGGCCACGCCGGCGCGCTCGGCGACCACCTGGAGCTGGTTGACCGCGTTGGGGCGCTGGAGGTCGCAGGCGACCAGCAGCGGGGTGTGCTTCTGCTGCTTCAGCCAGTGGCCGAGCTTGCCCGCGAGGGTGGTCTTACCGGCGCCCTGGAGGCCGGCGAGCATGATCACCGTCGGGCCGCTCTTGGCGAACCGCACCCGGCGGGTCTCGCCACCGAGGATCGCGATGAGCTCCTCGTTGACGATCTTGATGATCTGCTGCGCCGGGTTCAGCGCACCGGAGACCTCGGCACCGAGCGCCCGCTCCTTGACCTGCTTGATGAAGGCCCGGACGACCGGCAGCGCGACGTCCGCCTCCAGCAGCGCGATGCGGATCTCGCGGGCGGTGGCGTCGATGTCCGCCTCGCTCAGGCGGCCCTTGCCCCGGAGGTTCTTGAACGTCGCTGCGAGGCGATCGGAAAGGGTGTCGAACACGTCGTCGCGGGTCCTCTGCGGCATCGGTATCGGTACGGTCGTCGCCCCCCAGGGTATCCGGCCGCCCCGGGTACGGTCTCCACCCCCGTGCGGAACCCGTCTCCGCGGCCCCCGCCCGGGTCCCGTCCACGGCCCCGGGCCCGGCCCGGACCGGCGCTCGGACCGGCCCGGACCGGCCCGCTCAGCCCAGCGCGGCCCGGACCGCCGCCGCCACCTCGCCGGCCCGCCCGGCGGTCAGCGGGCGGCCCGCCTCGTCGGTCAGGTAGAACGAGTCGACGGCCTCCGCGCCCAGCGTGGAGACGTGCGCGGTGCGCACCCGGACGCCCGCCCCGTCCAGCGCCCGGCCGATCCGGTGCAGCAGCCCGGGGGCGTCGTGCGCGCGGACCTCCAGCACGGTCGCGGTCGCCGAGGCCACCGCGGGCGCCACCGCGACCAGCGGCGGCGGGGTGGGGATGCCCCGGCGGCGCGGGGCGGCGGCGTCCCGCTCGGCGAGGCGGCGGGCGACGTCCAGCGAGCCGTCCAGCGCCCGGCGCAGGTCGGCCCGCAGCCGGGCCGCCTCGGGCAGCTCGCCGTACTCGGCCGCCACCCGCCAGGACAGCAGCAGCACCGGCCCGGCGCCCACCGGGTCCAGCTCGCGCAGCCCGGCCGAGCGGACGGCCAGCCGGTGCAGCGCGAGCACCCCGGCGGCGGTGCCGAGCAGCCCGGGACGGTTCGGGACCGCCAGGTTCAGCTCGACGCCCATCGGCTCGGTGCCCGGCTCCGCCCCCTCCGCCCGGGCCAGCAGCGACAGCGCCGGCTGCCCGGTCCGGGCGGCCTCGACCGCGAGCCGCTCCTGCTCGGCGGTCGGCGCCGCCTCCACCGGCGGGACGGCCGCCCCGGCCAGCCGGTCCGCCACCCGGGCCACCAGGCCGTCCACCAGCGAGGCCCGCCAGCCGCTCCACGCGGCCGGGCCGGTGGCCAGCGCGTCCGCCTCGGTGAGCGCGTGCAGCAGCTCCAGCTCCGGCACGGTGGTGACCACCTTGGTGATCGCCTCGACGGTGGCCGGGTCGTCCGGATCGCGCCGGGTCGCGGTGTCCACCAGGGTCAGGTGGTGGCGGACCAGCACCGCCAGGGTCTCGGTGTCCTCGGGGCCGAAGCCCATCCGGGGGCCGAGGTCGCGGACGATCACCTCGCCGGCCTCGCTGTGGTCCCCCGGCCAGCCCTTGCCGATGTCGTGCAGCAGCGCGGCGACCAGCAGCAGGTCCGGCCGGGCCACCCGGCGGGTCATCGCGGCGGCCCGCACCGCCGTCTCCACCAGGTGCCGGTCCACCGTCCAGCGGTGCACCGCGTTGCGCTGCGGACGGCAGCGCACCCGTTCCCAGTCCGGCAGCAGCCGGCGGACCAGCCCCTCCGCCTCCAGGGCCTCCCACACCGGGACGGCCGACTCCCCCGCACCCAGCAGGGTGACCAGCTGCTCGCGCGCCTCGTCCGGCCAGGGCACCGGCAGCGGACGGCACTCGGCGGCCAGCCGGCGCACCGTGGCGTACGAGACGGTCAGCCCGTTCTGCGCGGCGGCCGCCGCGGCGCGCAGCGGCAGCACCGGGTCGGCGGCCGGGCGGGCGCCCTGGGCGAGCACCGCCTCGCCGTCCTGCTCGACCACGCCCTCGGCGAGCGGCCGCCGCTCGACCGCGCCCCGGGCCACCGCGCCGGTGCCGCGTCCGGCGCCGGCGAACGGGATGCCCAGCCGGCGCACCCGCCGGCCCCGGTCGCCGCGGGCCGCGAGCACCCGGTCCACCGCCCGCCAGGTGACGTCACCCGCGTACGCGATGGTGCGGGCGGCCTCGTAGACCTGGCGCAGCAGGGTGTCGGCGTCCAGCACCCCGAGCCGCTCGGCGACCTGGTCCTGGTCCTGGAGGCTGAGCCGGTCGGTGGCCCGGCCGGTGGCCAGGTGGAGGGCGTCGCGCACGTCGGCCAGCCGCTGGGTGGCGGCGTCCAGGCCGTCCCGGGGCGCGTCGGCCAGCCAGGTGGCGGCGATCGCATCCAGCGCCACGACGTCGCGCAGGCCGCCGCGGGCCTCCTTGAGGTCGGGTTCCAGCAGGAAGGACAGCTCACCGTGCCGCTCGGCCCGCTCGCGGCACAGCTCGCGCAGCTCGGGGAGGCGCGCGGGGGCGCTCGCGCGCCAGTCAGTGAGCACCGCGGAGCGCAGCGCGTCGGTGAGCGCCCGGTCCCCGGCGAGGTGGCGGGCGTCCAGCAGGCCGAGCTGGGCCTTGAGGTCGGCGGCGGCGACCGAGCGGGCCTCCGCGACGGTGCGCACCGCGTGGTCGAGCTTGGCGCCCGAGTCCCAGACCGGGTACCAGATCCGCTCGGGCAGCTCCCGGGCGATCGGGCCGTCGTGCAGCAGCAGGACGTCCAGGTCGCTGCGCGGGGACAGCTCGCCGCGCCCGTAGCCGCCGACCGCGACCAGCGCGACGCCGGGCGGGGCTCCGGCGGCCGCGAGCAGCCCGGCCAGCCAGTCGTCGGTGAGCCGGGCCAGCGCCCGGCGGCGGGGTCGGCCGCCCGGGCCGGGGCCGGCGAGCAGCGCGGCCCGGGCGGCGGAGTGGCCGGAGGGGTCGGAGGGGTCGGAGGGGTCGGCGGGGGCGGTCTCGGTGGTCATGCGCATGGGTCCCGTCCGTCGTGCTGGTGAACCGTCCTGCTGGTGGGCCGTCCCACGGGGTGGAGCGGCCGGGGTGTGGCGGCCGGGTGTGAACGGAAGGCGGGCGCACCGTTCGGCCGGCCGGACGACGCCGGTACGCCGTCGGGCGGACCCGCACCCTCCGGGGTGAACGGGCCCGCCGTCCGGTGCGGGGTGTCGGCTGTTCGGGCTACCGGGCCAGGGCTGCCGGGCTACAGGGCGTCCGGGCCGCGCTCGCCGGTGCGGACCCGTACCGCGGTGTCGACCGGCACGCTCCACACCTTGCCGTCGCCGATCTTCCCGGTCCGGGCCGCCTTCACCAGGACGTCGATCAGGTCCTCGGCGTCCTCGTCCTCGACCAGGACCTCGATCCTGACCTTCGGCACGAGGTCCACGGTGTACTCGGCCCCCCGGTAGACCTCGGTGTGGCCGCGCTGGCGGCCGTAGCCGCTGGCCTCGGTGACGGTCAGGCCGTGCACCCCGAAGGCCTGCAGCGCGGCCTTCACCTCGTCGAGACGGTACGGCTTGATCACGGCGGTGATGAGCTTCATCGGGCGTCGACCTCGGTCTTCTTCTCGGCGGGCTTCACGGCGGACCCGGTGGTGGCGGGCCGCTCGGCGGCGGGCGTCGCGGCGACCGGCTCCGCGGCGGCGGGCCGCTCGGCGGCGGACGTCGCGGCAGCGGCGGCCAGGCCCGGGAGGGCCCGGGCCAGACCCGCCCCCACGGCGCTGAAATCGTAGGCGGACTCGGCGTGTTCGGCCTGGTCGATGCCGGCCACCTCGACCTCCGCGGCGACCCGGAAGCCGATCAGCCGGTCGACCGCCTTGGCCAGCAGCCAGGACAGCACGAAGGAGTACGCCGCGACCACCGCCACGCCCATCGCCTGCTTGCCCA
This sequence comes from Kitasatospora sp. NPDC114501, assembly GCF_055633695.1. NCBI lineage: Bacteria > Bacillati > Actinomycetota > Actinomycetes > Kitasatosporales > Streptomycetaceae > Kitasatospora > Kitasatospora sp. NPDC114501. The sequence goes on along the minus strand of NZ_JBVKDS010000002.1, from coordinate 613,065 downwards.
GCTGCCCGATCCCGCCCCCGTAGAACAGGCCCTTGACCTCCTGGCCGACCCCGCCGGTGGCGAACAGGCCGACCAGCAGCGAGCCGACCGCCCCGCCGACCGCGTGCACGCCCACCACGTCGAGCGAGTCGTCGAAGCCCCAGCGGTACTTGAGCGACACGGCGGCGCAGCAGACCGCGCCCGCGACCAGCCCGATCGCCACCGCGCCGAGCGGGCTGACCGAGCCGCAGGCCGGGGTGATCGCGACCAGTCCGGCCACCGCGCCGGAGGCGGCGCCCAGCGTGGTGAAGGCGCCGTGCTTGAACCTCTCGTAGACCAGCCAGCCGACCAGGGCCGCTCCGGTGGCGACCTGGGTGTTGACCATCGCCATCGCGGCGACGCCGTTGGCGGCCAGCGCCGAGCCCGCGTTGAACCCGAACCAGCCGAACCAGAGCAGCCCCGAGCCGAGCATCACCAGCGGCAGGCTGTGCGGGCGCATCGGGTCCTTCTTGAAGCCGATCCGCTTGCCCAGCACCAGGCAGAGCGCGAGCCCGGCGACGCCCGCGTTGATGTGCACGGCGGTGCCGCCGGCGAAGTCGATCACGCCGTTGCGGTCGCCCAGCCAGCCGCCCCGGCCGCCGTCGAAGAAGAAGACCCAGTGCGCGACCGGGAAGTAGACGATCGTCACCCAGAGCGCGATGAACAGCCCCCAGGCGGCGAATCTCGCCCGGTCCGCGACGGCGCCGCTGATCAGCGCCGGGGTGATGACCGCGAACATCAGCTGGAAGAGCGCGAAGGCGGTGACCGGGATGGTGCCGGTCAGCTCGTTGAGGCCGAGACCGCGCATCCCGAGGTGGTCCAGGTCGCCGATCAGGCCGGCGAAGGAGTCGGACCCGAAGCTGAGCGAGTAGCCGTAGAGGACCCACAGCACGCTGACGATGCCGAGCGAGAGGAAGCTCATCGCCAGCATGTTCAGCGTGCTCTTGGCCCTGACCATGCCCCCGTAGAAGAAGGCCAGCCCTGGGGTCATCAGCATGACCAGGGCCGCACTGATGAGTACGAAGGCGGTGTCGCCCGCGCTGAAGCCGTCCGGCATCGGCGTCTCCTCTGCGTCCAGGCCGATCCGCACCCGGGGACCCGTCCCGTGGTGTCACCCGGGGTGTCGGCGTTGAGGAGGAGCGTGCCGAAGGCTGGTTTCGGCCAGTGCGGCCGGTTGTTTCACCGCCGTGACGCGTGCGACGCGCGGGTTACGGCTGCGTGAACCACTGCCGCCACCGCCGCGGCCGCCACCGGCGCCGGACAGGCCACCGACCGTGGCGGCGGCGGCCGCCACGGTCGGTGGAGCTTTCCTCGGAGGGCCCCGGCCGGGCCGGTCAGACCACCGAGACGAACTCCGGGATGTCCTGGACCACCCGCTCCTTGAGCCGGCTCACCGCGTCCACGCCCTTGAACCGGGCCGCCGCGGCTTCCGTGGTCTTGCGCACCCGGGAGTTCAGCCGCTCCGAGCGCACCTTGGTGGCGATGTCCACCGCCTGCTCGGCCATCACCGCGGCCTGCTCGGCCTCCTTCTGCAACAGGTGGACGCTGGCCATGCCGATCAGGTTGAAGGCGTACGAGCGCACGTGGTCGGCGTCCTGGCGGAACAGGTCGACCGCGCGCTCCATCACCGGCGCGGACATCGAGGCGTAGAGCTCGGAGTTGTCCGAGTGGTACGCGAGGTCACGGAAGGAGTGCGCGTTCTCGGCGTTCAGCTCGGCCGGCGAGAAGAACTTCAGCCAGTCCGGATCCTGGTCCCCGTCCCGGATGTCGGTGAAGGTGTCCTCGGCCAGCCGGACCGCCCGGGCGCAGCGGTTGACCTCGCCGATGGTGGCGTAGGCGCGCGCCTCCATCGCGTACAGCAGGGACTGCTGGCGCGGGGTGGCGGCGTCGCGGCTGCCGTACTGGGCGAGGTGGATGAGCTCCAGGGCGTCCTCGCCCCGGTTGAGGTGGATCATCTGGCGGCTCATGTCGGTGAGGATCAGCGCGCCGAACGGGCGGTCGCCGGCCTCCTTGGCCGCGTGCAGGGCGAGCACGTAGTACTTCTGCGCGCTCGGGTGCATCCCGACGTCGTACGACATCCACCCGGCCAGGTGGGCGAGTTCGGCGGTGAGCCGGAACAGCCGCTTGGTGGTGTCCTCGCTGTACGTCTCCTGGAGCAGGTCGGTGACCTCGTGCAGCTGGCCGACGACGGCCTTGCGGCGCAGCCCGCCGCCGTTCTGCGCGTCCCACTGCCGGAACATGACCGTGGTCTGCTCGAGCAGTTCGAGCTCGGGTTCGGAGAGCCGGCCGGTGAACGCCTCGCCGCCGTTGGCCGCGGTGAGGATCGGGGTGGGCACGCCGGTCGGGCCGGGGGCGAGCCAGCGCTGCATCGGCTCGATCAGCGCGGCGCCCGCGGTCAGCGCCAGCGAGGTGCCGAGGAAGCCCCGGCGGTTGAGCATGAGGTCGCTGCGGGAGTAGTCGCTGATCAGCTGGACGGTCTGCGGGCCGCTCCACGGCAGGTCGACGCCGCCGCCCACGGTCGAGACCGGGATCGCGGCGCGCAGGCCGAGGTCCTCGATCGAGACCACCGAGCCGAACCGTTCGGAGAAGAGTTCCGACATGATCTTGGGGATCGGCTCGCGGGGCTGCTCGCCGTCGAGCCAGCGGCGCACCCGCGAGGTGTCGGTGGACACGTGGTGGGCACCGATCTGCCGGGCCCGGCGGTTGACCTGGCGGGCCAACTCGCCCTTGGACCAGCCGCTGCGGGCGAACCACGTGGTCAGCTTCTCATTCGGTTGCTTCTCTGCCATGGGTAACGTCCCCATCCCGCCCGGCCCCTAGCGGGGCCCCCGATCGTGACCGCCCGACGGTTGCGGGCTCTTGCCAGACGTGCCGTACCTGAGGTGCTGCCGTGCCGCGGAGCTGCCGGACCCGCGGCACCCTCGCACTGGTGTGCCATCGTTACGGACGATCCGTCAGATTCCCAACTCCCGCTCCTCGACGGCCCGGGACGGACTCCTCGACGACATCCGCCTGCTGAACGTAGTGCCCCGCGAGGGGCCGGTGGGAGCGGCCCTGGCGAAACGCCACCTTTCGCCACCCCCAGGAGTGAACCGAAGCCCGGGGGCACACGCTTCACTTAGGGAGTCCCGACGGCCCGGCATATGCGGGCCGCCAAGTCCCCCGGTGCATCCCGGAGGACCCGGCGGAATCCGCAACCCCCCGCAGCCACACGCGAGTTCACCGTCCACTCGGGACGGCGGCAGTCTCACGAACACGACGATCCGGCATCGGCGCCGCCCCCACAAGGCGGCGCCCGAGGCGCACCGGCGGAACAGGCGCACATCGCGCGCTGCGCGCCGCCACCGCACTACGCACCACGCAGCTGACAATCAACACACAGTCACCGTCCCGTAACCATCGGCAACGAGAACCTGTTGGGGGAGGCATGGACAACCTGTTCGGCGAACTTCGACTGGGGCACCTGCGGCTGGCACCGCTGGGCGCGCGCCGCCGCACCAAGGTCACCGCGTCCCAGGCCGCCGCGGAGTACACCGGCCGCTGGGGCTGGGCGGTCACGACCGGCGACCCGGTCACCGGCACCCCGGCCACCGGCGCCACCACCCCGACCCGCTGTCCCTGCGGCTCCCCCCGCTGCGCCGCGCCCGGCCTGCACCCCGTGCCGGGCGGCGGCGGAGGGGCCCGCGCCGCCCGCGCCGACGGCTCGGTGCTGTTCCCCACCGGCCGCGCCTTCGACGTGCTGGACGTCCCCGAGCAGGCCGGCCTCCAGGCGCTGGTCCGGCTGGAGCGGATGGGCACCCAGGTCGGCCCGGTGCTCGCCGCCCCCACCGGCCGGCTCCAGTTCCTGGTCGCCGCCGGCACCGCCCGGCGCCTGCCCGACCTGCTGTACCGGATGGGCTGGGACGACGCCGCGCTCGACCTGACCTGCCACGGCGAGGGCAGCTACGTCGCCGCTCCGCCCACCGTCCTCGACGGCCTCGGCCCGGTCCGCTGGCTGCGCCGCCCCACCCGCGACAACGCGGGCTGCCCGCCGGAGGCCCGGCTGCTGCTCGGCACCCTCGCCTACGCCTGCCACCGCAGCCGGGAGCGCACCGCCGAGCCGGCCTGGCTGGCCTCCTGACCCGCCCGCCCATCCGCCGGGGCGCACCGACCCACCCGGTCTCGGGTACGCGAAAGGGCCCGCCCCCGGCAGGGAGCGGGCCCTTCGCACGCCCTTCGTGCGCGGGGTGCGTCAGTCCCCGATCAGCGCGTCCACGAACGCCCCCGGCTCGAACGGAGCCAGGTCGTCCGCGCCCTCGCCCAGGCCGATCAGCTTGACCGGTACGCCCAGCTCGCGCTGGACCGCGACCACGATGCCGCCCTTGGCGGTGCCGTCCAGCTTGGTCAGCACGATGCCGGTGATGTCGACCACCTCGGCGAACACCCGGGCCTGGATCAGGCCGTTCTGGCCGGTGGTGGCGTCCAGCACCAGCAGCACCTCGTCCACCGGGCCGTGCTTCTCGACGACCCGCTTGACCTTGCCCAGCTCGTCCATCAGGCCGGTCTTGGTGTGCAGACGGCCGGCGGTGTCGACCAGCACGGTGTCCACGCCCTCGGCGATGCCCTCCTTGACCGCGTCGAAGGCGATCGAGGCCGGGTCGCCGCCCTCCGGGCCGCGCACGGTGCGCGCCCCGACCCGCTCGCCCCAGGTCTGGAGCTGGTCGGCGGCGGCGGCACGGAAGGTGTCGGCGGCGCCGAGCACCACCTTGCGGCCGTCGGCGACCAGGACGCGGGCCAGCTTGCCGGTGGTGGTGGTCTTGCCGACGCCGTTGACGCCGACCACCAGGACCACCGCCGGGCCCTCCTCGTGCTTGGTGGAGCGCACGGCGCGGTCGGAGTCCTTGCCGACCAGCTCGACCAGCTCCTCGCGCAGCAGCGCGCGCAGCTCGTCGGGCGTCCGGGTGCCGAGCACCTTCACCCGGGTGCGCAGCCGCTCGACCAGCTCCTGGGTGGGGGCGACGCCGACGTCCGCGGTGAGCAGCGTCTCCTCGATCTCCTCCCAGGTGTCCTCGTCCAGGTGCTCCCGGGAGAGCAGCGAGAGCAGGCCCTTGCCGAGCGAGTTCTGCGAGCGGGAGAGCCGCGAGCGCAGCCGGACCAGCCGGCCGGCGGTGGGCTCGGGGACCTCGACGGCGGGCGCCGCCTCGGCCTCGGCGGGCGCGACCTCGACGGCCTCGGGGGCCTCGGGGGCCTCTGCCTCCGCCGGGAGTTCCACCTCCTCGATGGTGCGGCGGGGTGCCTCGGTCGGCGGCGCGGACTCCTCGCCGACCTGGGGCTCCTGCGGGGTGGGCTTCGGCGCCGTGATGACCGGCGCCTGCGACTTCGGGGGCAGCTGCTGGCGTCGTCTGCCGGAAACGACGAGGCCCGCGATCGCGCCGACGGCGAGCACGGCGATGACTACGGCAAGAATCACGTATTCCATAACCGCTCCAGTATCCGTGACCGGAGCCCGGATGGACCGCCGCCGCTCTACACCGATGCGGTTCGCGCGGTCCGGGGCGGCCGTTCCCGGTGCGCCTCGCGCAGCCGCTGGCTGATCACCTGCGAGATGCCGTCGCCCTTCATGGTCACGCCGTAGAGGGCGTCGGCCGACTCCATGGTGAGCTTCTGGTGGGTGATCACGATCAGCTGGGAGCTCTCCCGCAGCTCCTCCATGATCCCGATCAGCCGGCGCAGGTTGGTCTCGTCCAGCGCCGCCTCCACCTCGTCCATCACGTAGAACGGGCTGGGCCGGGCCTTGAAGATCGCCACCAGCAGCGCCACCGCGGTCAGCGAGCGCTCGCCGCCGGACAGCAGCGACAGCCGCTTGACCTTCTTGCCCGGTGGGCGGGCCTCCACCTCGACCCCGGTGGTGAGCATGTCGTCCGGATCGGTCAGCACCAGCCGGCCCTCCCCGCCCGGGAAGAGCCGGGCGAAGACGCTCTCGAACTGGGCGGCGGTGTCGTGGTACGCCGAGGTGAACAGCTGCTCGACCCGCTGGTCCACGTCCCGGACGATGTCCAGCAGGTCGCGCCGGCTGCGCTTGAGGTCGTCCAGCTGCTCGCCGAGGAACCGGTGGCGCTCCTCCAGCGCGGTGAACTCCTCCAGCGCCAGCGGGTTGACCTTGCCGAGCTGCTGGTACGCCTTCTCGGCCGCCCGCAGCCGCTTCTCCTGCTCGGCCCGGACGTACGGGTACGGCTCCCCCGGCTCTCCGCCGTCCTCGGGCGCGGACGGCGGGACGGGCTGGTCCGGGCCGTACGCGGCGATCAGCTCGCCGCCGTCGATGCCGAACTCCTCCAGCGCGCGGGCTTCCAGCTGCTCGATCCGCAGCCGCTTCTCGGCGCGCAGCACCTCGTCCCGGTGCCCGGCGTCGACCAGCTTGTCCAGCTCCTCCTTGAGCCCGCGGCCGTGTTCCCGGTGCTCGCGCAGCTCGTGCTCGCGCTCGGTGCGCGCCTGTTCGACGGCCGCCCGCCCGGCGTCCGCGCGGGCCAGCGACACCTCCAGGCAGGCCAGCAGCTGCCGGGCGCCCGCCGCGACGGCGTTCGCCACCGTGGCGTCGTGCTCGGCGCGCCGGCGGCGCTCGGCGGCCCGGGCGCGCGCCTCGCGCTCGGCGCGGGCGGCCCGGTCCAGCTGGTCGGCCCGGCCGGTCAGGGCGCGGACCCGCTCCTCGTGGGTGCGCACCGCGAGCCGGGCCTCCAGTTCGGCCTGCCGGGCGGCGCCGGCAGCCTCGGCCAGCCGCTGCTGCTCGGCGGTGTCCGGCTCGTCCTCCCCCGCCTGCGCCGACTCCTCGGCGGCGGCCAGGCGCCGCGCCAACTCCTCGGCACTGTCGAGCAGTTCGGTCAGTCCCTGCTCGGCGCGCGCGGCGGCGGCCGACAGCCGCCCGGCCTCCGCGGCGGCGGCCCGGGCCTGCCCGCCGAGCCGGCCGAGCGCCCCGGCGACCTGGGCCCGCTCCCGCTCCTCCTGCCGTCGCTGCTCGGCCAGTCGCTCCACCTCGGCGGCCGACTCGCGCCGCCGCTCGGCGAGTTCGGCCAGCCGCTCGGCCGACTCGGCGCAGCGGGCGGTGAGTTCACCGATCGCCCGGGCCGCCTCGTCCACCGCCGCCTGGGTCTCCAGCAGGCTCGGCGCGCCGCCGGAGCCGCCCTGGGCGAAGCCGGCGCCGAGCCGGTCCCCGTCGGCGGTGACGGCGCAGAGCCCGGGGTGCGAGTCGACCAGCCGCAGCGCCCAGTCGAGGTCGGCGACCACCGCCACCCCGGCCAGCAGCCGCCGGACGGAACCGATCAACTCGGCCGGTCCGTCGACCAGTTCGGCCGCCCACCGGGCGCCGTCCGGCAGCCCCCCGGCCGTCTCCGCCAGGTCGGCGACACCGGCGATCAGCAGCGCGGCCCGGCCGGCCTCCTCGGCCCGCAGCAGCCGCACCGCCCCGGCGGCGGCGGACGGCGAGTCGACGGCCACCGCGTCGGCCGCCGCACCGAGCGCCGCGGCGAGCGGCACCTCGTACCCGGCCTCGATCCGCAGCAGCGCGGCCGCCGGGCCGAGCAGTCCGCCCAGTCGCTCCCCCGCGTCGAGCAGCGCGCCGGTGCCGTCCTTGCGGCGCAGCCCGAGCGAGAGCGCCTCGTGCCGCGCGGTCAGCCCGGCCCGCTCGCGCTCGGCGGCGCCCGCCGTCTCCCGGGCCGCGGCGAGCTCCGCCTCGACGGCGGCCAGCCGCTCGCGCGCCCGCTGGTACCCGGCCTCGGCCTGTTCGTCGTCCCCCGCCAGGCCGTCCACCTGCCGCTGGAGTTCGTCCAGTTCGCCCTGGGCGGCCTCGGCGCGCAGCAGCGCCTCGTCCCTGGCCTCGGTGAGCCGGCCGGTCTCGGCCTGCGCCGCGGCGGCCTTGGAGCCGGCGGCGGCGGCCTGTCCCTGGAGCCGGGCCAGGCCCTCCCGGCGGTCGGCGATCGCCCGGGCGGCGTCCCGCAGCCGGCGCTCCTCGGCGGCCAGCTCCCGCTCCACGCCGTCCTTGCGCTCGACCGCCTCGGCCAGCGCGTACCGCGCCTCCTCCAGTGCCTCGGTCAGCGCGGCCTCCTCCTCGCGGACCCGTTCGGCCTCCCGTTCCAGCTCCTCCGGGTCGCGCCCGCGCCGCTCCTCGCCCCGGCCCCCGGCGACGGCGTGCCGGGCGCGGGCCTCGGCCAGCCCGATGGTGCCGCGGGTGCGCTCGGCGAGCGCGGAGAGCCGGTACCAGGTCTGCCGGGCGGTCTCCAGGCCGGGCCCGAGCTGCTGGACCTGCGCCTCCAGGACGCGTTCGCGCTGCACCGCGCGGGCCAGCTCCTGTTCGACGGTGGTACGGCGCAGCCGCAGCGCCAGTTCGTCCGCGATCTCGGCCTCGACCGCCCGGCGGAGCGTGCACAGGTCGTCGGCGAGCAGCCGCAGCCGGGCGTCGCGCAGGTCGGCCTGGATGCCGGCGGCCCGGCGGGCGATCCGGGCCTGTCGGCCGAGCGGTCCGAGCTGGCGGCGCAGTTCCGCCACCAGGTCCTGGACCCGGTTGAGGTTGGCCTGCATCGCGTCCAGCTTCCGCAGCGCCTTCTCCTTGCGCTTGCGGTGCTTGAGGACGCCGGCCGCCTCCTCGATGAAGGCGCGGCGGCCCATCGGGTCGGCGTGCAGGACGGAGTCCAGTTGCCCCTGCCCGACGATGACGTGCATCTCGCGGCCGATGCCGGAGTCGGAGAGCAGTTCCTGGATGTCCAGCAGGCGGCAGGTCTCGCCGTTGAGGGCGTACTCGCTGCCGCCGTTGCGGAACATGGTCCGGGTGATCGTCACCTCGGAGTAGTCGATCGGCAGGGCGCCGTCACCGTTGTCGATGGTGAGGCTGACCTCGGCCCGGCCGAGCGGGGCGCGCCCGCTGGTCCCGGCGAAGATGACGTCCTCCATCTTGCCGCCGCGCAGCGACTTGGCCCCCTGCTCGCCCATCACCCAGGACAGCGCGTCGACCACGTTCGACTTGCCGGAGCCGTTCGGACCGACGACGCAGGTGATGCCGGGCTCGAAGCGCAGGGTGGTGCTGGAGGCGAAGGACTTGAACCCGCGCAGCGTCAGGCTCTTCAGGTGCACGCGGCCGATCCCCTCTGTCGCTCACGACGGGAACCGACTGTATCGGGAGTCCGACACGACGAAGGGACGCCACATCCGGGCGTCCCTTGCAAGCTGCGTCCCTTGCGGGGCGGCTCAGTGCACAGCGGCGTCGATCTGCGAGGACCGGGCGGGACTCAGGTGAGAGCCGGCTCCCGCTGATCCAGATCGATGCTGTTGAGCAGCGAGTGCTCGCCAGCGACAGCGGTCAGTGCGTCGTTCTCAGCCTGCATCCGAAGGAGCTCGGCTTCAAGATCCTGGACGCGCTGCTGAAGCCGTCGCATCTCGGAGAGCATTCGCGGGTCGGGGCCGCCGACGTACCCGAGAAGCGCCTTTGCCATGATGAATGGTCCTCCACGCTGAGTGACCGAACCGGAACGGTCCAGGTCTAGGGGGAAGGGGGACGCACGCGCGGCGCGCCACCCGAAGTGCTGGCTGGGCACTACGGCACAACCACCGTGAGCTGGGCTCACGAGGGCATGCGCCTACCGGGAGAACGCGGTCGTGTGCGCGGGCTTCCAGCGTCTCACCAAAGACGGAAAGGGTCAACACGATCACCGCACGCTACCGCGCCCCTGTCACCTGCCCGGCGGTGTCGTCACGCCTGGGGGGTTCCGGGACGGGTCCACCACGTGCTCGTGGATCATCGTTCGATGCGGAGTCAACCACGAGTCTGCCCGGATGGCAACCTCGTGACACCGCCGGTTCCCGATCTTTTCGCGGAAGCCCGCGCGGCGGGCCGCCGGTGGGGCGCCGACAGGTGTCCTCCGGGCCGGCCCGGAGGCGGTTCAGCGGATCTCGAAACCCTCGTAACCGGCACCGACGGCCGTCCAGATCTCGGTGACCCCGCTGACGTTCCCCGGGGTCCCCGGCCCGCGCAGCCGGGCCAGCAGCTGTTCGCAGTCGGGGGCGAGCCCCTCGGCCACCACCTGCACCCGGCCGTCACCCAGATTGCTGGCGTAGCCGGTCAGTCCGATCTCCAGCGCCCGCGCCCTGGTCCACCAGCGGAAGCCGACCTGCTGGACCTTCCCTCGGACCCAGGCGGTCACCCGGACCGGTTCCTCACTGTGGGCGTCGCGACCGTGCATGCCCCGACCCTAGGACACGCCCCGACCGCCCGCGCGCCCGACCGCCCGACCGCCCGACCGCCCGACCGCCCGACCGCCCGGAGGAACGGGAGCGGCCCCGCCGGAGCACCGGCGGGGCCGCTGGGCGGACGGTCGGGCCGGCGGACTACCAGTCCCCGCCGCCGAAGTCGCCGCCACCGCCGAAGTCGCCACCGCCACCGAAGTCGCCGCCACCGAACCCGCCGAAGTCGCCACCGTTGAAGTCCGCGCCGGTGAAGTCACCGCCCTCGTTCTGGTCCTGGTAGCCGTGGCCACCGTCCATCATCGGCGCGGCCGCGTAGGCCGGGGAGCTCATCACCGAGCCGAGCATGGTGCCGACCAGCAGGGCCGGCAGCAGCCCGCCGCCGAAGCCGCCGTAGTAGCCGCCCGCGTACGGGGCGTACGCCGGGCCGGCGTTCCAGTACGGCTGCGGGCCGTGCTCGGTGTCCACGGTGCGGACGGCCGGGTCGAGGCCGGCCGCCACCCGGTCCGCGTCGGCCTGGCAGACCGGCACGGAACGGGCCGAGCCGCCCGCCGGGGACCAGTCCACGTCCTTGACGGACGGGCCGTGCCGCGGGTCCATGAAGCACGGGGGACGGCGCTCGGGCAGCGGGCTCTTGTCCCGCCGGGCGCTCAGGGTGGCCAGCGCGAACCGGCCGTCCTCGATCGCCTCGGTGACCTGCTTGACGTCCTCCGGCCGCTTGGCCTCGTCCATCAGCCGCTTGGACTTCTCGTACGAGTCCAGGGCGTGGGTGTAGTCGGTGCGCTGGGCGTCGTCGGCGTCGGCCGCGGCCGGGTTGAAGTCGAGCCGGTCCAGCTCCTCGCCGAAGGCGGTGATGTCCTCGTCCACCACCCGGCGCAGCTGCTCCAGCTCGGCCCGGGCTTGCTCCTCCTTGCGCTTCTTGGCGCGGCGGAAGAGCAGGAAGACACCGGCGCCGGCCAGCGCGACCAGCACCACCGGGACGACCACCCAGGCGATCGAGGTGCTGTGGTTGACGCCGGTGCCCTTGGTCTGCGGGGCGGCCTGGTCGACGAACTCGTTCAGGGTGGCGTTGATGTCGCCGTTGTTCGAGCGGAAGGCCGCGCCGGCGATCCGCTCCGGGAGGCCGGCGCCCAGCGCGCCCCGGTCGGCCCGGGCGGTGAACTGGTCACCGCGCCAGACCGCGTACACCCCGTCGATGCCGACCTTGGTGCGGAGGTCCTTGAAGACCGTGTCCTTGGCATAGGAGGGCGAGTCGGGGACCACCGCGACGAAGATCGGCTTGTCGTCCTCGTCGATCTTCTTGGTCAGGGCGTCGGCCTGGGCCTGGCTGAAGCGGCCCGTCATCGCCGGGTCGACGTAGACCTGGCCCTTCTTCAGGGTGGCCGCGGCATCGCTCAGCCCGGCCGCCGAGGCCGCCGGCGCCAGCAGGAGCAGCAGCCCGAGCAGCGCCGCCACCAGGGCCAGCGGCCCGGCGCCCCGGGAAGGTCGTGCAAGGGTTCTCATGCCCCCGACGCTACCGCGACCGGCCCCCGAGCACGCCATACCCTTCGCATACTGGTGTTGACAAGGGTCCCCGCCGACCGCCGGGGCCGCTCCCCTCCTCGGGGATGATGTTTCCCCCGGCCATCCCTGAACCGGGAACCGCCCGGGAACCACGGAAGGCCCCCGGACGTACGTTCCGGCAGGCCCGGCCCGGTTCCGGGGTACTCCGGGGGGCGTGCCGACCGTACCGTGCGAACCGGCATAGTGGTCCCGGACCACCGGTCCCATTGCCTTTTCTTTACTCAGCCCGTTCCTGACCCAACTCCCGATCGGAGCGCTCGGTGATCATCGGCCTCGTCACCGCCGTGGCGGCATCCGCCTGCTACGGCACCGGCTCGGTCCTCCAGGCCGTCGGCTCCCGCCGCTCCGCCCGGGAGGAGGCGGCCAAGGGCGCCACCAGCTCGACCACCGAGCACGGCGGCCCGAGCCTCTCCTCGACCGCGAAGGCCGCCGTCACCTGGGAGTTCATCCTCGGCACGGTGCTCGACCTGATCGGTTTCGGGCTCGGCGCGCTGGCCGCCCGGCTGCTGCCGCTGTTCCTCTCCCAGACCATCATCAGCGCCAACCTGGTGATCACCGCGGTGCTCAGCATCAAGCTGCTGGGCATCCGCCTCAAGCAGCTGGAGTGGGCCTCGATCGCGGTGCTCTGCTCGGCGCTGGTGCTGCTGGCCGTGTCGGCCGGGCCGGAGGGCGGCCACCACGCGGCGATGTCCTTCCACTGGTTGCTGCTGATCGTCACCACCGTGCTGTTGGTCGGCGGCAGCCTGGTGGTGCGGCGGATGGGCGCCAACGGCGCGATCGTCGCCGGTCTGCTCTCCGGCCTCGGCTTCGGCGCCCTGGGCGTGGGGGTGCGCGTCCTCAACGGCATCGAGCCGTTCGACCTCGGCTCGCTGCTCACCGACCCGGCGCTCTACGCGGTCCTGGTCGGCGGCATCGGCGGCATGTACATCCACACCGTGGCGCTCCAGATCGGCTCGGTGAACGGCGCGACCGCCGCCCTGGTGGTCGGCGAGACGGTGCTGCCCGGCGCGGCCGGCGTGCTCTGGCTCGGGGACTCCACCAAGGCCGGCCTCGGCTGGCTCGGCGTGATCGGCTTCCTGCTGGCGGTGGTCGCCGCGGTGGGGGTCGCCTACTTCGGCCAGGACACCCACGGCACCCCCGGGGAGGCGTCCGCGGAGGAGCCCGAACTCGCCCGCAAGTAGCCCTGGGTGCGGCCCGTGGGTCCCCGTCGGATTCCGGAGGGGCCCACGGGCCGCACCCTGTCTCAGGCCCCGCCGCGGGTGCGCGGCACGGGCTGGCAGCGGGGGCAGAAGTAGCTGGAGCGGTTCATCCAGGCCGCCCGACGGATGGGGGTGCCGCAGCGGCGGCAGGGCTCCTGCTCGCGGCCGTAGGCGTCGAGGTCCCGGGAGAAGTAGCCGCTCTCGCCGTTCACGTTGACGTAGAGGCTGTCGAAGCTGGTCCCGCCGACGGCGAGCGCCGCGGTCATCACGTCCCGGGCGTTGGCCAGCAGCAGCAGGGCCTGCGGGCGGGTGAGCGTCGCGGTCGGACGGTCGTAGTGCAGCTTCGAGCGCCACAGCGCCTCGTCGGCGTAGATGTTGCCGACGCCGCTGATCAGGGTCTGGTCGAGCAGGGCGCGCTTGACGGTGGTCCGCCTGGCGCGCAGCGCGGCCGCGAAGGCGGGGTCGTCGAAGCGGGGGTCGAGCGGGTCGCGGGCGATGTGCGCGATGGAGACCGGGGTGCCCTCCGGGTCCCCGTCCTCGGCCTCCTCGACCGCCAGGCCGCCGAAGGTCCGCTGGTCGACGAAGCGCAGTTCGCGCCCGCCGTCGGCGAAGCGCAGCCGCACCCGCAGGTGCTTCTCGTCGGGGACGGACGGGTCCTGGACGAGCAGCTGGCCGCTCATCCCGAGGTGGCCGATCAGCGAGAACCCCGCCCCGGTACCGGCCAGCGGCACCCACAGGTACTTGCCGCGCCGCTGCGCGGTGCCGAGGGTGGTGCCGTTCAGCCGGGCCGCGAAGTCCGCCGCGCCGGCCGGCTGGCGGCGCACCGCGCGCGGGTGCAGCACCTGGACGTCGGCGACGGTCCGTCCGGCCACCCAGTTGGCCAGACCACGGCGGACGACCTCGACCTCGGGAAGTTCGGGCACGGGAACACGCCTCCTGCTCGGTAAGGATCAGCAGGAGTGAAGGCTACTCGGACGCGTCGTTGCCCGGTGGGGTGCCCACCGGGCCCGCGCTACGCCCCGGCGGGCAGCCGGTCGGCGTACTTCTCCTTGATCGCGCGCCAGGCGCTCTCGGCGGCCTTCTGCTCGGCTTCCTTCTTCGAGCGGCCGACGCCGCTGCCGAAGTCCTCGCCGGCCACCCGGGCCGCTGCGGTGAAGGTCTTCTCGTGGTCCGGACCGGACTCCATGACCACGTACTCCGGCACTCCGATGCCCACCGAGGCGGTGAGCTCCTGGAGGCTGGTCTTCCAGTCCAGGCCGGCGCCCAGCTGAGAGGACTCCTCGATCAGCGGGTCGAACAGCCGGTGGACGAACTCGGTGGCCGCGTCCAGTCCCTGGTCCAGGTAGACGGCGCCGATCACGGCCTCGACGGTGTCGGCGAGGATCGACGACTTGTCGCGGCCGCCGGTACCCTCCTCGCCCTTGCCGAGGCGGATGAACGCGCCGAGTTCCAGGCCGCGGCCGACGTCCGCGAGCGCGCGGGAGTTGACCACCGCGGCGCGCAGCTTGGCGAGCGTGCCCTCCGGGACGTCCGGGTGGACGCGGTAGAGGGTGTCCGTCACCACCAGGCCCAGCACCGAGTCGCCGAGGAACTCCAGGCGCTCGTTGGTGGGCAGCCCGCCGTTCTCGTACGCGTACGAGCGGTGGGTCAGGGCACGTACCAGAAGGGCGCGCTCGAGTGTGTACCCGAGGCGCCCTTCCAGGACGTCGTATTCGGTCGAAGCCGGCCCGCCGGCCTTGCCACCGCCTGAAGAGGAACCCTTCGGGGCGGGGGACGCCTTGCGGGTGGAGTTACCGTCCGACATCGATCCGTACACCCCGCCGATCAGACCGAGAGGACCTGGCGACGGTTGTACGTGCCGCAGCTCGGGCACGCGATGTGGCCGAGCTTCGGCTCGTGGCAGCGGTCGCACGCCACGAGGGCCGGAACGACGGCCTTCCAGTTGGAACGGCGGTGGCGCGTGTTGCTGCGCGACATCTTCCGCTTCGGAACAGCCACGGCTACTTCTCCTGGTTCTCGGCGAGACCCTCACGGGTGTCGCTGTTCTTGGATCCGTCACCCTCGTCGCCGGGGGCGGCGGAGAGTCCCTGCAGAGCCGCCCACCGGGGGTCGACGGCATCGTGGTGGTGCGCCGGGTCGTCACTCAGGCGCGCTCCGCACTCGGAACACAGGCCCAGGCAGTCTTCCTGGCACACCGGCTGCAACGGCAGTGCGAGCACCACCGCGTCACGCAGCACCGGCCGGAGGTCGAAGAAGTCGCCCTCCAGACGGTAAGTCTCTTCTTCCGAGTCCTCGTCGAGGTCCTCGGCCCCGGCGGTCCGGGCGCGGTGGCGCTCGTCGGACTCCGGGTAGTAGTACAGCTCCTGGAAGTCCACGTCGAGGTCGAACTCGACGGGCTCCAGGCACCGGACGCACTCGCCCTCGACGTGGGTCTCGGCGGTGCCGGTGACCAGCACGCCCTCGACCACGGACTCCAGGCGGAGCTCCAGCTCGATCGGGCTCTTCTCCGGCACGCCGATCACGTCGATGATCCCGAAGCCCTCAGGGGCCTCCAGGGTCCGGCTCACCTTGCGCATCGAGCCCGGGCGACGTCCGAGCTCGTGCGTGTCGAACACGAGGGGGTCGCGGTGGTCGAGGCGGTTCACGGTGTCCTGACTTCCATGGGGAATCTTCGATTGCGTCTCCGTCCGGACGGCGTTGCGCGGGCAAGCCGACAGCCGGACAGGGAGAGGCCGGAGTGGTCAGACTACCGGAGTCTCCCGCCAGGCCCAACTTCGGTCCCGTCAGGAGACTCCCCGACGTGCTGCTCAGCGCCCGCCGAGCTCCCGCAGCCTGGTCATGTCGATCATGCTGGTGTCGAAGAAGCTGGTCTCGTCCAGGCCCTGGGCCTGCCCCTGCCCCTGCTGGCCCTGGCCCTGCCCCTGCTGCTGATGCGGCACGGCCGGCGGGGTGGCGGGCGGCTGGGGGTAGGTGTAGCCGTCGTACGACTGCGTGGCGTAGGCCGGCGGCTGCTGCTGCTCGGGATAGCCGTAGCCGCCCTGCTGCTGGTCCGGGTAGCCCTGCTGCTGGTAGCCGCCCTGCTGCTGGCCCCACTGGGTGTTGTACGGGTCCCCCTGGCCGGCCGGGTCGTAGCCGCCGCCGTACACCTCGGCGTACTGCCCGCCCTGCTGCTGGGCGGCCGCGTACTGGTCGGCGCCGGGGGCCTGCCAGCCCGCCGCGGCCGGGGTCTGCTCCGGCCAGGTCTGCTGCTGCGGGACGTCCTCGCGGTACCAGGCGATGTCCGCGCCGTCGGCGTCGTGGGCGAAGCCCGCCGCCACCGCCTCGGCCCGCTCCTTGGCCTCCTGGGCCTGGTCGGCGGCGGCCAGGTAGGCGCCCAGCTCGTCGATGGGCCGCTTGCCGAGCAGCTTGTCGCGGCCCTTGCCGACCGCCTCCAGAGTGGCGCCGAGCACGTTCTCCAGGGTGGCGAGCTTCACATCGACGTACTCGTCGACCTCGGGGCTCGGGCTGATCCGCTGCGGGCGGAACTCCTCGCCGTCGGTCTCGCCGTCGGCCTCGGTCTCGAAGACGCTGGAGTCGCCGCGCAGCTTGGTGCGCCCGCGGCCGACCGCGCCGAGCGTCTTGGTCAGCACGACCTCGAAGTTGGCGAGCTTGCTGTCCACGTAGTCGTCGGCCTCGGCCAGCTTGGCGTCGACCTCGGCGCGCGCCTCGGCGAGGATCCGGTCGGCCTGGGCCCGGGCCTGGCGGACCACCTCGGTGTCCGAGATCAGCGAGCCGCGCTCGGCGTGCGCGCCCTGGATGATCCGCTCGGCCTCGGCCTGGGCGCCGGCCACCACCTGCTCGTGGTCGGCCATCACCGACTGGGCCTGGGCGAGTTCGGCGGGCAGGGCCGACCTGAGGTCGTTCAGCAGGCCGATCAGCTCGGCCCGGTTCACCACGCAGGAGGCCGACATCGGCATCGAGCGGGCGTTCTCGACCGCCGCCACGATCTCGTCGACCTTGTTCTGCACGTCCACGGGGCTTCGTCTTTCCGTGTGCCGCCGACGGTCCGGCGGAGGCAGGCCCGACGCGGTGGACCTCACCGCGGGGCAGGAATACAGACTGTACGGCCAGTGCGCTGCGGGGTCACAACGCCCGAGCCGAACCGGTCTCCCGCCCCCGGGACAATCCATGACGAACCGGCAGAAAGGGACAGGCAGCGGACTACTGCTGGGCCTTGCGCTCCGCGATCCGCTCGACCAGCCGGCGGTGCACCGTCTCCGGCAGCAGGTGCGAGACGTCGCCGCCGTACGAGGCGACCTCCTTGACCAGCGTCGAGGAGAGGAAGCTGTACGTCGGCGAGGTCGGCAGGAAGAGCGTCTCGACGCCGGTCAGGCCGTGGTTCATCTGGGCCATCTGCAGCTCGTAGTCGAAGTCGCTGACCGCGCGCAGGCCCTTGACGATGGCCGGGATGTCCCGCTCGCGGCAGAAGTCCACCAGCAGGCCGAGGTGCGCCTCGACCACCACGTTCCCGTACTGGGCGGTGGTCTCCTCGATCAGCTCGATCCGCTCCTCGACGGTGAACATGCCCTGCTTGTTGCGGTTGATCGCCACCGCGACGTGCACGACGTCGTACAGCTTCGAGGCCCGCTCGATGATGTCGAGGTGGCCGTTGGTGATCGGGTCGAACGATCCGGGACAGACGGCTCGGCGCATGGCGTTTGTGCTCCCTCGTGGGGTGACGACTGCAGCGGGCCGCGGCCCGCTATTCCTGCTCACCGGCCGCGGCGGCGGCGCGACCGTACCAGAGCGTGCCCTCGCCGTAGCGGCGGGAGCGCAGCCCCTCGAAACCCTCGGGCCAGTCGAACTCGCCGCCACGGGTGCTGCGCTCCACGGTGACGAGTGCGTCCTCCGCGAGCCAGCCCGTGGCCAGGAGTGTGATCAGCATCTCGCGCAGTTCCGCGTCCGTCACGGCGTACGGCGGGTCGAGGAACACCAGGTCGTACGGGGTCTGCGGAGGCGGGCCGACGATCACCTTCTCCGCCCTGGCGGCCCGCACCTCGGCCCCCGGCAGGCCGATCGTCCGGACGTTCTCCCGGATCACCCGGGCCGCCTGGCCGTCCGCCTCGACCAGCAGGACGTGCTCGGCGCCGCGCGACAGCGCCTCCAGCCCGACCGCGCCCGATCCGCCGAACAGGTCCAGCATCCGGGCCCCGTGCACGGTGCCGCGCAGCGCCTCCAGGGTGGAGAACATCGCCTCACGGGCCTTGTCGGAGGTCGGTCGGGTGCCCCGGCCGGGCGGTACGGCCAGCCGGCGGCCACCGGCCGCCCCGGCGATCACGCGGGTCATGGTGGTGGAACGTCCTTTCGTCGCTGCCCGACCACGCTATCCCGCCCCGAGCCGAAGGGGCGCGCCGGTGTCGAGAGGGAGAAGCGAGGGAGCGAGGAACGAACGAGGGAGCGCCGACCGTCGGCACCGGGCCGGAGCGCCCCGGAGGCGAGCGGGCGAGTCACAGCCCCGAGCCGAAGGGGTGCGCCGGTGTCGAGAGGGAGAAGCGAGGGAGCGAGGAACGAGCGAGGGAGCGCCGACCGTCGGCACCGGGCCGGAGCGCCCCGGAGGCGAGCGGGCGAGTCACAGCCCCGAGCCGAAGGGGTGCGCCGGTGCCGAGAGGGAGAAGCGAGGGAGCGCCGGCGGGTCACAGCCGCGGCCCGGCGGGATGCTCCCGCCGGGCCGCGTGCTCGCACTCGGGTGGTCAGCTCGCCTCGGAGCCCGCCGCCGGGGCCGGGGTGCCCGCGCC
The DNA here is from genome assembly GCF_055633695.1 of Kitasatospora sp. NPDC114501. Lineage (NCBI taxonomy): Bacteria > Bacillati > Actinomycetota > Actinomycetes > Kitasatosporales > Streptomycetaceae > Kitasatospora > Kitasatospora sp. NPDC114501. The sequence goes on along the minus strand of NZ_JBVKDS010000002.1, from coordinate 594,308 downwards.
GAGCAGGGCCGGCGAGGCGTAGCGGGACCAGGACAGGCAGCCGTCGGGCGGGCAGAACTCGGGGCGGCGCGGGTCGTGCCCGAGCTCGCGCAGCTTGGTCCGGACGGAGTCGGGCGTGCGGCCGAAGCGGGCGGCGATCCGGGCGATGGTCTCGCCGTCGTGGAAGCGCCGGACCAGTTCCTCCTCGTGCTGCGGCACCCAGGGGGCGCCGTGGCCGGGGTACAGCTCGCGCAGCACGTCGCGGTCGGGGATGGGCTCGGAGACATCGGCGACGATCGCCAGCGCCCGCAGCGCGCGGTTGAGCGCGATCCGCAGCGAGGCGACGTCCTCGACCGGCAGGCGGAGCTTGCCCGAGGCGAGCGGCGCGGCGGCCGCCCCCTCGCGCCAGCCGGTCAGGGTGAGGGTGACCTCGCGGTCGTCGTCGCTGGCGAGTTCGATCCGGAAGACCTTGTCGCCCAGCGGGAGCTCGTTGAGATGACGGAATGCCATGGCTTGACCCCCAAGTGTCGTGCCAGGTACGCACCTTGGGGGTGCGCCCTGAACACCTTCATTCTCTCCCGGGGGTCTGACAATCCGACCTGTCCGGGACCGCTCAGCCCTTCTCCATGTAGGCCGCGCGGTCCTCGTCGAGCAGGCTCTCCAACGCGGTGCGCAGCTCCGGGTGGGCGGCCAGCTCCGGGTCCTCGGCGACCAGCCGGGTGGCCTCGGTGCGGGCGGTGAGGATGACCTCCTCGTCCTCCAGCACCGAGAGCACCTTGAGCGAGGACTTCACCCCGGACTGGGCCTGGCCCAGCACGTCGCCCTCGCGGCGCTGTTCGAGGTCGATCCGGGACAGCTCGAAGCCGTCCAGGGTGCCCGCCACCGCGTCCAGCCGGGCCCTTGCGGCGCTGCCCCCGGGCATCTCGCTGACCAGCAGGCACAGGCCCGCCGCGCTGCCGCGGCCGACCCGGCCGCGCAGCTGGTGGAGCTGGGAGACGCCGAAGCGGTCGGCGTCCATGATGACCATCGCGGTGGAGTTGGGGACGTTGACGCCGACCTCGATGACCGTGGTGGCGACCAGCACGTCCACCTCGCCGGCCGCGAACCGGCGCATCACCTCGTCCTTGGCGTCCGGCGCGAGCCGGCCGTGCAGGATCTCCACCCGCAGGCCGCTCAGCGGGCCCTCGACCAGCTTCTCGGCCGTCTCCACCACCGAGAGCGGAGGCCGCCGTTCGTCGCTCTCGGCGCCCGCGTCGGCGACCTCCTCGAAGCCGTCCTCGGCGGCCCTGCGGCGCTTCTTCTTCGGGTCCGCGGCGGGCTCCTCGTCCCCGATCCGGGGGCAGACCACGTACGCCTGGTGGCCCTTGGCGACCTCCTCGCGGACCCTTTCCCAGGCCCGGGTGAGGAAGTTGGGCTTCTCCAGCGCCGGGACGACGTGGGTGGAGATCGGCGAGCGGCCGGCCGGCAGCTGGTCCAGGACGGAGGTCTCCAGGTCCCCGAAGACCGTCATCGCGACGGTGCGCGGGATCGGGGTGGCCGTCATCACCAGCAGGTGCGGCGGCTGTTCGCCCTTGGCGCGCAGCGCGTCCCGCTGCTCGACGCCGAAGCGGTGCTGCTCGTCCACCACGACCAGCCCGAGGTCCTGGAACTGGACCTTGTCCTCGATCAGCGCATGGGTGCCGATGGCGATCCCGGCGTCCCCGCAGGCCATGTCGAGCAGCGCCTGGCGGCGGGCGGCGACGCCCATCGAGCCGGTCAGCAGCACCACCCGGGTGCCGAGGTCGGAGCCGCCGATCATGCCGCCCTCGGCGAGGTCCCCCATCATCTCGACGATCGAGCGGTGGTGCTGCTGGGCGAGCACCTCGGTGGGCGCCAGCAGCACCGCCTGGCCGCCCGCGTCCACCACGGCGAGCATGGCGCGCAACGCGACCAGGGTCTTCCCGGAGCCGACCTCGCCCTGGAGCAGCCGGTGCATCGGGTGGTCGGTGGCGAGGTCGGCGGCGATCTCGGCGGAGACCTTCCGCTGGCCCTCGGTGAGGGTGAACGGCAGCCGGGCGTCGAAGGCGTCCAGCAGGCCGCCCTCGCGGGCCCGGCGCGGCTTGGCGGGCAGGGCGGAGTCGGCGGCCCGGCGCTGCGCGAGGGCGACCTGGAGCACGAAGGCCTCGTCCCAGCGCAGCCGGCTCTGGGCGCGCTCGCGGTCGGCGTGGCCGCGCGGGCGGTGGATCAGCTCCAGCGCCTCGGGCAGCGGGATCAGGTCGTGCCGCTCGCGCAGTTCGGCGGGCAGCGGTTCGCCGACGTCGCCGAGGTGCTTGGTGAGCGCGGTCTCGATGCAGATCGACAGCTTCCAGCTGGGCATCTGCGCGCTGGCGCCGTACACCGGGATGAGCCGGCCGGCGAACTGCTTCGCGGCGTCCGACCCGGCGTCCTCGTCGAGCAGCTGGTAGTCCGGCGAGACCAGCTGGCGGGTCCGGTTGAAGACCCCGACCTTGCCGGCGAACAGGCCCTGGGCGCCGGCCCTGAGCTCCTTCTGCCGCCAGCCCTGGTTGAAGAAGACCAGCGAGAGCCGGCTGCGGCCGTCGGTGACGACGACCTCCAGCCGGTCGCCCTTGCGGCCGCGGAACGGGATCAGGGTGACCTTCTCGATCCGGGCCAGCACGGTGACGTGCTCGTCGACCTCCAGCTCGTCCAGGCTGGTGAGCTGGCCGCGTTCGACGTAGCGGCGCGGGTAGTGGTGCAGCAGGTCCCCGACCGTGCGCAGCTTGAGGCTGTCGGCGAGCACCTTCGCGGTGCGGTCGCCGACGAGCTTGGTCAGTGGTTCATCGAGAGCGCCCATCAGGCCCCTGTTTACACCAAGGCACCGACGAACCGGTTCCACTCCACCCCGATGGGACGGACCGGCCCTACTCCACCCCGATGAGCAGCGGCGCCGGTTCCTGTCCGCCGTGGAAGACCACCGCGTCCACCTCGGGCCGCCGGTGCCGGACGTGGGCGACCAGCCGGTCGGCGAGTTCCTCGTCGGCGCCCTCGCCGAGGACGAGGGTGACGAGCTCGCCGCCCGCCCCCAGCATCCGGTCCAGCACGCTCTCGCCGACCTCGGCGAGGCCGGTGCCGATCACCGCGACGTCGCCGTCGATCAGCCCGAGCACGTCCCCGGCCTGGCAGACCCCGGCCATCGTCCAGGACTCCCCCTCGGCGACGGCCAGTTCGGCGTACCGGGTGGCCCCGGCGGCGGAGGTCATGGCGACCACGTCCTCGTCGAAGCGGCGGCCGCCCTCGTGCACCGCGAGCGCCGCCAGCCCCTGCACCGGCGAGCGGGTGGGCAGGACGGCGATCCGCACCCCCTCCTCGCGCAGCTGGTCGGCGGCGGCCCCGGCGGCGGCGCGCAGCTCGGGGTCGTTGAGCAGCAGGACGACCTCGTGGGCGGCCGAGCGGCGCACCGCGGCGGCGAGTTCGGCGCTGGACGGCGGGCGGTCCGGGTCGGCGTGCAGGACGAGGGAGCCGGCCTGCTCGCAGAGCTCGGCCAGGCCCCCGCCGGAGACCACCGAGAGCACCGCGCGGGCCCGGTCCTCGCGCTCGCCGGTCTCGGCGGCGGTGCCGGCCCGGGCCGCGGCCTCGGCGAAGTGGGTGATCCGGATCTGGTGCGGGCGGCCGGCCCCGACCCCGGCCTCCACGGCGGCGCCCGCGTCGTCCACGTGGACGTGCACGTTCCACAGGCCGTCGCCACCGCCGATCACCAGGGAGTCGCCGAGCCCGGCGAGCCGCTCGCGCAGCGCGGGCAGCGCCTCGTCGGGGGCGTCCAGCAGGTAGATGACCTCGAAGGCGGGGTGGCCGGGGCCGGGCGGCCTGAGGTGGGTCTCGCAGCTCTCGACGGCCCGGACGTCCCCGCGCAGCGCGACCGGCCCCATCGGCTGCTGTCCGGCGACGGCGTCGGCGAGCGCGCCGAGGACGGCCACCAGGCCGCGCCCGCCGGCGTCCACCACCCCGTTCTCGGCCAGGACGGCGAGCTGCTCGGGGGTGTGCCGCAGCGCGTCCCGGGCGGCCCGGTAGGCGGTGTCGGCGACCTGCGCGAGCCCGTCCCCGGCGCGGACGGCCTCCCGGGCGGCGACCCGGGCGACGGTCAGCAGGGTGCCCTCGACGGGCTCCGCGACGGCCTGGTAGGCGGAGTCGGCGGCCCGTTGCAGGGCGGCCCGCAGCTGTTCGGCGCCTCCGCCCTCGGCCAGCGTCTCGGCGGTGCCGCGCAGCCACTGGGCGAGGATCACCCCGGAGTTCCCGCGGGCGCCGACCAGCGCGCCGCGGGCCATCGCCCGGACCGTGTCGGCCAGCCCGGGGGCCGGGTCGACGGTGGGGTCGGCGAAGCGGCTCTCCACCTCGGCGGCGGCGGACTCGACGGTCAGGTAGAGGTTGGTGCCGGTGTCGCCGTCCGGGACGGGATAGACGTTGAGCGCGTCGATCTCCTCGCGGGCCTGGCCGAGCGCGCGCAGGGCGAGCTGGCACCAGGTGCGCACGGCCGGGGCGTCGAGCGTGTGCAGCACCAGGTCTCCTCCGGATGTGACGCCGCGGTCGCCCGAGGGGCAGCGGCACATTGCGGGGCCGACGGCGAGGGGTGATACCGGCAGGTTATCGGGGGCCGGGGAGGGCCGTCCGGACCGGCGACCGGAGCGATCACTCGGCCGGTCATGGTAGTTTCGTGGGACGGAAGCAAGCGTTGTATGCTCTTCCGGTTGCCTGGAACCGTCCAGGCTCACCCCCCTTGACCGGTCTGGTTCACGTGAGTGTTCCGGTGGCTGAGCGGGGTTTTCGAAAGTATCTGATCTGAAGTCTTGGAGTGACTCCTGTGGCTGCCAACTGCGACGTCTGCGGCAAGGGGCCGGGCTTCGGCAACAGCATCTCCCACTCTCACCGCCGTACCCCCCGTCGTTGGAACCCCAACATCCAGACGGTGCGCGCTGTGATTGGGCGGACGCCGAAGCGGCTCAACGTCTGCACCTCGTGCATCAAGGCCGGTAAGGTCTCGCGCTGACGCGCAGACCGGCAAGCCGGTCCTCCAGTGAGCCGGTTCATCCTCGGATGAACCGGCTTCGCTGTTTCCGTGGCCGGCTACGCCGCTTTCCGGACTCACCAGTGGTGGGCGGACTCCTCCCAGGAGCCCGCCCACCACTGTTCTTCCCGGCCCTCCGGCCTTCCGGCCGTGCGGCGCCGGTGGCCGCTCAGCGCCAGCGCCAGGCGTGGTCGACCGGGCCGATGCCGGCGCCCAGGGCGAAGCCCCCGGCGATCGCGCCGGTGACGTACTCCTTGGCCGAGGCCACGGCCCGCGGCAGCGGCTCGCCCTTGGCCAGGCCGGCCGCGATCGCGCTGGCCAGGGTGCAGCCGGTGCCGTGGGTGTGCCGGTTGTCGTAGCGCGGCGCCCGGAACCAGTGCACCTCGTCCGGCCCGCCGTACAGCAGGTCGGCGGCCTCGCCCGGCAGGTGGCCGCCCTTGACCAGCGCCCAGCGCGGCCCGAGGTCGACCAGCGCCCTGGCGGCGTCCAGCATCTGCGACTCGTCCTCGACGGTCAGCCCGGTGAGCTGGGTCACCTCGTGGAGGTTGGGGGTGGCCAGGGTGGCGACCGGCAGCAGCTTCTCCCGGACGGTGGCGACGGCCTCGGCGACCAGCAGCGCGTCCCCGTGCTTGGAGACCCCGACCGGGTCGACCACCACCGGGGCGTCCACCCCGGCGAGCAGTTCGGCGACGGTCTCGACGAGTTCGACCGAGGCGAGCATGCCGGTCTTCACGGCCTGCACCCCGATGTCGTCCACCACGCTGCGGAACTGCGCCCGGACGGCTTCGGCGGGCAGTTCCCAGTAGCCCTGGACGCCGAGCGAGTTCTGCGCGGTGACGGCGGTGATCACGCTCATGCCGTGGACGCCGAGGGCGAGCATCGCCTTGAGGTCGGCCTGGATGCCGGCGCCGCCGCCGGAGTCGGAGCCGGCGACGGTGAGCACGCGGGGAGGTGCGGTGGTGGACATGGTCCCCAACCTACCCGCGGTGGTTCAGAGCACCGCCTCGGACTCCACCCAGCGGTCCCGCGGCACCGTCTTCAGCCGGGTCACCGCGTCGCCGATCGGCAGCAGTTCGATGCCGGTCCGGCGCAGCGCGGTGAAGTGCCCGAACGCCCCCTGGTGGACGGCCTCCACCGCGTGCCAGCCGAACCGGGTGGCGAGCACCCGGTCCCGGGCGGTCGGGGTGCCGCCGCGCTGGACGTGGCCGAGGATGACCGGGCGGGCCTCCTTGCCGAGCAGGTTCTCCAGCTCGTGGGCGAGCCGGTTGCCGATCCCGCCGAACGTCCGGTGGCCGTACTGGTCGACCTCGCCGTGGTCGAAGCGCATGGTGCCGGGCACCGGGGAGGCGCCCTCGGCGACGGCGATGATGGCGAACTTCTTGCCGCGCGCGAAGCGGTCCTCGATTATCCGGGCCACCGCCTCGATGTCGAAGGGCTTCTCCGGGATCAGGATGCCGTGCGCACCGCCCGCCATGCCCGCGGTGAGGGTGATCCAGCCGGTGTGCCGTCCCATCAACTCGACCACCATGACGCGCTGGTGGGACTCGGCGGTGGTCTTCAGCCGGTCGATCGCCTCGGTCGCGACGTGCACCGCGGTGTCGAAGCCGAAGGTCACGTCGGTGGCGGCGATGTCGTTGTCGATGGTCTTCGGCACCCCGACCACGGGCAGTCCGGCGTCGCTGAACAGCTTGGCGGCGGTCAGCGTCCCCTCGCCGCCGATCGCGATCAGCGCGTCGATGCCGATCTCCCGGGCCAGCGCCTTGGCGTTCTCCACCGCCCAGGCGATCCGGTCCCGCCGCACCCGGGCCGAGCCCAGGACGGTGCCGCCGAGGGTGAGCAGGCCGGTGACGTCGTCGTGGGTGACCGTCCTGGCACGGCCCTCGATCAGCCCGAGGAAGCCGTCCAGGATGCCGACGATCTCGTCCCCGTGGACGTCGGTGCCCCGGTGCACCACCGAGCGGATCACCGCGTTGAGGCCGGGGCAGTCGCCGCCGCTGGTCAGTACACCGATGCGCATGTCTGGTGTGCTCCCGCTCGCAGGGTTCGGACCACCCGCGTCGGACGGGCGGGGCCGGGATGCCGCAAAGCCTACGCACAACGCACCCGCGACGCCCGTCCCCCGCACGCACCGGAGCGTCACGCGCCGCCCGCCGTACGGGGATCCGCGCGGGCCGCGCGCTACTCGGCGAAGTGGTCCCAGCCGCCGACCCGGTCCCAGGGTGCGCCGTCGACCGTCACCCGGCCGCCGCGGCTGCCCGTCGGGCGGCCGGTCACCTCACCCACCACCCGCCAGCGGGCCGGGAGTTGGACCCCGCGCGGGAAGGTGGCCACGATCGCGTGGTCCTCGCCGCCGGAGAGCACCCAGACCAACGGGTCCACTCCGACCGCCTGGCCGATGTCGGCCATCTGCGCCGGGACGTCGAAGTCGGCGGCCTTGAGGTCGATGTCCACCTCGCTGGCCCGGGCCACGTGGCCGAGGTCGGCGACCAGCCCGTCGCTCACGTCGATCATCGAGGTCGCGCCCAACTCGGCCGCCGCCGGGCCCGCGTGGTACGGCGGTTCGGGCCGGCGGTGCGCCTCGACGAAGGCGCGCGGGGAGCGGAAGCCGCGCTGGAGGACGGTGAGGCCGGCGGCCGACCAGCCGAGCCAGCCGGTCACCGCGACCACGTCGCCGACCTGCGCGCCGGCGCGTGTCACCGCCGCACGCCCCTGGAGGTCGCCGAGCGCCGTGATGGCGAGCGTGACGGTGTCGCCGCGCACCACGTCGCCGCCGACCACCGTCGCCCCGGCCACCTGGCACTCGTCGCGCAGCCCGTCCATCAACTCGGTGGCCCAGGTGGTCGGCAGGTCCGCGGGGGCGACCAGGCCGAGCAGTATGGCGGTCGGCACCGCCCCCATCGCGGCCACGTCGGCGAGGTTCTGGGCGGCGGCCTTGCGGCCCACGTCGTAGGCGGTGGACCAGTCCCGGCGGAAGTGCCGGTTCTCGATCAGGACGTCCGTGGTCGCCACCACCCGGCCGTCCGGAGCCCGCACCACCGCGGCGTCGTCACCCGGGCCGAGGTCGACCGCGTCGGTGAGCGGTACCCGGGCGGTCAGCTCCCTGATGAGGCCGAACTCGCCGAGCTCGCCCACGGTCCCCTGCATCTGCCGTCCTCTCGCGTTTCCATCCGGTTGGGCCCCCGTCGCGCTCCCCCGCGCGCAGCGTACGCCCTTCCGGGGCCCCGGGGTCTCCCCTCCCCGGCCCGCTGCGCGGTAGCGTGGTGATCAGACTGCCGGTGAGCCCGTCCCACCCACGCGCCTGACCCGGGCGATCACGGCGGCGATCCCCTAACCGCCCGCCGGGAGGTCCCCGTGGTACAGGCATACATCCTGATCCAGACCGAGGTCGGGAAGGCCACCGCCGTGGCCCGGACCATCTCCGAGATCCCCGGCGTGCTCAGCGCCGAGGACGTCACCGGTCCCTACGACGTGATCGTCAAGGCCGAGGCCGAGACGGTGGACGAGCTGGGCCGCATGGTGGTGGCCCGGGTCCAGAAGGTCGAGGGCATCACCCGCACCCTCACCTGCCCCGTGGTGCACCTCTGAGTCGGCGCACCGGTAAGTCCCGGGCGCCAGGGCCCCGGTTACCATCGGCGGGTGGCCAGAGAACTGCGCGTCCCCAAGGCGCTCACCGCCCTGCCGGCCCCGGTCCGCTGGCTGGCCCTGCCCGTCGCGCTGACCTGCACGGTCGTGGTGCTGCTCGGCAGCTGGGGCCCGGCCGACCCGAAGGTCGAGGTCCCGCGGCCGAGCGGCCGGGCGGCCGGGTACTGCCGGGCGCTCGCCGCCGCGCTGCCCGCCGAACTGCTCGGGCAGGCCCGCCGGGACCCGTCGCCCGCCTCGCCGTACGTGGCCGCCTGGGGCGGTTCGCCCCGGACGGTGCTGCGCTGCGGCATCGACCGGCCGGAGGAGCTGGACGGCGACCACGCCGCGGACTGGTCCCCGAGCGTCGACGACGTCACCTGGTGGTCGCAGAAGCTCGCCGACGGCGGCTACCGCTTCGTGACGACCATGCGTGCCGCCTACGTCGAGGTGACCGTCCCGGCCGGGGCCGCGCGGAACCCCTTCGATCCGGCGGCCGCCCTGAGCGGCGCGGTCAAGGCCAACGTCCCTGGCTGAGCCGGGCGTCGGCCACCGGCGACGTACCGAGGGCGGGCCGGGAGCTTCCCGGCCCGCCCTCCGTCGCAGTGCCCGTCAGCGCAGTCCGGTCGAGCGCCGCAGCGCCGTCCCGAGCAGCCGGTCGATCAGTTCCGGGTACGAGACGCCGCTGGCCTCCCACATCTTCGGGTAGGCCGAGATCGGGGTGAAGCCGGGCATGGTGTTGATCTCGTTGATCATCCAGGTGCCGTCCTCCAGCAGGAAGAAGTCCACCCGGGCCAGGCCCTCGCAGCCGAGCGCCTCGAAGGCCTCGACCGCCTGGCGCTGGATCTCGGCGAGCTCCCCGGCGGTCAGGTCCGCGGGGATCCTCACGTCCGAGGAGTCGATGTACTTGGCCTCGAAGTCGTAGAAGTCGAAGCCGTCGCCGACCAGGATCTCGCCGGCCACGCTGGCCCGCGGGCCGTCCTCGAACTCCAGCACCCCGCACTCGATCTCGCGGCCGGTGACGCCCGCCTCGATGATCAGCTTGGGGTCGTGCCGACGGGCCTCCTCGATCGCGGCGTCGAGGTCGGCCAGGTCCTTCACCTTGGTGATGCCGATGCTGGAGCCGGCCCGGCAGGGCTTCACGAACAGCGGCAGGCCCAGCTCGGCGGCCCGCTCGCGCACCGCCGCGCGGCCCGCCTCGGACTCCCACTCGCGCGGTCGCACGATGGTGTAGCGGCCGACGTCCAGACCGTGCGAGGCCAGGATCCGCTTGGCGAACTCCTTGTCCATGCCGGCCGCGCTGGCCAGCACGCCGTTGCCGACGTACGGGACGCCGGAGAGCTCCAGCAGGCCCTGGAGCGTGCCGTCCTCGCCCCACGGGCCGTGCAGCAGCGGGAACACCACGTCGACCTCGCCGAGCGCCTTGGGGGCGCTGCCCGGCTCGGTCAGGACCACCTCGCGGTTGCCCGGGGCGACCGGCAGCGCGACCTGGCCGTCGACGCCCTCGGCGACGTGCGCCACGTCCGGCAGCCTGCCGTCGGTGATGGCCATCCGGGCCGGCTCGTCGCTGGTCAGCGCCCAGCGGCCCTCGTGCGTGATGCCGATCGGCAGCACGTCGTACTTGTCGCGGTCGATCGCCCTGAGCACACTGCCCGCGGTGGAGACCGAGATCGCGTGCTCGGAGCTGCGCCCGCCGAAGACCAGCGCGACGCGCGGCTTCCGGTCAGGCCGGTTCGGGGAGGTCTGTTCGATGCTCATATCGGGTTTGAGACTACCGTGCGGGATGTTTCCGGAAAGTCAGCGGCGCCGGGCAACCGGCCGTGCGCCGCCCGGTCCGGTCGGCCCGCGACCCGCCGGACTCAGCGCCGCTCCGCCTTCGCCGAACGCGACATCAGCGCCCGCAGCACCTCCTGGGTCGGCCGCCCGTTGTGCACCACGTCCACCACGGCCTCGACGATCGGCATGTCGACCCCGCTGCGCCGGGCCAGGTCCAGCACCGACTCGCAGGACTTGACGCCCTCGGCGGTCTGCCGGGTGGCCGCGATGGTCTCCGCCAGCGACATGCCCCGGCCCAGGTTCATGCCGAAGGTGTTGTTGCGCGACAGCGGCGAGGAGCAGGTGGCCACCAGGTCGCCCATCCCGGCGAGGCCCGCGAAGGTGTGCGGGTCCGCGCCCAGCACCTCGCCGAGCCGGGTGGTCTCGGCCAGCCCGCGGGTGATCAGGGTCGCCTTGGTGTTGTCGCCGAGCCCCATGCCGGCCGCCATGCCGACCGCCAGGCCGATCACGTTCTTGACCGCGCCGCCGAGTTCGCAGCCCACCACGTCGGTGTTGGTGTACGGCCGGAAGTACGGCGTGTGGCAGGCCGCCTGGAGCCGCTTGGCGACCGCCTCGTCCGAGCAGGCGACCACGCTGGCCGCGGGCTGCCGGTTGGCGATCTCCTTGGCCAGGTTGGGCCCGCTGACCACCGCGACGCGCTCCGGACCGACCCCGGTGACCTCGTCGATCACCTCGCTCATCCGCTTGGCGGTGCCGAGTTCGATGCCCTTCATCAGGCTCACCAGCACGGTCTGCGGCTCGATCAGCGGCGTCCAGGCGGCCAGGTTGTCGCGCAGCGTCTGCGAGGGCACCACCAGCACCGCGAAGTCGGCGCCGGCCAGCGCCTCGGCGGCGTCGGTGGTGGCCCGCACGGTGTCGGGCAGCCGGACGCCGGGCAGGTAGTCCGGGTTCTCGTGGGTGGAGTTGACGGCGTCCACCAGCTCCTGGCGGCGGGCCCACAGCACGACCTCGCAGCCCGCGTCGGCGAGCACCATCGCGAACGCGGTGCCCCAGGAGCCGGTCCCCATCACGGCGCAGCGGGTCACTTGCCGGCCTCCTCGGTGCCCTTGCCCCGCTCGCCCTTGGCGTGCCGGCGCTCGGCCAGCGCGGCGGCGGCCCGCTCCCGGGCGGCCCTGCGCATGTCGTAGCGCTCGGCCGGCGGCTCCTCGCCCCGGACCTCGGCCAGCACGGCGGTGATCGCCGCCATGATGTCCTCGGTCGCGTCGGCGAGCACCTGGGCGGTGAGCTCCTGCCCCCGGTACCTGCTCAGGTCCACCGCGGGCCCGGCCGCGACCGTGACCCGGTGCCGCGGGAAGAGGTTGAACCTGCCCTTCCCGAAACCGGGCCGGCCGTACGGCGGGATGATCTCGTGGGCGCCCCAGTGCGCCACCGGGATGACCGGCGCACCGGTCATCAGCGCGACCCGGGCGACCCCGCTCTTGCCGGTCATCGGCCACAGGTCCGGGTCCCGGGTGAGCGTGCCCTCCGGGTAGAACTGCACGCACTGGCCGCCGTTGACCGCGTCGATCGCGGCCCGGAACGCCTGCGCGGCGTCGGTGGACTCGCGGAACACCGGAATCTGGCCGGTCTTGCGCAGCATGAATCCGATGAAGGGGATCGAGAACAGCGAGGACTTGCCGAGAATCCGCGGCGGACGTCCGCTGTTGTACTGCCAGTGCGCGTAGATCACCGGATCGATGATCGAATTGTGGTTCACCGCGGCGATGAAGCCGCCGTTCTTCGGAATGTGCTCCCAGCCCCGCCAGTCGGGCTTCACCAGGGCGGTTGTCACCGGTTTCACCAGCACGGCCGCGAAGCGGTACCAGATGCCGTAGTCGGCGTTGCCGAACTTGGCGTACGAGCGGCGGGCCACCCCAGCTCCTTCTCATCCGATGCGGCACGGATTACCGCGGTCATGCGTCCCGGCGCCGCGCACCGTGTCGAACGGTGCCCGGGCCACGGGCGCGGAACAGTGTCGCCCGCCCGCTCACCGGCTGTCGAGCAACCGCGCCAACCCGCCCGGCGGGCGTGATCAAACGCACGTCCGCACAGCTCGGACGGCCTGGCGAGGGCTCCGGCACCGGCGACACAATGACGCCGATGACCCAGGACACCGTACGCCCCAGCGGGCCCGTCGCGCCCCCCGCACCCACGGCCGGCTGGTCGCTGGTGCTTCCGCTCAAGCCGCTCGCCCTGGCCAAGAGCAGACTGGCCCCGTACGCCGGGCCGCACCGGGCTGACCTGGCACTGTCCTTCGCCCTCGACACCGTCACCGCCGCCCTGGCCACCCCGGGCGTCGACCGGGTCCTGGTGGTCACCCGCGATGCCGCGGCCGGCGCCCGGCTGGCCGCGCTGGGCGCCCTGGTGGTCGCCGACGAGCCCGGCGGCGGCCTCAACCGGGCGCTGGCGCACGGCGCCGCGAGCGCCCTGGCGCTGGCTCCGCGGTCCCCGCTGGCGGCGCTCTCGGCGGACCTCCCGGCGCTGCGCGCGGCCGAACTGGCCCGGGTGCTGGGCGCGGTGCCCCCGGACGGCCGGGCCTTCCTGGCGGACTCCCCCGGCCTCGGCACCACCCTGCTCGCCTGCGCCCCGGGCCGCCCGCTCTCCCCCGCCTTCGGGGACGGCTCGCGGGCCCGGCACGCGGCCGGCGGGGCGCTCGAACTGCGGCTCGCGGACGTGGAGTCGGTGCGCCGGGACGTGGACACCGGGACGGACCTCGACGAGGCCGCGGCGCTCGGCCTCGGCCCGCACACCAGCACGCTGTTCGCCCGCCTGAGCCTGTCCTGAGCCTGTCCGGAACTCGTCCTGAGCGCGTCCTGAGCCCGCCCCGGCCCGACCTCGGCCTGCTCCCCGGTCCGGACCGGCCCGCTCGCTATGCTGCTCGCATGCAGGCCACCGCGTTCACCTTCGACCCCGCCACCCGGGCCGGCTCCGTGCTGCTCGACGACGGGACCCCGGTGCCGTTCGACGCGGCCGCCTTCGACGCCGGGGGCCTGCGGCTGCTGCGCCCCGGCCAGCGGGTGCGGATCCGCACCGAGGGCGCCGGCGAGGCCCGCCGGGTGGTCTTCGTGACGCTGCAGACCTTCCCCGATCCCGCCGAGGGCTGACGGCCCACCCGCGCCGCGCCGTACGGGCCCGCCCCCGCACCGCCGCGCGCCGTCGAATCCTGACTAAGCGCCCGGAAATCGAAAGAGCCGCGGCGACCGGTCTCCGTGAATTCACGGGAGGGGGTGCCGCGGCTCTGTGCCGAAGGCCGTCCTGGGACGGTCGCGCGGGGACCTTACTTGGCAGAGGTCTTGCGCGCGGTGGTCTTGCGGGTGGCGGTCTTCTTCGCCGGCGCCGTCTTCTTGGCCGTGGCGGTCGCCTTCTTGGCGGTGGCCGTGGTCTTCTTGGCGGCGGCCGTGGTGGTCGCCTTCTTCGCCGCGGCCGTCTTCTTGGTCGCGGCGGCCTTGGTCGCGGTCGCCGTGGTCTTCTTGGCGGCGGTGGTCTTCGCGGCCGTGGTCTTCGCGGCGCTCTTCTTGGCGGTGGCCGTGGTCTTCTTGGCGGCGGCCGGGGTGGCCGTCTTCTTGGCGGCGGCCGTGGTCGCCGTCTTCTTGGCGGCGGCCTTCTTGGTGGCCGGAGCGGCGGCGGCAGCGGCGGAGCGCTTGGTGGCGGCGCGCTTGGCGGCCGGGGTGGCGGCGACGCCGCTCTTGCCCGGGGTGAGGGAGCCCTTGGGGGCCTTCTTCACCGAGGGGCCTTCCTTCGGCAGCTTCTTGCTGCCGCTGACCAGGTCCTTGAAGCCCTGGCCGGGACGGAAGCGCGGGACCGAGGTCTTCTTGACCTTGACCCGCTCGCCGGTCTGCGGGTTGCGGGCGAAGCGCGCGGAGCGCTCCACCTTCTCGAAGGTGCCGAACCCGGTGACCGAAACCCGGTCACCGGCCACAACGGCACGGACCATGGTGTCGAGCACTGCGTCGACGGCCTCTGCGGCAGCCTTGCGACCGCCCAGCTGCTCGGCCACCGCTTCGACAAGCTGAGCCTTGTTCACGTCTTCCCCTTCGGAAACGGGCGCCGGATGATTCCATCCGTTCTTTTCGCACGTTAGGTATGTATCTGCGGACTTTCAATTACCAAACGCGCGAATCACCCTAGTGTCGCAATGGATTTGCGCGTCGGCGACCTCAGTCGAGCGGCGGGGGCCCCTCGTCGAGGTCATGTACAAAGCGACTCAACCGCCTTGCCGCCTCCGGAAGATCGCGCTTGGCGGCCTCGGTGACGATGAGGAGTTGACGGGTGAGAGCGGTCTTTGCATCGGCAGACACGTTCAGCGCATGCACGCGGTCGTGAGCTTGCTTCAACCGCTCGGCCACGAGCGCGTAGAGCGCTGCGACTTCCTGGTCGTCCGGCCCCTCAGCTGGCGCGGAGGTGACGTCCGGCCGATCGTCAATTCGGCGTTCGGATGGCCGGCCCATGGAGTCCTCAGCCGCGGGTTCGCCGCCCGCGTACGGAGGTTCATGGTGCCGGTGCATGTACTGATTGTGCCATCTACCCGCAGTTGTACTTGCGCGGGGCCCTCTTCCGCAAAGCCAAATGGGCAATCCGGGGCGGCCCCCGGCGCTAACTCGTGCTCCGGAACGACGGATGGCCCGGCCCCCCCGAGGGGGGCGCGGGCCATCCGGCGGATCGTCAGAATGCTTGTTCTGAAGGGAACTCAGGGGACGGGCAGAGTACGGGGCTTGAACGCCGGACGGGTCGCCTCGAAGGCCGCGATGTCGGCCTCGTTCCGCAGCGTGATGCTGATGTCGTCCAGGCCGTTGAGCAGCCGCCACCGGACGTTGTCGTCCAGTTCGAAGGCCGCCGTGACGCCCTCGGCACGCACTTCGCGCGCCTCCAGGTCGACGGTGATCTCGGCCGAGGGGTCACTCTCAGTGATCACCCAGAGCCGCTCGACGGTCTCCTGCGGCAGGACGACCGTCAGCAGGCCGTTCTTCAGGGAGTTGCCCCGGAAGATGTCGGCGAAGCGCGACGAGATGACCGCGTGGAAGCCGTAGTTCTGGAGCGCCCAGACGGCGTGCTCCCGGGAGGACCCGGTACCGAACTCGGGGCCGGCCACCAGGACCGTGGCGCCCTGCCGCTCGGGCCGGTTGAGGATGAACGACTCGTCCTTGCGCCAGGCCTCGAACAGGCCGCCCTCGAAACCGGATCGGGTGACCTTCTTGAGCCAGTGGGCGGGGATGATCTGGTCGGTGTCCACGTTGCTGCGGCGCAGCGGGACGGCCCGGCCGGTGTGGGTGGTGAACTTCTCCATGGCTCAGGCCTCCACGGCAGCGACGTCGGCGGTCAGGTCGGCGGGGGCCGCGAGACGGCCCAGGACGGCGGTCGCGGCGGCGACCTGCGGGGAGACCAGGTGGGTGCGGCCGCCCTTGCCCTGCCGGCCCTCGAAGTTGCGGTTCGAGGTGGAGGCGCAGCGCTCCCCGGGGGCGAGCTGGTCGGGGTTCATGCCCAGGCACATCGAGCAGCCCGCGTGGCGCCACTCGGCGCCGGCCGCGGTGAACACCTTGTCCAGGCCCTCCTCGACGGCCTGGAGGGCGACCCGGACGGACCCGGGGACCACCAGCATCCGTACGCCGTCGGCGATCCGGCGGCCCTCCACGACGGCCGCGGCGGCCCGCAGGTCCTCGATCCGGCCGTTGGTGCAGGAGCCGACGAAGACCGCGTCGACCTTCACCTCGCGCAGCGGGGTGCCGGCCTCCAGGCCCATGTACGTCAGGGCGTTCTCGGCGGCCAGGCGCTCCTGCGGGTCGGCGAAGGAGGCCGGGTCCGGCACGTTCGCGCCCAGCGGGGCACCCTGGCCGGGGTTGGTGCCCCAGGTGACGAACGGGGTCAGCTCGCTCGCGTCGATGAAGATCTCGTGGTCGAAGACCGCGTCCTCGTCGGTGCCCAGGGTCTTCCAGTACGCGACGGCGGCGTCCCAGTCCTCGCCCTTCGGGGCGTGCGGGCGGCCCTCCAGGTACGCGAAGGTGGTCTCGTCCGGGGCGATCATGCCGGCCCGGGCGCCGGCCTCGATCGACATGTTGCAGACGGTCATCCGGGCCTCCATGGACAGGCTCCGGATCGCCGAACCGCGGTACTCCAGGACGTAGCCCTGGCCGCCGCCGGTGCCGATCTTCGTGATGACGGCCAGGATCAGGTCCTTGGCGGTGACGCCCTCGGGCAGTTCGCCCTCGACGGTGACCGCCATCGTCCGGAACGGCGCCAGCGGCAGGGTCTGGGTGGCCAGCACGTGCTCGACCTGGCTGGTGCCGATGCCGAACGCCAGCGCGCCGAAGGCGCCGTGGGTCGAGGTGTGGGAGTCACCGCAGACCACGGTCATGCCGGGCTGGGTCAGGCCGAGCTGGGGGCCGACGACGTGCACGACGCCCTGCTCGACGTCGCCGAGCGAGTGGATCCGGACGCCGAACTCGGCGGCGTTCCTGCGCAGGGTCTCCAGCTGCACCTTGGAGACCGGGTCGGCGATCGGCTTGTCGATGTCCAGGGTGGGGGTGTTGTGGTCCTCGGTGGCGATCGTCAGGTCGGTGCGGCGGACCGTGCGGCCGGCCAGCCGCAGCCCGTCGAAGGCCTGCGGGCTGGTGACCTCGTGGAGCAGGTGCAGGTCGATGAAGAGGAGGTCGGGTTCGCCCTCCGCACGCCGCACGACGTGGTCGTCCCAGACCTTCTCTGCGAGTGTCCGTCCCATCGGATTCCCTCCAGCCGGCCGCGTTGCCGGCCTTCTCGTGTGTCGAGGTCAAAGCGTGTGCGCCGCCCTGAGACTCCCGGGCCGCTCCCGTCCAGGGTGGCGCTTTTCGCCGGAGATTGAACTTGTGTCTCGCGGAGTGAGACCGCAGTCTTAGCGCATGGACAGCGCGGGGGCGGTGCAAGGGCCGGCGCAGGAGCGGTGCAAGGGCCGGCGCAGGGGCAGTGCGGGGACGGCGCCGGCCCCCGGCCGACCGCTCCCGCAGCAGGCCCCGGGAACGCCGAAAGGGCCCCACCCGCGACCGGGTGGGGCCCTTTCGAGGACCTTCGACGCAAAACGAAAAAGACCCCGGAACCGGGGTCTTTCCATTTTCTGGCTGGGGTACCAGGACTCGAACCTAGACTAAATGAACCAGAATCACTCGTGCTGCCAATTACACCATACCCCAACACAAAGCAAGGGCCGATGGGCGAGCCCACCGGCTTCCTGCTCTGAAGTACCCCCGACCGGATTCGAACCGGCGCTACTGCCGTGAGAGGGCAGCGTGCTAGGCCGCTACACAACGGGGGCTTCCTGGCGATCCCTTGCGGGACCAGTACCCCCGACCGGATTCGAACCGGCGCTACTGCCGTGAGAGGGCAGCGTGCTAGGCCGCTACACAACGGGGGCTTTCCAGGTGATCCCTTGCGGGACCAGTACCCCCGACCGGATTCGAACCGGCGCTACTGCCGTGAGAGGGCAGCGTGCTAGGCCGCTACACAACGGGGGCTTGATCTTCTTTTGTGTGCCGTACTGACGTACTGCGCTGGGGTACCAGGACTCGAACCTAGACTAAATGAACCAGAATCACTCGTGCTGCCAATTACACCATACCCCACCAGAGTTGAGCCCCTGCGGGCCTTCCTCAGGCGTTGCGCCTCTCGGTCGGTCCCTTCCGAGGGGCTTTCGCTCCCTCGTCCGTTCCCTCCCGGGCGGCGCAGAAAGAACATTACCCGACGTCGGCCCAGGCTCCAAAATCGATAACCCCAGGCAGCGGCCGGGGGGCCCGCGGGTGACGTCCGGGTACGCCGCGGGCCCGGCACGAAGCCGGGCCCGCGGCCTGCTCGGCGGCCCGCTCAGGCGGCCGGCAGGGCGTCCAGGGCGGCCCGCAGCCTGCGCAGCGTCTCCGGGCGTCCCAGCAGCTCCATGGACTCGAACAGCGGCGGGGAGACCCGGCGGCCGGTGACGGCCACCCGCAGCGGCGTGAAGGCGAACTTGGGCTTGATGCCCAGCCCGTCCACCAGCGCCTCCCGCAGCGCCGCCTGGATCGGCTCCGGGGTGAAGTCCGCGAGCTCCTCCAGCGCCTTGATGCTGGCCTCCAGCACCGGGCGGGCGTCCGCGGTGAGCACCTTGGCCGCGTCGTCCGGGTCCAGGGCGAACTTCTCCGGCGCCACGAACAGGAAGCCGGCCATGTTCACGATCTCGCTCAGCACGACCATCCGCTCCTGGGTGAGCGGCGCCACCTTGGCGAGCAGGTCCAGCTGCTCGGCGGTGGGCTCGGCCGGCAGCAGCTCGGCACCCTGGAGGAACGGCACCAGGCGGCGGACGAAGTCCTCCGGGGCCAGCCGGCGGACGTGCTCGGCGTTGATCGCCTCGCACTTCTTCAGGTCGAAGCGGGCCGGGTTGGCGTTCACCTTGGTGACGTCGAAGGCGGCGACCATCTCGTCCATGTCGAACAGGTCGCGGTCGTCGGTCAGCGACCAGCCCAGCAGGGACAGGTAGTTGAGCAGGCCCTCGCGGATGAAGCCGCGCTCGCGGTACATGTTGAGCGAGGACTGCGGGTCGCGCTTGGAGAGCTTCTTGTTGCCCTCCCCCATCACGTACGGCAGGTGGCCGAAGCGCGGGGTGGTGCCGTTGCCGACGCCGATCTCGGCGAGCGCGGCGTACAGCGCGATCTGCCGCGGGGTGGAGGACAGCAGGTCCTCGCCGCGCAGCACGTGGGTGATGCCCATCAGGGCGTCGTCCACCGGGTTGACCAGGGTGTACAGCGGGGCGCCGTTGGCCCGGACGATGCCGTAGTCCGGCACGTTCTCGGGCTCGAAGGTGAGCGTGCCGCGGACCAGGTCGTCGAAGCTGATGGTCTTGTCGGGCATCCGGAAGCGCAGGATCGGCTCGCGCTTCTCCAGCTTGTAGACCGCCACCTGCTCGTCCGTCAGCTCACGGCAGTGGCCGTCGTAGCCGGAGGGCTTGCCGGCCGCGCGGGCGGCCTCCCGGCGGGCGTCCAGCTCCTCGGTGGAGCAGTAGCAGTGGTAGGCGTGGCCGGCCTCGTGGAGGCGGCGGGCGACATCGGCGTAGATGTCCATCCGCTGCGACTGGCGGTACGGCGCGTGCGGCCCGCCGACCTCCGGGCCCTCGTCCCAGTCCAGGCCGAGCCAGCTCATGGCGTCGAGCAGCTGGTCGTACGACTCCTCGGAGTCGCGGGCGGAGTCGGTGTCCTCGATCCGGAAGACCAGCGTGCCGCCGTTGTGGCGGGCGTAGGCCCAGTTGAAGAGGGCCGTGCGGACCATCCCCACGTGGGGGTTGCCGGTCGGGGACGGACAGAAGCGAACCCGGACGGCCGGGTCAGTGTTAGCCACGCTTGATCACCTTGTTGGTGAGAGTGCCGATGCCTTCGATGGAGACGGCGACCTCGTCGCCGACGTTGAGCGGGCCCACCCCTGCGGGCGTGCCGGTGAGGATGACGTCGCCGGGCAGCAGCGTCATGGCCTCGGAGATGTGGACGATCAGCTCGGCGACCGAGCGGATCATCAGGGAGGTGCGGCCGGTCTGGCGGAGCTCGCCGTTGACCGTGCAGGTGATCGCGAGGTCGCCCGGGTCGAGGTCGGTCTCGATCCACGGGCCCAGCGGGCAGGCCGTGTCGAAGCCCTTGGCCCGGGCCCACTGGCCCTCGCGCTGCTGGACGTCCCGGGCGGTGACGTCGTTGGCGCAGGTGTAGCCGAGGATCACCTCGGGCACCCGGTCCAGCGGCACCTCGCGGCACATCCGGCCGATCACCACGGCGAGTTCCGCCTCGTGGTGGACGTCCGAGGAGAACGGCGGGTAGGCGATGCTCTCGGTCGGGCCGATCACCGAGGTGGACGGCTTGAAGAAGGTGAGCGGGACGTCCGGGACGTCGTTGCCCAGCTCCGCCGCGTGCGCCGCGTAGTTGCGGCCGACCGCCACGATCTTGTTCGGGAGCATCGGGCTGAGCAGCCGGACGTCCTGGAAGCGGTAACTCTCACCGGTGGGCTGGGGCTGGCCGAACGGGTGGCCGGCCAGCGCGTGGACGACCAGCGAGTCGGGCTGGGAAGGGTCTCCCTCCACCACGCCGAAGGAGACGCTGCCGGCGGCAGGGCTCCCTTCCCGGACGGAAAACCTGGCAATGCGCACGGCTGGGCTACCCCTCGCTTCGTCGGCCGCCCGGGGCGCGCCCGGGCGCTGGTGGGGGCGCCGCCCGCAGTGGGCGCGGCCCCGTCAATCGGCCTCCAGGCTATCGCGTGGGGCCCCGGCTGACCGCTTTGCCCCTGTTCAGGACGGTCGGGGCGAATACGCGCCCTCCCACTCGCAGCGCCCCGGAGGGCGGCGTGGTACACCCCCGCGCCGGTGCCGAGAGGGAGAAGCGAGGAACGAGCGAGGGAGCGCCGACCGTCGGCACCGGGCCGGAGCGCCCCGGAGGCGAGCGGGCGAGTCACAGCGGGCGAGTCACAGCGGGCGCCGCCGCCACCGGTGTGTGACGACGGCGCCCTCGGTGGAACGCTGCGGGGTCAGTCCCGCACGACGACGACCGGGGCCACCATCAGCTGGGTGCGGCGCGGGTTGGCGGTGGCGGCCGGCAGCTCGGTGCCGTAGGTCACGACGTCCTCGGGCTTGCGGGCGCCCGGGATCTTGCTGAAGTCCTCGACCGAGGCCAGCGTCGTCCGGCGCGGGTTCGCCGTGGGGCGGCAGGACAGCGTGGACTTGGTGGCGTTCTTCGCCTGGGACATCGAGAGCACCTCGTGGTCATGGGCCGGGCTGATCGCGGCGGATCGGCACCGGCCTGATGGATTCCGATTGATTCGGAGGGGTTCTGGGCAGGCTGATCGGGGCCGTGCTCCGGAGACAGCCAGGTTACGAGATCTCATTCCACAGAGACCGTGACCAAAGCTACACATTGGGCTGTGATTTTGCTCACAAAATACAGAGCAAAGCGCAGATATCCGACATATCGCCGCACCGGGATTTTCCGACATTCCGCCGATAAGGGGCATTCCGTAAGGTCTGTGACTCTTCCCGACCCCCGGCCCGCTTGGCATGTCTCCGGCGAGTGTCCGAAAAGGGCGGTATTCCGGTCCGGTTACCGCACAGTCCGTAAGATCGCGCAAGCGGTCGGTAGCGCCGGGGGCCTGGTTCCTGCGGCCCTTGTTGGGATTCCCCGGCTGTGCTGGAATGCGACGGACCGTGGGTAGGGAGTGGTCCACCCCGGTGCCCGCTCTCCCGGACCGGCCGGGGTGCGGATGGAAACTCGACACCGTCCAGGCCGTGGCGACGCGGCGGGACGCCCGGTCCAGAGGTTGCGACGCCAGTGCAGGGACGTTTCAAAAGGGGTAGCGGCGCCGCGGGAAACCCGGAGTCGCGTGAGCCTGTGGCAGCCCCTCAACAGGCGGCGGCCCCCGGCGGCCCGGCCGAGCCTGTGACACCCGAGGCCCCCGGCCGTCCGGAGGAGGACGGCCAGGAGCGCAAGACCGCCCGGGACAAACTCCGGACGTCCCTGACCCGGCGCCGCGCCACCGGTCTGAACCGGCTCGCGATGCGCAACTGGCGCATCCGGACCCGTCTGATCGCGCTGCTCGCCCTCCCCGTGATGGTCTCGCTGGTCCTCGGTGGCCTGCGCATCCAGAGCTCGATGGAGAACTCGCAGCAACTCGCCCAGATGGCCAACCTGTCGGACCTGGCCAAGAAGGCGACCAACCTCGCGGACGCGCTCCAGACCGAGCGCGACATCAGCGCCGGCCCGATCACCCACGACCCGACCGCCCCGCTGGACGACGACATCGTCGCGGCGCGCAAGTCCACCGACGACCTGAGCCGCACCTTCACCGCGTCCTCCGACAAGTTCGAGAACCTCGAACTGTCCGGCGGCAAGGCGCTGTTGCTCCAGATCCGCAAGGACCTGAACTCGATCGCGGACACCCGCAGCCTGCCGTACCAGAACAACCAGAACATCCAGTCGACGATCACCGCCTACGACGTGATCATCCGCGACCTGCTGTCCATCACCCAGGACATCGCGCTCGCGTCGAACAACAAGGACCTGGTCGTCTCCACCCGCGCGCTCCAGCAGTTCTCGCTGGCGAAGAACGCGACCTCGCAGCAGCGGGCCCTGATCAGCGCCGCGCTCGCCAACCCGAAGACCCCCGACCTCAGCCCCAGCGACGAGTCCTTCGGTATCCGTCTGCGCAGCTCGTACGACAACGCGATCGCGAGCTTCAACAACATCTACACCGCGCACGACCTGGACAACCTTCGCAGCCAGCTGAGCTACAACTCGGTGGTCGCCGACGCCGACCGCTACGCCTCCACGATCCTCACCCAGAGCGGCATCCGCCAGACCGAGGCGGTCAGCTACAAGGACTGGTTCGAGAAGGCCAGCGCCAAGATCACCGCCGAGCGCCGGATCGAGTCCAAGCTCATCGAGAACCTGGACGGCAAGGCCCAGGACCTCCAGGCCCAGGCCGACGCCGACGCCCTGATCATCGGTGTCGCGGTCGCCCTGGTGCTGCTCGTCGCCCTCGGTGGCGCCGGTCTGATCGCCCGCTCGATGGTGCGCTCGCTGACCCGCCTCCAGGCCGCGGCCGAGGACGTCGCCGAGCGCCGTCTGCCCGAGCTGGTCAAGACCCTCTCCGAGGCCGACCCGCACGACGTCGACACCACGGTGGAGCCGGTCGCCGTCGACTCCACCGACGAGATCGGCCACGTGGCCCACGCGTTCGACATGGTGCACAGCGAGGCCGTCCGCCTCGCCGCCGAGCAGGCCCTCCTGCGCGGCAACATCAACGCGATGTTCACCAACCTCTCGCGCCGCAGCCAGGGCCTCATCCAGCGCCAGCTGTCGCTCATCTCCGAGTTGGAGAGCCGCGAGGCGGACCCGGACCAGCTGGCCAACCTCTTCAAGCTGGACCACCTCGCGACCCGCATGCGCCGCAACGGCGAGAACCTCCTCGTCCTCGCCGGTGAGGACCCGGGCCGCCGCTGGACCCGTCCCGTCCCGCTGGTCGACGTGCTCCGCGCCGCCGCCTCCGAGGTGGAGCAGTACGAGCGCATCGAACTCGCCGCCGTGCCGTCGGCCGAGGTCGCCGGCCGCGTCGTCAACGACCTCGTCCACCTGCTCGCCGAGCTGCTGGAGAACGCCACCTCGTTCTCCAGCCCGCAGACCCGCGTCCGGGTCACCGGCCACGCGCTGCCGGACGGCCGCGTGCTGGTCGAGATCCACGACACCGGCATCGGCCTGAGCCCCGACGACCTCGCCGAGATCAACGAGCGCCTCGCCAACCCGCCGACGGTGGACGTCTCCGTCTCCCGCCGCATGGGCCTGTTCGTGGTCGGCCGCCTGTCGCTGCGCCACGGCATCCGGATCCAGCTGCGCCCCAGCGACTCCGGCGGCACCACCGCGCTGGTCATGCTCCCGGTGGACGTCACCAACTCCGGCGACCGCCGCGGCTCCGGCCCGGCCGGTTCCGCCCAGGGCAAGCAGCAGCGCGGGGCCGCCCCGACGCCGCGCCAGCAGCGCCAGATGCCGGCCGGCCGCCAGGGCGGTCAGGCCGCGCTCGGCCAGGGCCCGGCGGCCGGTGCCCCGCAGGGCGGCCGTCCGCAGCTCGGTCAGGGCGGTCCGGGCCAGGGCGGTCCGGCCGCCTCCGGTCCGCAGGCTGGCCCGGGTGCGCCCGGCGGCGGTCTGCCGACCCGCCAGGTCGGCAAGTCGCTGCGGGAGAACCCCGTCGTCCCGCAGGGCGGCGGTCAGCAGGGCCAGGGCCGCAAGCCCGCCCAGCCGCAGCAGCAGCCGGCCCCGCAGCAGCAGCCCCAGCAGCAGGCTCCGCAGCAGTCCCAGCAGGGTGGTCTGCCGCAGCGCGCCCCGGGCCGCCAGGGCCCGCCGCAGAGCGGCCCGAACGGCCTGCCCCGCCGCGGCCGTCAGCAGCAGCCCGGCCAGCCCGGTCAGCCGCAGGCCGGTCAGCCCCAGCCGGGCCGACCCGGCCAGGAGCGGCCGCGTCCCGCCGGCGGGTTCGACGGCGGTCCGGGTGCCCGGACCGGCGAGCAGCCCCAGCACGGCCGCCCCGGTGGTCCCGGCGCGCCGCAGCAGGGCGCCCGTCCGGGCAACCGTCCGCAGGACGGCCTGCCGCAGCGCCGTCCGGCCCCGCAGGGCCCCGGCGCCCCCGGCCGTCCCGCGGCCCAGGGCCCGCGCGGTCCGCAGCGCCCCGGCCCGGACGCCCCACAGCGCGACCGCCAGCCCCAGCCGCTGCCGCCGCAGGCCCAGCAGCAGCCCCAGCCGCTGCCGTCGGCCGAACCGGCGCCGGTCGAGAGCACCCAGCAGTTCGCCCGCCCGCGCTTCGAGGCCAGCCAGATCGACCCGCGCGACCCGCTGGGCCTCGGCCTGGTCGAGCCGGTGCTGCCGAACGTGCCGAACCCGCCGCGTCCGGAGCCGGTGCGTCAGGAGCAGGCCCCGCAGCAGCGGCAGCCGCTGCCGCACCAGGAGCCGATGGCGCTGCCGACCGGCCCGTCCGAGGCCGGCGGTCCGCAGGGCGCCGGTGAGCAGCCGTGGTACCCGCAGGCCGAGGGCCAGTACCAGGTGCGGCCGCAGTCGTACCAGCCGCGCCGCCCGGGCACCTCCGCGCCGGAGTTCCAGCAGCCGGCCCCGGAGCAGCGGGCTCCGCAGCAGGCCCACCAGCAGCCGCAGGCCCACCAACCGGAGCCGCAGCAGCAGGGCCAGCCGCAGCCGGGTACCGGCGACGCACCGTGGCGTCCGTCCGCGAACGACGAGCGCTGGCGCCGGGCCGAGCAGGTCCGCGAGCCCTCGACCAGCGGTGTCACCATGTCGGGCCTGCCCCGGCGGACCCCGCAGGCCAACCTGGTCTCCGGCACCGCCGAGGCCTCGCCGCTGACCGGTCCGCAGGTCTCCCGGGCCCCTGAGGAGGTCCGCGGCCGGCTGACCAACCTGCGCCGCGGCATCCAGCAGGGCCGGCGTGCCGGGGCCGAACAGGCCGCCAACCAGCCGGGCTTCCAGCATGGTGCCCAGCAGCCCGGATTCGATAGTTTCGGTGGCCGGAGCGACGGCAACGGCGCAGATCACCAGGAGCGTTGAGTTGAACCAGATGAGCCAGGCCGCACAGAACCTGAACTGGCTGGTCACCAACTTCGTGGACAACACCCCCGGGGTGTCCCACACCGTGGTGGTCTCCGCCGATGGCCTCCTGCTGTGCATGTCCGAGGGCTTCCCCCGGGACCGTGCCGACCAGCTCGCCGCCGTCGCCTCCGGCCTCACCTCGCTGACCAACGGGGCGAGCCGGATCTTCGAGGGCGGCGAGGTCAACCAGACCGTGGTCGAGATGGAACGGGGCTTCCTGTTCCTGATGGCCGTCAGCGACGGCTCGTCACTCGCCGTCCTGGCCGCGCCGGACTCCGACATCGGTCTGGTGGGTTACGAGATGGCGTTGCTCGTCGACCGCGCCGGTGCCGTCCTCACCCCCGCTCTCCGCGCGGAACTCCAGGGCAGTCTCCTGCACTGAGCCGGGCCCCGGGCGGATCCGCCCACCCGTCCCACCTGCCTCGCCGGGTCCGACCCGACCGGACCCGGCGCGACCCCCTCAGCTACCCTCAGGCAGCTGATCCCGCCTCAGCTGGCACCGCCCCAGCTGGAACCGGCTGCTCAAGGCTGCAGCACTAGGAGGACCCATGACCCCGCCCTCGACACCCGCCGGCTCGTACGGCAACGGGTACGGCAGCGGCTACGGCGGGCAGCAGTCCGACGGCTACGAGCAGCAGCCGCTGGTCCGCCCGTACGCGATGACCGGTGGCCGGACCCGTCCCCGGTACCAGCTCGCCATCGAGGCCCTGATCTCCACCACCGGCTCGGCCGACCGGACCACCGGGCTGCTGCCCGAGCACGCCCGGATCGTCGGCCTCTGCCGCGAGGTCAAGTCCATCGCGGAGATCTCCGCACTGGCAGGCGTGCCGCTCGGTGTCGCCCGCATCCTCGTCGCCGACCTTGCCGAGGCCGGTCTCGTCGCCATCCACCAGCCCGCCGCCGCGGGCGAGTCGGGCGGAACGCCCGATGTCACGCTGCTCGAAAGGGTCCTCAGTGGACTTCGCAAGCTCTAACGCGGCCGCCCCCACCCGCGCCACCACCTCCGCGAAGATCGTCGTCGCGGGCGGCTTCGGCGTCGGCAAGACCACGCTCGTCGGCGCCGTCTCCGAGATCAACCCCCTGCGCACCGAAGCCGTCATGACCTCGGCCTCCGCCGGCATCGACGACCTCAGCCACGTCTCCGGCAAGACGACCACCACCGTCGCCATGGACTTCGGCCGCATCACCCTCGACGAAGACCTCATCCTCTACCTCTTCGGCACCCCCGGACAGGACCGCTTCTGGTTCATGTGGGACGACCTCGTCCGCGGCGCCATCGGAGCCATCGTCCTCGTCGACACCCGCCGCCTCGCCGACTGCTTCCCCGCCCTCGACTACTTCGAGAACAGCGGACTGCCCTTCGTCGTCGCCCTCAACGGCTTCGACGGACACCAGCCCCACACCCCCGACGAAGTCCGCGAAGCACTCCAACTCGGCGCCGACACCCCCGTCATCACCCTCGACGCCCGCCGCCGCGACAGCGCCAAGAGCGCCCTCATCACCCTCGTCGAACACGCCCTCCTCGCCCGACTCCGCTGAACGGGAACCACGGGTCCACGAGCAGCCGCACAGCCCCGGCGGCCCGTCCCGACGACGGGCCGCCGGGGCCGCGGCGCTTACCGGCCGGTGTCCTCCGGGGGCCCCGCGCAAGACCCGTGTATAAGCAGCGGATAACAGTTCGGTAGGCATTTTGTGATCAACAATGACTCAGCGTGGCGAAACAGCGCCACTCAGCGCCAGGTGACCACGGTTTTGCTCCGTCATGTCGGTGATTGTCCGGATTGTGCCGACGCGGGTGCCGGACGGCGGCTGTTTGTCCCCCATCCCTGCACGTGCTGAAATTCCAGCTACCCCTGGATGTCTCCTGCGCCGGCCCGTCCGGCGGCCAGATCGGAGCCCCGGGGTAGCGCTGGATTGATCCATGGCCGGCAGTCGGCCGAGAGGTAGTTGTCGAGTGAGGCGTAAGCAGCAACCCGCCCCGCAGCGGCGCTCCGAGCCCCGCCAGAGCGAGCCGAACGGTACCCCGGGGGACCCGGCCGGGTTCTCCGCGTTCACTCCCACCGAGGAACGCGGCCCGACCCCCGTCCCGGCCGCCGGGCCCCGGCCCGCGCCCACGACGCCCCGCAGCGGCGGCTCGTCGGGCGACGACGGCGGCTCCAGCCGGTACGACTTCCTCCGCCCGCGCAACTGGCGCGTGCCGACCCGCCTGATCGCGATCCTGCTGATCCCCGTGATCATCAGTCTCGTCTTCGGCGGTCTGCGCGTGAACACCTCGGTCGACGGCTACATCAAGGCCTCCCGCGCCGAGAAGACCGCGGAGCTGGCCAAGGCGGCGACCGAACTCGCCGAGGCGCTGGAGAACGAGCGCGACAAGACGCTCATACCCCTGCTGACCAAGCAGGACCCGAACAACGAGGTCACCAAGCGCCGCAACGACACCGACGCCGCGCTGAAGGCCTACAACGCCGCCTACGAGGCCTCCGACAAGTCCGGCGAGCTGCCCCGCCGCCACGACGCCTTCCAGTCCCTGGTCGTCGACCTGCCGCACCTGCGGGCCAACGCGTACGGACCCGAGCTGTTCATCAGCGCGACCGCCAATGCCTATTCGACGATGTTCGCGCCGCTGCTGGCCTACGACAACTCGGTCGGCCTGGGCTCCACCAACGCCACCAGCAAGGGCCGCGCGATCTACGCGATGTCGCTGGCCAAGGCGTCCGCCTCGACCCAGCGCTCGCTGATGCTGAGCCTGCTGGTCGGCATCGCCCAGAACGGCACCACCCGGTACGAGAACGTCGACGCGACCCAGCAGATCGTGCTCGCGGAGAAGCTGGAGCAGGTCTCCCTCAACGAGTTCAAGACCGGTAGCGCCCCCGAGGACGCCAAGAAGTACTCGGACGCGCAGGTCGCCCTGGCCACCTCCCAGGAGCGCTCGGCCTACAAGATGCCCAACGGCGCGGCGCCCACCATGCAGGGCCTGCTGGCCCTGGCCGCCTCGTACAGCCAGGCCGCCTCGGAGGGCCAGCTGAAGGGCAAGGCCGCCGCCGACGCCGCGTTCGCCGAGGCGAAGAGCGCCGGTCTGACCCCGGACAACTGGAACCAGGCCGCCAACACCCACATCCAGGCCCTGCGGAACACCGAGGTCGCGCTGCTGGAGGACGTCCTCACCGACTCCCGCGCCCTGAAGGACAACGCGCTCTACGACGCCATCCTCAACACGATCATCGTCGTCGCGGCGCTGATCCTGGCCGGTCTGCTCACCGGCTACGTGGCCCGCTCGATGATCCTCGGCATGCGCACCCTGCGCAGCGCCGCCCTGGAGATCGCCGACCACCGCCTGCCGGACCTGGTCGAGAAGCTCTCCAAGACCGACCCCGACCGGGTCGACACCTCGGTGACCCCGATCCCGCTGCACGGCAAGGACGAGATCGGCGAGGTCGCCCGGGCGTTCGACCAGGTCCACCAGCAGGCCGTGGCGCTCGCCGCCGAGCAGGCCCTGCTGCGAGGGAACGTCAACGCGATCTTCACCAACCTGTCGCGCCGCAGCCAGAGCCTGATCCAGCGCCAGCTGGCGCTGATCACCGACCTGGAGAACAACGAGGCCGACCCGGACCAGCTGGAGAACCTCTTCAAGCTGGACCACCTCGCCACCCGCATGCGCCGCAACGGTGAGAACCTCCTCGTCCTCGCGGGCGAGGAGGCCGGCCGCCGCTGGAACACCCCGGTCCCGCTGGTCGACGTGCTCCGCGCCGCCGCCTCCGAGGTGGAGCAGTACGAGCGCGTCGAGCTCTCCGGCATCCCGGAGGTCGAGGTCGTCGGCGCCGCCGTGACCGACCTCGTCCACCTGCTCGCCGAGCTGCTGGAGAACGCCACCTCGTTCTCCAGCCCGCAGACCCGGGTGCTGGTCAACGCCACCCGCCTGCCGGACGGCCGGGTGCTGGTCGAGATCCACGACAAGGGCATCGGCCTCACCGCCGAGGACTTCGCGGAGATCAACGAGAAGCTGGCCGAGCCGCCCACGGTGGACGCCACCATCTCCCGCCGCATGGGCCTGTTCGTGGTCGGCCGGCTGTCCCAGCGGCACGACGTCCGCGTCCAGCTCCGCCCCTCCGGCGAGTCCGCCGGCACCACCTCGCTGGTCATGCTCCCGCCGTTCGTCACCCAGTCGGGTCCGGCGCCGGAGCCCGACGAGCAGTTCACCGTCTCCCGGATCTTCGCCGAGCAGGAGCCGACCGCCGAGTGGGCGCCGGACTCCCGTGCCCGCAGCGCGGCCGAGCTCGGCTTCGACGACCACCTCACCGGCGCCGGCAACGCCGGCTCCAGCGGGTTCAGCCCGGCCCTGGAGGCCGTCCAGCGCTCGCAGCGCCTCGACCAGGTCCGCCGCGCGGCCCTGGAGAGCGGCCCGCACACGCCGGTGGTGGACGCCGAGGTCGAGGAGGACTACCAGCAGGGCTACGACCAGTACGCCCCGCAGGGCTACGAGCAGCAGCAGGGCTACGCCGACGACCAGTACGGCTACGACCAGGGCGGCTACCAGCAGGACGAGTACGCCCAGGACGGCTACGACCAGTACGCCCAGCAGGGCTACGACCAGCAGCAGGGGTTCGCCGACGACCAGTACGGCTACGACCAGGGCGGCTACCGGCAGGACGAGTACGCCGACCAGTACGGTCGGCCCGCCGAGGAGTCCCCGGCCGGCCACCCGTACTCCCCGGAGCCGCCCGCGCTGCCCGCCGCCGAGGCGCCGCACACCACCCTGCCGTCCGGGCTGCCGCAGCGCCGCCCCGGCGAGCAGCTGGCCGGCGGCGGCCTCCCCGCCGCTCCGGCCGGCGGCAGCCCGGCCGGCGACAGCCCGAACTGGTTCGCCGGCGCCAAGGACACCTCCTCGACGCCTTCGAACCAGCGCGGCCACGACGTGTCCTCGCTCGGCGGATACGGCCCGACCGGCCCGACCGCCAGCCCCTGGCAGTCGCCGAACGACGGCGACTGGCAGCGGGCCGAGCAGCTGCGCGAGCCCACCTCCGGCGGCACCACCGGCTCCGGTCTGCCGCGCCGCGTGCCCAAGCAGAACCTGGTGCCCGGCAACGCCAAGTCCACCTCGCAGGACGGGCCGCAGGTCTCCCGCAGCCCGGAGGAGGTCCGTGGCCGCCTCACCAACCTGCGCCGCGGCGTGGAGCAGGGCCGCAGCGCCGGTAACACCGGAAGCTTCCGGATCGACCCCGATCAGGTAGACCAGTCCGGCAACGGACAGAACCGGAGCACCGATCTCTTCGGCGGCTCGAACCACCAGGAGCGTTGAGTTGACTCAGATGAGCCAGGCCGCACAGAACCTGAACTGGCTGATCACCAATTTCGTGGACAACACCCCCGGGGTGTCCCACACCGTGGTGGTCTCCGCGGACGGCCTCCTGCTGTGCATGTCCGAGGGCTTCCCGCGCGACCGTGCCGACCAGCTCGCCGCCGTCGCCTCCGGCCTCACCTCCCTCACCTCCGGCGCCAGCCGGATCTTCGAGGGCGGCGAGGTCAACCAGACCGTCGTCGAGATGGAGCGGGGCTTCCTGTTCCTGATGGCCGTCAGCGACGGCTCGGCGCTCGCCGTCCTGGCCGCGCCGGACTCCGACATCGGCCTCGTCGGCTACGAGATGGCCCTGCTCGTCGACCGCGCCGGCGCCGTCCTCACCCCCGCTCTCCGCGCGGAACTCCAGGGCAGTCTCCTGCACTGACGGTTCGTCGGATACCGTCCAGGTATTCGAAGTACCTCCGCGTCCTTCCCGGGCCCGCTTCGGCGGGCTCGGGTTCGGACGTTGTACGGCCTTCGCACCACCGGCTCCGGACCTGCGCCGAAGCTCGCACCGCACCGCCGCACCCTGTGAGGAGAGGAACCGTGACACCGCCCGACGACCGCAGCGGCCAGTACGGCGTTCCGTACCCTGGCACAGGCCATGACGCCTTCGGAGCACCCGGCGTCGGCCACGGTCAGCAGTACGGCCGGCACCAGTACGGACAGCCCCAGAACCCGTACCCCCGGCCCGAGGAGCAGTACGGCCAGTACGACCAGTACGCCCGGCAGCCCTCGTACGGCGCCCCGGCACCCGGCTACCCGGCCCCGGCGCCCGAGCCGGCCCCCGGCTACCTGCCCGCCCAGGAGCCCGGCCACGTCGAGGAGTTCGAGGACGAACCCGACTCCGGCCCGCTGATCCGCCCGTTCGCGATGACCGGTGGCCGGACCCGGCCGCGCTACGAACTCGCGCTGGAGGCCCTGGTCTCCGCCGACGTCGACCCGCAGCGCCTGGCCACCCTGCTCCCCGAGCACCAGCGGATCTGCACGCTGTGCACGGAGGTCAAATCCGTCGCCGAGGTGTCGGCGCTGCTCTCCCTTCCCCTGGGGGTGGCCCGCATCCTCGTGGCCGACCTGGCCGAGGCCGGCCTGGTCGCCATCCACCAGCCCGCTTCCGGCGGCGAATCCGGAAACCAGCCCGACGTCACGCTGCTCGAAAGGGTCCTCAGTGGACTTCGCAAGCTCTAACGCGGCCGCCCCCACCCGCGCCACCACCTCCGCGAAGATCGTCGTCGCGGGCGGCTTCGGCGTCGGCAAGACCACGCTCGTCGGCGCCGTCTCCGAGATCAACCCCCTGCGCACCGAAGCCGTCATGACCTCGGCCTCCGCCGGCATCGACGACCTCAGCCACGTCTCCGGCAAGACGACCACCACCGTCGCCATGGACTTCGGCCGCATCACCCTCGACGAAGACCTCATCCTCTACCTCTTCGGCACCCCCGGACAGGACCGCTTCTGGTTCATGTGGGACGACCTCGTCCGCGGCGCCATCGGAGCCATCGTCCTCGTCGACACCCGCCGCCTCGCCGACTGCTTCCCCGCCCTCGACTACTTCGAGAACAGCGGACTGCCCTTCGTCGTCGCCCTCAACGGCTTCGACGGACACCAGCCCCACACCCCCGACGAAGTCCGCGAAGCACTCCAACTCGGCGCCGACACCCCCGTCATCACCCTCGACGCCCGCCGCCGCGACAGCGCCAAGAGCGCCCTCATCACCCTCGTCGAACACGCCCTCCTCGCCCGACTCCGCTGAACGGGAACCACGCCGGGCGGCACCGGACGGGGAGCGTCCCGGAACCGGGCGCGCGAATAGCAGTGGCCCGCGGGACCTCGGGCGAGGTCCCGCGGGCCACCGGCGTGCCGGGCGCCGGCTACTCGGTGGGCTCCAGGCCGGCCCGGATCAGGCCGTAGGTGTACGCGTCCTCCAGCGCCAGCCAGGAGGCGGCGACCACGTTGTCCGCCACGCCCACCGTCGACCAGGTGGCGACGCCGTCGGTGGACTCGATCAGCACCCGGGTCTTGGAGCCGGTGCCGTGCTGGCCCTCCAGGATGCGGACCTTGTAGTCCACCAGCTCGAAGGTGGCCAGCGGCGGGTAGATGCCCTCCAGGGCCGTGCGCAGCGCCTGGTCCAGGGCGTTGACCGGGCCGTTGCCCTCGCCGGTGGCGATCCGGCGCTCGCCCTTGGCCCACAGCTTCACGGTGGCCTCGTTGCCCGTGAAGCCCTTCGGGCCCTGCTCGCTGATGGTCCGCCAGGACTCCAGGGTGTAGAAGCGGTCCCGGCGGCCGCGCACCTCGTCGCGCAGGAGCAGCTCGAAGGAGGCGTCGGCGGACTCGTAGGTGTAGCCGAGGTTCTCCTGCTCCTTCACCTTGGCCACCACCCGGCCGGCCAGGTCCCGGTCGCTGGAGAGGTCGTAGCCGAGCTCCTTGCCCTTGAGCTCGACGGAGGCCCGGCCGGCCATGTCGGAGACCAGCATCCGCATGGTGTTGCCGACCCGCTCGGGGTCGATGTGCTGGTACAGGTCCGGGTCGACCTTGATCGCCGAGGCGTGCAGGCCCGCCTTGTGGGCGAAGGCCGAGAAGCCGACGTACGGCTGGTGGGTGGAGGGGGCCAGGTTGACCAGCTCGGCGATCGCGTGCGAGATCCGGGTCATCTCGGCCAGCCGGCCCGCGGGCAGCACCCGGCGGTCGTACTTGATCTCCAGCGCGCCGACCACCGGGAACAGGTTGGCGTTGCCGACCCGCTCGCCGTAGCCGTTGGCGGTGCACTGCACGTGGGTCGCCCCGGCGTCCACCGCGGCCAGGGTGTTGGCCACCGCGCAGCCGGTGTCGTCCTGGGCGTGGATGCCCAGCCGGGCGCCCGTCCGGGCGAGCACGTCGGCGACGGTCTCCCGGACGCCGGCCGGCAGCATCCCGCCGTTGGTGTCGCAGAGCACCACCACGTCCGCGCCGGCCCGGTGCGCGGTGCGGACCACCGACACGGCGTACTCGGGGTTCGCCCGGTACCCGTCGAAGAAGTGCTCGCAGTCGATGAACACCCGCCGGCCCTTGGAGCGCAGGAACTCGACGCTGTCCCGGACCATCTCCAGGTTCTCGTCCAGGGTGGTGCGCAGCGCGAGCTCCACGTGCCGGTCGTGCGCCTTGGCCACCAGGGTGATCACCGGGGCGCCGGAGGCGACCAGCGCGGCCAGCTGCGGGTCGTCCGCCGCCT
The DNA here is from genome assembly GCF_055633695.1 of Kitasatospora sp. NPDC114501. Classification (NCBI taxonomy): domain Bacteria; kingdom Bacillati; phylum Actinomycetota; class Actinomycetes; order Kitasatosporales; family Streptomycetaceae; genus Kitasatospora; species Kitasatospora sp. NPDC114501. The sequence continues at coordinate 560,217 of NZ_JBVKDS010000002.1, read as the reverse complement.
TGCCGCCGGCCCGGCGGGTGGCGCCGAAGGCGACCAGCTGGGCGTGCTCCAGCTCCAGTTCGGCGGCGGCGCGGGCGAAGAACTCGGTGTCGCGCGGGTTGGCTCCGGGCCAGCCGCCCTCGATGAAGCCGACCCCGAACTCGTCCAGGTGCCGGGCGATGGCCAGCTTGTCCGCCACCGTCAGGTTGATGCCCTCCCGCTGTGCTCCGTCGCGCAGCGTGGTGTCGAACACGTGGAAACTGTCGTCGGTACGGGTGACCTCGGTCATGACCCCTGGTTCTCCGTTTCGGGGAGGTTGGTACTGCTCTGCCGGACTTTCCGTCCCGGCTCCACTGTCCAGGATCCCGCGCGCGGTCCCGGTGTCCCCGAGCCCCTCGTGAGGGCCCTCGGCCGGTCCGGGAGAAACAAAAAGACCCCTCGCGGGTGCGAGAGGTCTGCGCGCGGGTCTGGACGCTCGTGGTCGCTCCGCATCGGGTCGTGCGGGAAGCGGTCACTGCGGACCGGCGCGCCTGCCGCTAATAATCAGCGAAAGCGAGGACACGCTCGCAGTCTGGCACAGCCGCCCGGGATCCGGCCCGCCCGTCTCGGGATGCGGAACGGCTCGGACGAGGCGACCGGTCGACGGCCCGAAGAACGCTTCGGGGGTACGGTCCGGGCGCCCCGGTCGCGGGGCGCCCGGACCTCGTCATCAGACGATCTTGTGCAGCCAGTGGTGGGTGTCCGGGGTCTGGCCGCCCTGGATCGACAGCAGCGCCTTGCGCAGCTCCATGGTGACCGGGCCGGGCTCGCCGGTGCCGACGGTCCAGTCCGCGGCGGCGGACTTCACCGAGCCGACCGGGGTGATGACGGCGGCGGTGCCGCAGGCGAAGACCTCGGTGAGGGTGCCGTCGGCGTTGGCCTGCTGCCACTCGTCGGTGGAGATCCGGCGCTCCTCGACCGCGTAGCCGAGGTCGGCGGCCAGCTGGAGCAGCGAGTCGCGGGTGATGCCGGGCAGCAGGGCGCCGGACAGCTCCGGAGTGACGATCTTCGCGTCCCTGCCCTCGCCGAAGACGAAGTACAGGTTCATGCCGCCCATCTCCTCGACCCACCGGTGCTCGGCGGCGTCGAGCCAGACCACCTGGTCGCAGCCCTTCTCGGCGGCCTGGGCCTGGGCGACCAGCGAGGCGGCGTAGTTGCCGGCGCACTTGGCGGCGCCGGTGCCGCCGGGCGCGGCCCGGACGTACTCCTTGGACAGCCAGACCGAGACCGGCTTGATGCCGCCCTGGAAGTAGGCGCCGGCCGGCGAGGCGATGATCATGAAGAGGTAGGAGTTGGCCGGGCGGACGCCCAGGCCGACCTCGGTGGCGAACATGAACGGGCGCAGGTAGAGGCTCTGCTCCGGCTCGTTCGGCACCCAGTCCTGCTCCTGGCGGACCAGCAGCTCGACGGCCTCGACGAAGGCCTCCACCGGCAGCTCCGGCATCGCCAGGCGGCGGGCCGAGGCCTGGAAGCGGGCGGCGTTGGCCTCCGGGCGGAAGGTGGCGATGGAGCCGTCGGCCTGGCGGTAGGCCTTCAGGCCCTCGAAGATCGCCTGGCCGTAGTGCAGGGTCATGTTCGCCGGGTCGATCTCCAGCGGCGCGTACGGCACCAGCTGGGCGTCGTGCCAGCCCACGCCCTCGGTCCAGCGGATGGTGACCATGTGGTCGGTGAAGACCCGGCCGAAGCCCGGGTTGGCCAGCCGGGCCCCGCGCTCCGCTGCGGGCAGCGGGTGGGCGGAGGGCTTGAGGTCGAACGTGATGGGCGCCTGGGTGGCCGTGCTCATGGCTGTTTCCTTCACCGTGGGGTTGGTCCGGGCCGCCACCGCTGCGGAAACGTTTCGGTGAAAATCACCGGAATGAACGCACAACGGCACGGCCCACTGTCGATACTCGCATCCAGAGGGCCGTGCCGAACAGCTGTCCACCCTCATTGAGGGCGGCAGGCCGCGGTTGTGCGGTCCGGCCCGCCGGGCCGGAAACCTTGTCGGATCCGGCCCGCCGGCCGGAACCCCGCTCTTGGATCCGGCCCGTCAGCCGGAACCCCGCTCTTGGATCCGGCCCGTCAGCCGGATACTCGGCCGGCGAGCGCGTCGCCGACCTCGGAGGTGCTGCGGGCGCCGGAGCGCTCGGCCAGGTCCGCCGCGACGGCGGCCTCGACCTTGGCGGCCTCGGCGGCGAAGCCGAGGTGCTCCAGCAGCATCGCGACCGACAGCACGGTGGCCGTCGGGTCGGCCTTGCCCTGGCCCGCGATGTCCGGCGCCGAGCCGTGCACCGGCTCGAACATGGACGGGAAGTCGCCGCTCGGGTTGATGTTGCCGCTCGCGGCCAGGCCGATCCCGCCGGTGACGGCGGCGGCCAGGTCGGTCAGGATGTCGCCGAACAGGTTGTCGGTGACGATGACGTCGAACCGCTCCGGCTGGGTGACGAAGAAGATCGTCGCCGCGTCCACGTGCAGGTAGTCGGTGGTGACCTCGGGGAACTCCCGGCCGACCTCGGCGAAGATCCGCGTCCACAGGTGCCCGGCGTGCACCAGGACGTTGTTCTTGTGCACCAGGGTGAGCTTCTTGCGCGGCCGCGCCTGCGCCCGGCGGTAGGCGTCGCGCACCACGCGCTCGATGCCGTACGCCGTGTTCAGGCTGACCTCGGTGGCCACCTCCTGGGGCGTCCCGGCGCGCAGCGTGCCGCCGTTGCCGACGTACGGGCCCTCGGTGCCCTCGCGGACGACCACGAAGTCGATCTCCGGCTGACCGGCCAGCGGGGACGCCACCCCGGGGAAGAGCCGGCCCGGGCGCAGGTTGATGTGGTGGTCGAAGGCGAACCGCAGCTTGAGCAGCAGCCCCCGCTCCAGCACGCCCGACGGCACGCTCGGGTCGCCGATGGCGCCCAGCAGGATCGCGTCGTGGGACTTCAGCTCCGCCAGGACGTCGTCCGGCAGCGTCTCCCCGGTCCGGTGGTAGCGCCGGGCCCCGAGGTCGTACTCGGTGGTCTCCAGCTTCACGTCGGCGGGAAGCGCGGCACCCAGGACCTTGAGGCCTTCGGCCACCACTTCCTGGCCGATTCCGTCACCGGGGACAACTGCGAGACGAATGGTGCGAGACATGCTCGGACCCTACTCCGCCGTCCCAGCCACTGACACCTGCCGTCCACCATGCGGACGACCAGGTCAGGTCGATCTCGATCCCGAACGGCTGATCGACCTTCAACTGCTTGGGGCGGACACCGGTCGGGCGGTATCGCTTGGACGCCGGCTCCAGCTCGAACGTGCAGACGACCGGACGCCCCTCATCGCACTCGACACGCCGGAAGTGGCGGATCCCCGCTGCCGCGTACCTGCGCGGCGCCGAATCCAGGCGGGGTACGGCGCGATGCTCATGGTTCCTCCCGTGCGGGCATCCTGACGGCCATCCCGGGCTGCTCGGCGAAGCCTCCTCAGGCTTCACTCCTTCGAGGGGACGGGTGTGACGCGGGGGCGCCGGGGGCGTGCTTAGGGTGGCGGGGTCGGGAGCGGGCCGGTGCGGCGGGGGTGCGGATGGGCAGGCGGCGGGAGGTGCTGGTCTGCGGGGGTGCGGCGGGGCTGGCGACGGGCGGGTACGGGCTGGCGGCGGCGGTGCGCGGGCAGTGGCCGGCCGGGGCGGAGGCGGTCGCCGTGCCGTACCACGCGCACCTGTGGGACCTGCTGCACGGACAGGCCGCCGGGGACCTGCTGGTCAACTGGAACAGCGGCTACGGCGCCCCGTTCCTGGCGGACTTCTTCGCCTACCTGATGAACCCCTTCTCCTGGCCCACCGCGCTCCTCCCCCGCGACCAGGGCCGGCTCGCCGTCCTGCTGGTCACCCTGGCCACCATCGGCCTCGGCACCGCCCTGATGACCCACCTGCTGGGCCGCCTCCACCCCGGCCCGCGCCCGCTGCGGGCGCTCGCCGCCGTCGGGTACGGGCTGTGCGCCTGGGTGCTGGACGTCGGCGGGGCCGCCCCGATGTGGCTCTGGGGCCTGGTCTCGCTGCCCCTGCTCGGCCTGGCCGCCGACTGGTGCCTGCGCGAGCGGCACTGGGTGGCCGGCGCGCTGTGCGTCGCGCTGGCCTGGGCGGGCAACCTGTACACCGCCGCGCCGGCCACCCTGGCCGCCGGGCTGCTGTTCGCCGTCCGGCTGTTCGCCGCCCCTCGCCCGTTCCGCCACCGGGTCCGGGCCACCGGCCGGGCCGTCACCATGGCCACCGCCGGGGTGCTGCTCGCCTCCCCGGTGCTGTTCGTCGCGGTCCTGGCCGCCCGGCGGGCCCAGCCGGAGTCCCCGGTGGATCCGCTCGGCCCGTCCGGCGTCGGCGTGCACCTCGCCCGGCTGCTGCCCGCCACCCACGGCGGGCAGCGGCTGCCGGACGTGGCCATCGGCGTCTTCGGGCTGCTGGTGGTCTGCGGGCTGCCGTTCAACCGGCGGGTGCGGCCGCGGGAGCGCGCCCTGTGGTGCGCGGCGCTGGTGCTGGTGACCGCCGGTTTCGTCTGGACCCCGACCCTGCTGGTCTGGCACGGCCTGGCGATCCCGGTCGGCGGGCCGTACCGGGTGGCCTTCGTGCTCAGCGGGCTGCTGGTGCTGGCGGGCTGGGCGTCGCTGGCGCACCGCCCGGACCTGCTCACCGTGCTGGGCGGCGCCGCCGTGGTCGCGGTGGTCGCCGGTCTGGCGGCGGGCCGGCACCCGGTCCGCCCGGCCACCTGGGTGCTGCTGGCCGTCGGCGGCGCCGTGCTGTCGGCCGCGCTGTGGCTGTTGAACCGCCGGCCCGCGGACCGGCGGGCGTACGCGCTCGCCACCTGGGCGATCGGCGGCGCGGTGCTGGGCAACGCCGTCTGGTCCGGGTACGCGGCGCTCGGCGCGGCCCCCGCGGACGGCTTCTCCCCGGCGGCCGTCCGGGCCGGGCACGCGGCGCTGCGCGCGGCCGCCGACTGGCCGCGCGGCCGCAGCGACCCCGGGCCGCACGCCTTCACCCCCAACGACCCGCTGCTGCTGAACGGCCAGGGCGGCGGCTACTTCAGCAGCTACCTGCCGACCGTCACCGCCCTGCTGCTGCACGACCTCGGCGCGGGCTGGACGGCCGGCGGGCGGCAGACCGCGAGCGTCACCGACCCGGTCGGGCAGGCGCTGTTCGGCGTCCGCACCCACCTCGACGGGGCCGAGCCGGACGCGTCGCCGCCCGCCTTCACCCCGGTCCGGGCGACCGCCGCACCGCCGCTGGTCACCGTGCTGCCCCCGGGCGCCCGGACGGAGACCTCCTCGGTCTGGGCCCGCCAGGAGTCGCTGCTCGGCAGCCAGGTGTACGACGCCCCGCTGCCCGTCCCGGCGGGCGGACCGGCACCCTTCCTGCACGGCACCAGCGGCTGGTCGGTGCCGAGCGGCGAGGAGGGCACGGTGTTCACCGCCGCCTGCACGCCGGGCGGGACGGCCTTCTTCCACGGGGTCTGGTACCGGGGCACGGTCAGCGGTCTCGGCACCAGCTTCCGCAGCGACGGCGAGCAGCCCACCACGGCCGTGCCGATCCACCGGCTGGGGACCGTCCCGGCGGACGGGGTGGTCCGGGTGACCCTGCGGTCGGACGTGGTGAGCCAGGTCCCGGCCCGCCCGATCGGCTGCCTGCGGGCCGGCGCGCTGGAGGCCGCCGTCGCCCGGCTCACCGCGACCGGCGCCACCCGGGTGGAGGCCGGCGGGCACACCGTCACCGCGGCCCTTCCGGCGGGGTCCACCGGCACCGCGCTGCTCTCCGTCCCGGCCACCGAGGGCTGGACCTGCGCGGTGGACGGCGGGCGCCGCACCGCGCCCACCCCGGTGCTCGGCATGATCGGCGTCCCGCTGGGCGGCGGGGCCTCCCGGATCGACTGCGCCTTCCGCCCGCCCGGCCTCACCGAGGGCCTCACCGTCGCCTCCGCCAGCGCCGCGGTGCTCGCCCTGGTGGCCGTGTTCGCCCGGCTCTCCCGCCGCGCGGCCCGCCGCCCGGCCCGTCTCCCGCGCCGCGACCGCCGCCGGGCGGCCGGAGACCGGCCCCTGCCCGCCGGAACCTGACCGCCGGGCCTCGTGGCAGAGGGCGGCCCACCGGAGTCCCGGTGGGCCGCCCTCGGGCCGAAGGCCCCGCGATCAGGGCAGGTCGACCACCTGGGCCCGCCGCTCGGCCGGGTTGAGGTGGTACAGCAGCAGGAGCCGCGAGGTGTCGCCCGGCGCCCGGTGTACGGAGAGGACGCTGCCCGGGCCGGCCGGGACCACCACCGCCGCCGGGCCGTCGAGGCCGACGCTCGCGGTGAGCGCCGGGTGCAGCACGTCCAGCGGGACGGACGGGGTGGTGCCGTTCAGCCCGATGGCGGAGAGCGCCTCGGCCACGTCCGGGGTCCCGCCCCCGGCGTAGCCGGTCCAGACGCCGTAGCGAACGGTGCTGTGCCCGGGCCCGACGCCGGGCAGGGCGCTCAGCCGGACGGGCAGCACCAGGACGTCGCTGTCCAGCAGGGCGGTGTCGGTGTCGCCCCAGTGGGTGTTGAGCGGCTGGACGTCCAGTTCGGCGCCGGTGCGGGCGTCCAGGGCACGGGAGACCAGGACGTCGCTGCCGCGCTGCCGGTCGGCCTTGAGGACGACGTCGGTGCTGCCGTCCCCGTCGGTGTCCAGCGCCACCCGCACTCCGTACAGCCCCACCGGGGTGGCCGCAGGCGCCCACAACTGCGCGCCCACATACAGCAGTTCGGAGTCGACGGCGGCACCGGCCGCGCGCAGGTCGGCGGACCGCTCGCCGGGGTGCTCGACGCAGAGCTCGTCCGCCGGGTCCGTCCCCTCCGTCGCGGCCCCGGGCCGGACGCCCGCACCCGGCGCGACCTCCGAGCCGCTGCCGCCGGGCGGGCAGTCGGGCCAGCGGGGCCCTTCCCCGCCGAGGGCGAAGGCGCCGACCAGCCCGGGTCGTCCGCCTGGCGCGGCCCTGCCGCCGAGGGCGACCAGGGTGCCGTCCCGGGCGGTGCGGACGGCGGCCGCCACCGCGAGCTCGCCGGTCGGGTGCGGGGCGGCCAGCACGGGGACCCGCAACTGCGGCAGCGCGTCGCCGCCGAGCGGGGTGAGCAGCACCCGGCCGGAGAGCTCGCCCCGGTAGGTGCGGGCGCGGCCGCCCTGCACGGTGTCGATGGTCGGGTCGGGCGCGCGCCCCAGCTCCCCCGGTACGGACAGGGTCACCCGCACCCGCGCGGTGCCGCCCGCCGGGACGTCGACCCGGGCCGGTGCCACCCGGTAGGAGGCGCCGGGCAGTTCGGTGGCCGCCGCGTACGAGGTGCGGTAGGCCAGCGGCGCGTCCGAGGTGTTGCGCACCTCGATCTCCCGGGTGACCGCCGTCGGCCCGTCGACCTCGACCGGCCCGAAGGAGACCCCGACGCCGCCCTCCGCCGCGCCCTCCCCCGCCGCGTAGGCGACGGCGGGCGTGCGGACCGCCTGGTCTACCCGGACCCGCCCGGCCCCGGTGCGCTCGGGCCCGTAGACCGGCCCACTGCGGTCGTCGCCGAGGAAGGTGTCCACGGTGGTGTTCATCAGCGCGGCCTTGACCTGCTCGACCGGCCAGTCCGGGTGCGCGGCGCGGACCAGCGCGGCGAGCCCGGCCACGTGCGGGGCGGCCATCGAGGTGCCGCTCTCGCGCTGGCCGCCGGCGCCGCTGCCGACCAGGGTGGACCAGATGCTCTCGCCCGGGGCGGCCAGGTCGGGCTTGACCACGCCCGGCACCCCGATGCCGCGCGAGGTGAAGTCGGTCAGGGTGTCGACCCGGGCCGGCTGGTCCTGGGCGACGGAGCCGTGCAGGGTGTTGCCGGGCGCGGCGAGCCGCACCATGACCGGCCCGGCGGCCGCGGCCCGCCGCAGCCGCTCGCCGTCGGCGTGCGCCAGCAGCGCGGCCGGGATCCGGTCGTCGCCGGAGATCTCGGCGAGGTGGTCGGAGTCGGCGGCGTACAGCGCGCCGATCGCGCCCGCGTCGGCGGCGTGGTCGGCGCGCGGGCCGGAGTTGCAGGCCCGGTCGGCCTCCCGGGTGCGCCAGGTGAGCAGCGCGATCCGCCCGGCCAGCCGCTGCCGGTCGGCCTCGCTGAACGCGGTGCAGCCGTCCGACTGGTCGGCGGGCAGGGCGAGTTCGCCGCTGACGTCGACGGTGGACCAACCCTTGTAGCGCTCGCTCCAGTGCGCCGGGACGACCCCGGCCTGATCGGCGGGGGCGAGCACGGTGATGCCGTCCACGTCGGCGTGCCCGTGCACCGAGGCGGCGACGGTGATCGCCCGGGCGGCGGTGCCGGGGCTGCCGCCGATGCCGTACACGTCGCCGTCGTTGCCCGCCGCCGCGACCACGGCGGTGCCCAGTTCCACGAGCCGGTCGACGGCCAGGGCGTCGGTGTCGTCGGTGCTGCCGAAGTGGCTGCCGAGCGAGAGGTTGACGACGTCCAGCCGGTCGCTCAGGTCGCCGTCCCCGTCCGGGTCGGCGGCCAGGTCGAGTGCCTCGGTGACCCGGTCGGTGGAGCCGTCGCAGCCGAACACCCGGATCGCGTAGAGCTGCGCGCCCGGGGCGGTGCCGGGGCCGATCCGGAAACCGGCCGGGTCCAGTCCGGGCCCGTACGGGCCGGTGTACGGGCGGCCGTCGGCGGTGACACCGTACCCGGCCGCGGTGCCGGCCACGTGGGTGCCGTGTCCGTTGCGCACGCAGTCGATCGGGTTGTCGCTGGGGTGCGGCACGGGCTGGTGGTGCGGGGAGGCCGGGTCGGGGTCGTAGTCGTCGCCGACCAGGTCCCTGCCGCCGACCACCTTGGCGTTGGGGAACAGCGCGGGCGGCGCGGGCCGGCCGCGCTCGACCGAGCGGAAGGCCTCCTCGGTGCCGGGACCGCCGAAGTCGGCGTGGGTGTAGTCGATGCCGCTGTCGATGATCCCGATCCGGATGCCCCGGCCGGTGCCGGCCGCCTGGTCGCCGGCCCAGACCCGGGGGGCGCCGGTCAGCGGGACGGAGTGGGCGTTGACCCGCCGTTTGGCGACGATCGGGTGGACGGCCCGGACGCCCGGCAGCGCCCGCAGTGCGGGCAGCCGGTCGGCGGGCGCGCTGACCGCGAGGCCGGCGAGCACGGTCCGGGTCCGGTAGAGCTCGCGGGCGGTGGGTGCGGCCCGGTGGACGGCCCCGGCGAGCCGGTCGAGCGCGTCCCCGGCCCGGGCCCGCTGCGCCGCGCCGGCCTGCGCGGCCTCCCGGCGGACGGCCTCCGGGGAGCGCCGGGCCCGCCGGGCCCCGTCGGCGGCGCGCTGCCAGGCGGAGCCGGCCGTCTCGGTGCCGAGTTCGAGCAGGACGGAGGCCGTTCGGCCCGGCCCCGGCGGTCCGGCGGTCGGTGGTCCCGCCGCTGGTGGTCCCGCGGTCGGTGGGCCGCCGGCCGCCGGGGTGGCGGCGAGGACGGCGCTTCCGGCCAGCAGGACCAGGGTGAGGCCGATCCGGGCGGCGGGTCGGCGGACGGATGGCAGACGCACTGGGCCCTCTCCCCCGGCAGGGGGACTGATCCGCACTCCGTGTCGCTGACGCTCGCCCACGCGAACGTCGATCACCCCTCCGAGGGCCCCGAATTTAGGATGATCGCGCCGACGGGGACGGGCAACTTCCCTCGGACGGAACGAGGTTGCACTCTACTGGGTGACGTCCTGACGACCCGTACGGCTCATTCGGCGGATGAACGCCACCGACCGAACGCCGCGGCCGGCCCGACCCGGCCCGGCCCGGCAGCGGAGCCGCTCAGTGGTGGCCGGTCAGGCCGCCGTTGTCCCGGCGGTCCAGCGCGCGCTGCAGCGCGGCGGCCGCGAAGGGGTTCCGCTCGGCGGCCCGGCGGCGGCGCGGGGCGCGGACGGGGGTGGCGGCGGGGGCGGAAGTGGCGTGACGGTCGGCGGTCGGCGACATACCGGGCTCCTTGGGAACGGCGCCGCGACGGGCGGCGCGAAGAGGGGAGGGGAGCGCGGGAGCGGGGGTCACCCGCTCGTGAGGGCGCACGCGCACACGGGCCGCAGACCCTGGCTACAGGGGCGGCACACCGTATGGCCCTTCCACGGTACGGCCACGCCCGGGCCGTGTCTGCACGAATACTTGGATTTCCTAGTATCTGAGACGGGTGTCACCCGGGAGAACGCAGCAGGGCCCGGACCGCCGTTCGAACGGCGGTCCGGGCCCCGAGGCCGTGTGCTAACCGGGAGGATCAGCCCAGGTCGACCGAGCGCGCGAAGCGGGCGCCGATCTCCGCGGCGATGGCCGACAGCACCTCCTGCGGGATCTCGGTGTCCACGGTGATGGAGGCCAGCGCGCTGCCGCCGTCACGGGCGACCTGCATGCCGGCGATGTTGATGCCCGCGTCGCCGAGGTGGCGGCCGAGCACGCCGACCACGCCGGGGCGGTCCTCGTACTTGAAGAAGGCCATGTGGTCGGTGAGCGCCACGTCCACGTCGAAGGCGTCCACGCCGACGATCTTCTGGATCTGCTTGGGGCCCGCCAGCGTACCGGAGACGGCGATCTCCTCGCCGTTCCCGAGCGTGCCGCGGACGGTGATCACGTTGCGGTGGTCGGGGCTCTCGCTGGAGGTGGTCAGGCGGACCTCGACGCCGCGCTCCTGGGCGAACAGCGGGGCGTTGACGTAGGACACCGTCTCCGCCACGACGTCCTCGAACACGCCCTTCAGCGCGGACAGTTCGAGCACCTTCACATCGTGCTGGGTGATCTCGCCGCGGACCTCGACGTCGAGGCGGACGGCCACCTCGCCGGCCAGCGCGGTGAAGATCCGGCCGAGCTTCTCGGCCAGCGGCAGGCCCGGGCGGACGTCCTCGGCGATCACGCCGCCCTGGACGTTCACCGCGTCCGGCACCAGCTCGCCGGCCAGCGCGAGGCGCACCGACCGGGCGACCGCGATGCCGGCCTTCTCCTGCGCCTCGTCGGTGGAGGCGCCCAGGTGCGGGGTGGCGACCACGTTGTCGAAGGCGAACAGCGGGGAGTCGGTGCACGGCTCCTTGGCGTACACGTCCAGGCCCGCGCCGGCCACCCGGCCCTCGCGCAGCGCGCTGGCGAGCGCCTCCTCGTCCACGATGCCGCCGCGGGCGGCGTTCACGATGCGGACGGTCGGCTTGACCTTGTGCAGCGCCTCGTCGCCGATCAGGCCGATCGTCTCCGGGGTCTTGGGGAGGTGGACGGTGATGAAGTCCGAGACCTCCAGCAGCTCCTCCAGGGAAACCAGCTTGACGCCCATCTGCGCGGCGCGGGCGGCCTGGATGTAGGGGTCGTACGCGACGATCTTCATCCCGAACGCGGACATCCGCTGGGCGACCAGGACGCCGATCCGGCCGAGGCCGACGACGCCGAGGGTCTTCTCGCTCAGCTCGACGCCGGTGTACTTGTTGCGCTTCCACTCGCCCTGCTTGAGCGCGGCGTTGGCCGGCGCGATGTTGCGGGCGACGGAGATCAGCAGGCCGCAGGCGAGCTCGGCGGCGGTGACGATGTTGGAGGTCGGCGCGTTGACGACCATCACGCCGGCCTTGGTGGCGGCGGCGACGTCCACGTTGTCCAGGCCGACGCCGGCCCGGGCGACCACCTTGAGCTTGCGGGCGACGGCCAGCGCCTCCGCGTCGACCTTGGTGGCGGAGCGGATCAGGATCGCGTCGACGTCGGCGATCGCGGTGAGCAGCTCGGTGCGGTCGGCGCCGTTGCAGTGCCGGATCTCGAAGTCGGGGCCGAGGGCGTCGACGGTGGCGGGCGAGAGCTCTTCGGCGATCAGAACTACGCCGGTCTTCACAGTGTTCACAGTGCTCACGACAGTGGGTCCTTAACTGTCCGGTCCCCCCGGGCACGTAGGTGGCGTGGAGGGCGGGGGAAGGTGGCATGCCGCGTGAGTAGACGCACGACGCTGTGGGCCTGACGCGCACTCGGAGTGTATCGACGGGCTGGACAGCGGGCTGCTCCCGTCCGGCGAAATCACTCGGACGAGAGCAGCCTACTTGTACAAGGAAGTTACGGAATCGGGGCCGGAACGGCCCTGACGGGGTCAGGCCTTCTCGTTGACCCAGCTCATCAGCGAGCGCAGCTTCTTGCCGGTGGTCTCCAGCAGGTGGTCCTCGTCGGCCTTCTTGTACTCGTTGTACTTGGGCAGACCCGCCTTGTACTCGGCGATCCAGGTGTTGGCGAAGGTGCCGTCCTGGATCTCGGCGAGGACCTTCTTCATCTCGGCCTTGGTGGCGTCGGTGATGATCCGCGGGCCGGTGACGTAGTCGCCCCACTCGGCGGTCTCGGAGACCGACCAGCGCATCTTCTCCAGGCCGCCCTCGTACATCAGGTCGACGATGAGCTTCAGCTCGTGCAGGCACTCGAAGTAGGCGATCTCCGGCTGGTAGCCGGCCTCGACCAGGGTCTCGAAACCGGCCTTCACCAGGGCGGCGGTGCCACCGCAGAGGACGGCCTGCTCACCGAACAGGTCGGTCTCGGTCTCCTCGGTGAAGGTGGTCTTGATGACGCCGGCCTTGGTGGCGCCCAGGCCCTTGGCGTACGACAGCGCCAGCGCGAAGGCCTGGCCCGAGGCGTCCTGCTCGACGGCGACGATCGCGGGGACGCCGCGGCCCTCCTCGTACTGGCGGCGGACCAGGTGGCCCGGGCCCTTCGGGGCGACCATGCAGACGTCGACGTCCGCCGGGGGCTTGATGAAGCCGAAGCGGATGTTCAGGCCGTGGCCGAAGAACAGGGCGTCGCCGGCCTTCAGGTGCGGGGCGATGTCGGCCTCGTAGACGTCGGCCTGGATCGGGTCCGGCACCAGGATCATGATGACGTCGGCCTCGGCCGCCGCCTCGGCCGGGGTGACGACGCGCAGGCCGGCCTCCTCCGCCTTGGCGCGGGACTTGGACTCCGGCTTCAGGCCGACCCGGACGTCGGCGCCGGAGTCGCGCAGCGACAGCGCGTGGGCGTGGCCCTGACTGCCGTAGCCGATGACCGCGACCTTGCGGCCCTGGATGATGGACAGGTCGGCGTCGTCTTCGTAGAACAGCTCGGCCACGGGGGCACATCTCCTTGCGTGATGGTTGCCGGGTACGCGGTACTCACCGTATGCGCACCGGCGGGGGGTGTGGGTCTTTGCTTCGAGGTTTGAGACGGGGTCTCGCGCTGTTTACGCGCTGCGGTCCAGGGCGCGCAGCGAGCGGTCCGTGATGGAGCGCGCGCCGCGGCCGATGGCGACCAGGCCGGACTGGACCAACTCCTTGATGCCGTAAGGCTCCAGCATCCGGAGCATGGCCTCCAGCTTGTCCGAACTGCCGGTGGCCTCGATGGTCACCGCTTCGGGCGACACGTCGACGGTCTTGGCACGGAACAGCTGGACGATCTCGACGATCTGCGACCGGGTCTCGTTGTCGGCGCGGACCTTCACCAGGACCAGTTCCCGCTGGATCGCAGCGGACTGGTCGAGTTCGACGATCTTTATCACGTTCACGAGCTTGTTGAGCTGCTTGGTGACCTGTTCCAGCGGGAGGTCCTCGACGTTGACCACGATCGTCATCCGGGACACGTCCGGGTGCTCGGTCGAGCCGACGGCGAGGGAGTCGATGTTGAAGCCCCGACGGGAGAACAGCGCGGCGATGCGGGCGAGCACGCCGGGCTTGTTCTCGACCAGGACGGAGAGGGTGTGCTTGGACATGGGATTCCTCAGTCGTTCTGGAAGGGGCCGGTCAGTCGAGGTCGTCGCCGAAGTCGGGGCGCACGCCCTTGGCGAACTGGATCTCGTCGTTGCTGGTGCCGGCCGCGACCATCGGCCAGACCATGGCGTCCTGGTGGACGATGAAGTCGATGACCACCGGGCGGTCGTTGATCTCCATCGCCTGCTTGATGACCGCGTCGAGGTCCTCGGGGCGCTCGCAGCGCAGGCCCACGCAGCCCATCGCCTCGGACAGCAGGACGAAGTCGGGGATCCGGGTGCCCTGGGCCGGCGGCTCGATGCCGTCGTGGCCGGGGCCGGAGTGCAGCACGGTGTTGGAGTAGCGCTGGTTGTAGAACAGCGTCTGCCACTGCCGGACCATGCCCAGCGAGCCGTTGTTGATGACCGCGACCTTGATCGGGATGTCGTTCAGGGCGCAGGTGACCAGCTCCTGGTTGGTCATCTGGAAGCAGCCGTCGCCGTCGATCGCCCAGACCGCGCTCTCCGGGCGGCCGGCCTTGGCGCCCATCGCCGCGGGGACGGCGTAGCCCATCGTCCCGGCGCCGCCCGAGTTGAGCCAGGTGCCCGGCTTCTCGAACTGGATGAACTGCGAGCTCCACATCTGGTGCTGGCCCACGCCCGCGGCGTAGATCGCGTCGGGGCCGACCAGCCGGCCGATCCGCTCGATGACCTGCTGCGGCGAGAGCTGTCCGTTCGGGGCGGGCTCGTAGCCGAGCGGGTAGGTGCGCTTCCACTCGTCGAGCCGCTCCCACCACTCGGCGTAGTCGCCCTTGTGGCCGGCGTCGAACTCGGCCTGGACGGCGACGATCAGGTCGGCGAGCACCTCGCGGGCGTCGCCGACGATCGGCACGTCGGCCGGGCGGTTCTTGCCGATCTCGGCCGGGTCGATGTCGGCGTGGACGACCTTGGCGTGGGGGGCGAAGCCGTCCAGCTTGCCGGTGACGCGGTCGTCGAAGCGGGCGCCGAGGGTGAACAGCAGGTCGGACTTCTGGAGCGCGGTGACGGCCGGGACGGAGCCGTGCATGCCGGGCATGCCCAGGTGCTGCGGGTGGCTGTCCGGGAAGGCGCCGAGCGCCATCAGGGTGGTGACGACCGGGGCGCCGGTCAGCTCGGCGAGGATCCGCAGTTCGGCGGTGGCCCGCGCCTTGAGCACGCCGCCGCCGACGTACAGCACCGGGCGCTTGGCGCCGACCAGCATCTTCGCGGCCTCGCGGATCTGCTTGGCGTGCGGCTTGGTCACCGGCCGGTAGCCGGGCAGCGCGGTCTCGACCGGCCAGCGGAAGGTGGTGGTCGCCTGGAGCGCGTCCTTGGCGATGTCGACCAGGACCGGGCCGGGGCGGCCGGTGGCGGCGATGTGGAAGGCCTCGGCGATCACCCGGGGGATCTCGGCCGGGTCGGTGACCAGGTAGTTGTGCTTGGTGATCGGCATCGTGATGCCGCAGATGTCCGCCTCCTGGAAGGCGTCGGTGCCGATCGCCTTGGAGGAGACCTGGCCGGTGATGGCGACGACCGGCACCGAGTCCATGTAGGCGTCGGCGATCGGGGTGACCAGGTTGGTCGCCCCCGGGCCCGAGGTCGCCATGCAGACCCCGACCCGGCCGGTGGCCTGGGCGTAGCCGGTGGCGGCGTGACCGGCGCCCTGCTCGTGCCGGACGAGGATGTGGCGCACCTTGACGGAGTCCATCAGGGGGTCGTACGCGGGAAGGATGGCCCCGCCCGGAATGCCGAAGACGGTGTCCGCGCCCACGGCCTCCAGGGAGCGGATGAGCGACTGGGCGCCGGTCATGGTCTCGACGACGTGCTGGGGAGCGGGAGCGTTGGCGGCCGGGTTGTCCCCGCGGCGGGGGGATGCGGCGTGCTCAGTCATCTGCCTGTCTCTTCTCGGGTTTTGCCGGCCCGGTGCTGCGGGCCCCGGTGCTGCGAGGGTGGGGTCCCGGTCCGGGCCGATCGCCGGCTCTGCCTCAATCGTCCCGCTCGCTCCGACGGAAGTCGGACCGGATCGGGCGGTCGGGGCCAGGGGTCTTGCGGGGGTGGAACAGCGTCAGTGCAACAAAAAACCCCTCGTGCCCAAGGGCATGCGAGGGGTGGCGCGTCGGTCTGTCACGAGCAGGGCGTACGAGCCCACTCAGCCGACGCGCCCGCCAAGTACGAGAATTCGGGTGCGCATGGCAACGACCATCCTCCCGTGCGGGGCGGCGTGTCAAGCAGGTGGGACGACCGTCTCGCCATGCGGACCCCCCTGCGGACCGGCGGCGGCCCGGTGTCCGGGCAGGTCAGGGCCGCCGTGGTGATGTGCGCCACGTCCCGGCGCGGCGTCCGTCCGGCTGTCCGTCCGGCCACCCGTCCGGGTGTCGTCCGCGGCGGCGGGGTACGGCCGGCGGGCCGGGAGCGGGCCTCCCGGGGCGGGCAGCGGGTAGTCGCGGCGGGCCAGCGCCCGGCGCAGCCGGGGCTCGTCCAGCGGCGGGGCGAAGGCCGAGCCCTGGCCCTGCCCGCAGCCCAGCTCCCGCAGCGCGGCGACCTGGCGGGGCAGGTCCACCCCCTCGGCGGCGGTGGCCATCCCGAGGTCGCGGCCCAGCCGCAGCGCGTGCCCGGCGAGGGTGCGGCTCAGCGGGGACTCGCCGAGGTCCTGGACGAGCGTGCGGTCCAGCTTGAGCCCGTCCAGCGGCAGCCGGGCGAGGGCGCCCAGCGAGCCGCCGCCGGCGCCGTACCCGGCCAGCCAGGTGGAGACGCCGAGGCCGCGCAGGGCGGAGAGCCGGCGGCCGAGTTCGTCGGCGAGCGAGTCCGGGCCCATCCGGGCCACCTCGATCACCAGCTCGTCGGCCGGCAGCCCGCTGTCGCGCAGCGCCGCGGCCACCGTCTCGTACAGGCCGGGCGAGCAGAGCCGCTCCACCGAGAGCCGGACGGCCACCGGGACGGGGTCCGGCGCGCCGCGGCCCCTGCCGGGCAGGCCGCGGCGCTCGACGGCCGCGCTGACCGCCTCCAGGACCAGCCAGCGGGAGAACCGGGTGGCCGCGTCGCCGTGCTCGGTCGAGCGCAGGAACTCGGCCGGGGTGAGCAGCAGGCCGCCCACCGAGCGCCAGCGGGCCTGCGCCTCGACGCCGGTCACCGCGCCGCTGCCGAGGTCCACCACGGGCTGGTGGAGCAGTGTGAAGCCGCCCTCCCTGACCGCCAGCCGCAGCCGTTCCTCCAGCTCGGTGCGGCGCTCCAGGTCGGCCCGCATCGCGGGGGTGTAGAGCACCACCCGGCCCTTGCCCTCGGACTTGGCCCGGTACATCGCGAGGTCGGCGTTGCGCATCAGCTCGTCGGCGGCGGCCCTGGGGTCGCCCGCCGGGCCGCGTTCGGGGGTGCCGAAGGCGATGCCGATGCTGGCGGCGACGCTGAGTTCGGCGCCTCCGATCCAGTACGGCTCGGAGAGCGCGAGGCGCAGCCGCTCGGCCAGCTCCTGGACCTGGAGGCGGCCGAGCGGGCCGCAGACCAGCGCGGCGAACTCGTCGCCGCCGAACCGGGCGACGGTGTCCCCGCAGCGGACGGCGCTCTGGAGCCGTCGGGCGGCCTGCACCAGCAGTTCGTCGCCGACCTGGTGCCCGGCGGTGTCGTTGACCGCCTTGAAGCCGTCCAGGTCGAGGAAGAGCACCGCGATCCCGGAGCCCGTCCCGTCCTGCTGGCCGCGGGAGCCGAGGGCGGCCCGCAGCCGCTGGGTGAACAGCGCCCGGTTGGGCAGGTCGGTGAGCGGGTCGTGGAAGGCGTTGTGCTGCAACTGGGCCTGGAGCATGACGCGTTCGGTGACGTCCCGGCTGTTGAGCAGCAGGCCGTCGCGATGTCTGCTGACGGTGGACTCGACGTGCAGCCACTCGCCGGCGCCGGAGCTGATCCGGCACTCGACCCGGGCGGAGGGCTCGGCGGCGCCGGGGCTGCGGTGGGCGGTGAGCCGGACCCTGGCGAGGTAGCGGCGGACCTCGGAGAGCACCCGGCCGACGTCCTCGGGGTGGACCAGGTCCAGCAGGTTGCCGCCGACCAGTTCCTCCGGGTCCCGCCCGTAGACGCCGAGCGCGGCCGGGGAGACGTAGGAGAGCACGCCGTTGGCGCCGGCGATCATGATGACGTCGCTGGACCCCTGCACCAGCGAGCGGAAGTGCGCCTCCTTGTGGGCGAGTTCCTGGGCGAGCGACAGGTTGTCGAGCAGCATCACGCCCTGCCGGAGGATCAGCGCCAGCCCGACGGTGCAGGCCGCCGCGGCCACCACCCGGTCCAGCTCCCGGCCGCCGAGGGCGTTGTAGAGGATGCCGGCGGTACAGACCGCGGCGGCCGCGTACGGGGTCAGGGCGCTGAAGGTGGTGGCCACCCGGCGGTGCGGCAGGCCGCCGGCCGAGGGGTGCTCGCGCAGCGGACGGCGCCAGCGCGGCGACCACGGCGCCCAGGCCAGCAGCAGGCTGCCGGAGAACCAGCCGGCGTCCAGCAGTTCGCCCGAGTGGTAGTTGCTGCGCAGCTCCGGGGAGGTGAACAGGGCGTCGCAGGTGACGGTGACGGCGAGCGCCAGCATCGCGGTGTGCACCGCCGCCCGGTTGCCGTCCCGGCCGCCGAAGCGCAGCCCGACCACCAGGCTGACCAGCAGGATGTCCAGCACCGGGTAGGCCAGGTTGAGCGCCAGGCGCAGGGGTGAGCCGTCCTCGCCGGCCGCGATCCGGCCGAGCGCCAGGCTCCAGCTGAGGGTGAACAGCGAGCCGGCGATCAGCCAGCCGTCGAGCAGCAGGCAGAGCCAGCCGGCCGCCGAGCGAGGGTGCTGGGCCAGCACCAGGACGCCGGTGATGGCGAGCGGGGCGAACAGCAGGAAGGCGTACTCGGCGAGCGAGTCCTGGGGCAGCGGGGTGCGCACGACCAGCTCGTACCAGCCCCAGGTGCCGTTGCCGAAGGCCACCATGAGCGAGGAGAGGCCGAACAGCAGCCAGGCCGGACGGGCGTGCCCGCCGACCGTGCAGCCGTACACCAGGCAGGACAGCGCGGCCGCCAGTGCCGCCGCCGCCAGCCCGAAGTCGCCCATGAAGACGGACAGTTGGCGTGAACCCCAGCCCGCGGCGGCGCCCGTGGCGTAGGCCAGGCAGAGCCCGCCCAGGACGAACCCGGGCAGCGCGCGGCTCTCCCGGAGCCGGCGCAGCGGGCCGCGGCGGACGGGTGCGGGCACGTCGGCGGCGGACGTGTCGGTGTGCGGTGCTTCCGGCCGTCCGGTTCCGGGCAGCACCGTTTCGGTGGAGCTCACTCGGCCTCTCCCCCTCCGGCCCGGGGCCTCGCGCCCCGGCCACGGGCCACCGGCCGCGCACTTCTCGGACGTGCGCGGTGGGCCGGCGCCCCGTCAGGACGGCGGCCCAGGGGGTGGGCGGCCTGCCGGTCGCCGCACCGTACCGATGCTCCCAAAAGGGACCCTACACCAATTCCGTCACTCAATGACACGCACACTCAACTTAGAGTAATGGCGAAAGGGTGGGGAAATGCCCCTGATTCCTATGGATCGACCCGGTTGGCGGCGGCGCACGGGCGGGGGCTCACGCGGCGCGCACGGGAGCACGGGGCGGCGCCCGAACACCGGTGCCAGGACGGACGAACAGCGGACGAACAGCGGACGGGCCACGACGAACGGCGGACCCGGACCGGCCGAAGCCGGTCCGGGTCCGCGGTGGTGCCCTGCTCAGCGGCCGGAGGCGGCCAGATCGTCCGGGAACAGCCGCAGCCGGTGCGCCAGCGCGGCGGCCTCGCCGCGGCCGCCGACCGCGAGCTTCCCCAGGATGTTGGAGACGTGCACGCTGGCGGTCTTCGGAGAGATGTACAGCTCCTCGGCGATCTGCCGGTTGGTCCAGCCCCGGGCGAGCAGCCGGAGCACGTCCCGCTCACGGGGGGTGAGGTTGAAGGAGTCCCCGGCGGCCGGGGCCGGCACGGTGGCCGTCCGCTCGGCCGGGGCGAGGCTCAGCCCGGCCCGTTCGGCCAGCGCGGCGATCTGCCCGCCGAGCAGCCGGTCGTCCCGGACGGCCGCCAGTTCGGCCGCCTCGCGCAGCAGTTCGGCACCGGCCTCGCGCCGCCCGGCCTGCACCTCGGCCTCGCCGGCCCGCAGTAGGGCGAGCGCCAGCGGGTACGGCAGGCCGGTCGGGCGCAGCGCCTCGACGGCGGCGGCCCACCGCTGCGGAGTGTCCGAGCCCTCGGCGCGGGCCAGTTCGGCCTCCAGCAGCCGGGCCCAGCCGTGGTGCAGCGGCGCCCGGGGCCGCAGGACGGCGGCGGCCGCGGTGATCGCGGCCAGCGCCTCGGCCCGGCCCGCCCCGGCCTGCGGCAGCCCCCGGCTGTCCGCCTCCACCGCGGCGGCCTCGGCCAGCAGCGGGTAGACGTCGGACTCGTGGCCGAGCCGGCCGCCGTCCTCCAGCGCGGCGAGCAGTTCGGCCCGGGCCTCCAGCGGCCGGCCGCCGAGCGCCGCGAGCCGCACCGCCAGCCGGCTGATCGGCACGCTGTGCTGGACCTGGCCGACCCGGTTGGCCGACCGGGCCTGCGCCAGCATGGTCGCCGCGGTGGCCAGGTCCCCCTTGAGCAGGGCGAGTTCGCCGCGCATCCGGTCCAGGAACTCGGCGTGGGTGCCGCTCAGGCTGGTCAGTTCGCAGGCGGCGAGCACCTCGGCCGCCTCCCGGACCCGCCCGAGGTCGGTCAGCGCCTCGACCAGGTTGCCGGTCAGGATGGTGCCGATGTTGCGCAGCAGACCGTTGCCGTCCGCGAACTCCAGGCCCTCCCGCGCCAGTCGGACCGCCTCCTCGGGCCGCCCCAACCCGCGCTGCATGCTGGCCAGGTTGTTGATGCCGCGCAGCAGCAGGTCGGGCACGCCCAGCCGACGGGCCCGCTCGACGGCCCCGGCCAGCTCGGCCAGCCCGCCCTCGGCGTCACCGTGCACGTCGTAGCGCAGGCCGCCGAGCGTCATCCGGGCGTGCACCTCGACCGAGTGGGCGCCCACCTCCTGGGCGATCCGGATCGCCCGCTCGGCCAGCTCGATGGCCTCGGGGGTGGGCCTCTTGAGCATCGCCGTCCCCGCGCCGAGCGCGAGCACCTCGGCCTGGACGGCGGTCGGCGGCAGGTGCTCCACCAGCCGCAGCGCGTGGGCGATCTCCTCCTCGTCGCCGGAGCGGCGCAGGCTGCCCAGCATCCGGGCGCGGTTGATCCGGAACCAGGCCGCGCGCACCGGGTGCTCCGCCTCGTCGACCAGCCGCAGCCCGCGCTTGGCCAGGCTCAGGCCGCGCTCGCGGTCGCCGCAGCGCCGGGCCGCGACCACCGCCTCGGCCAGCACGTCGACCAGCTGGATCCGGTCGCAGTCCTCGTCCGCGGCGTTGTGGTCGCAGGAGCCGGGCGGGTAGGTCTCGGCCCAGTCGTACGGGCGCAGGGTGTGCGCCAGCACCTCCTCGGAGACCAGGTCCCACAACTCCAGGGCCCGTTCCAGCATGCCGAGTTGCTCGGCGAAGGCGTTGCGCCGGCGGGCCGCGCGGGCGGCGTCCAGGGCGGTCGGCAGGGCGCGGGCCGGATCGTGCGCGTGGTACCAGTAGTTGGCCAGCCGGGCGGCCAGCGCGTCGCCGGGGACCAGCTGCGGCTGGGCCTCCACCGCGAGCGCGAACCTGCGGTTGATCCGGTGCCGTTCGCCGGGCAGCAGGTCGTCCGAGACCGCCTCGCGGACCAGCGCGTGGCGGAACCGGTAGCCCTCGCCCTCGCTGTCCGGGCGCAGGATGTTGGCGCCGACGGCGGCCCGCAGCGCCTCGATCAGCGCCTCCTCGTCGTCGTCCAGGACGGCGGCCAGCAGGGCGTGTTCGACGTGCGAGCCGCCCTCGGCGGCGATCCGCACGACCCGCTGGGCCTCCTCGCCCAGGCCCTCGACCCGCACCAGCAGGATGTCCCGCAGCGAGTCGGTCAGCCCGGCGCCGCAGCCGTCCTCGAACGCGGTGGCCAGCTCCTCGACGAAGAACGGGTTGCCCTCCGAGCGGCGGTGGATGCGGTCCACCAGCTGGCGGTCGGGGACGGTGGTGCCGAGGATGCCGGCCAGCTGGGCGGCCACCTCGCGGCGGTCGAACCGGGCCAGCTCCAGCCGCTGGACGGTGCGCAGCCGTTCGAGCTCGGCCAGGAAGGGGCGCAGCGGGTGCCGGCGGTGCAGGTCGTCGGTGCGGTAGGTGGCGACCAGCAGCACCCGGGAGCGGTGCAGGGTGCGCACCAGGAAGGCGAGCAGTTCGCGGGTGGAGCGGTCGGACCAGTGCAGGTCCTCGACGGCGAGGACGAGGGTACGCTCCGCGCCGAGCCGCTCGAACAGCCTCGCGGTGTGCTCGAACAGCCGGGCTCGGCTGTACTCGTCGTTGGGCTCGCCGTCCACCTCGCCGAACTCGGAGAGCAGCAGGGCGAGATGGCCCTCGCTGCCGGCCGCGGCGGCCCCCAGTTCGGGGCCCAGCGAGCGGTGCAGCCGGCGCAGCGCGGTGGCCAGCGGCGCGTACGGCAGGCCCTCGGCGCCGACCTCCAGGCAGCTGCCGAGCGTGGTGACCGCTCCCTGGGCGGCGGCGCGCTCCAGGAACTCCTCCAGCAGCCGGGTCTTGCCGACCCCCGCCTCGCCACCGATCAGGACGGCCTGGGGGCTTCCGGTGCCCGCTCGGCGCAGCGCGTCGGTCAGCTCGGTGATCTCGCTGCCGCGGCCGACGAAGACGGGGCTGACCGATGTCTGCTGCATGGAGGCGAGCATGCCATAGCCGGTGGGGCCCGGCCGAGGGGTTATCTCCCCTGGCGAACGGGGTTCCGGCCGCGAACGCCCGGAGGGGGAGACGCTCACTCGCGGCGTCTCCCCCTCCGAAGCTCCCTCGGCACCGTCGTGGTGCCGTTCCGTCAGCATTCGGGCCGACGCACGGGGCGCCGCTGGAAGCGGGCGGCCACCGGACGCCGACGGCGGGCCTCCTTGGCCTCGCGCACCAGGCGCTCGTGCTCGGCGCGGGCCACGAGCTCGTGGGCCTGTTGCTGGAAGGTCTGGTACTCGATCATTTCCGGTTCCCCCTGGGGTTTTCCGCTCCGTCTTGCTGACAGGTAAGAGCTTCCTCCCCCAGCGGGGGGTGCCACATCGGGAGCGTGCCCCATCTTCCGGGGCCGGGACGCCTTAGATCGGGCGCCGAAAAAGGTTTAAGGCCCCATCCCACCTAGATGTATAGGTGAGACAGGGCCTTAGGCCTTACTTAGAGGGCCTTAGATGCCTTAGTTGCCTTAGGAAGCCAGCTTCTCCAGGATCAGGTCCTTCACCCGGGCCGCGTCGGCCTGGCCCCGGGTGGCCTTCATGACCGCGCCGACCAGCGCGCCCACGGCCTGGACCTTGCCGTCGCGGATCTTGGCGGCGATCCCCTCGTTCTCGGCGATGGCCTGGTCGACGGCGGCGCCCAGCGCGGAGTCGTCCGAGACCACGGCCAGACCGCGCTTCTCGACGATCGCGTCCGGCTCGCCCTCGCCGGCCAGCACGCCCTCGATGACCTGGCGGGCCAGCTTGTCGTTCAGCTTTCCCTCGGCGACCAGCGCGGCGACCCGGGCGACCTGCACCGGGGTGATCGGCTGCTCGCTCAGCTCGGTGCCGGTCTCGTTCGCACGGCGGGCCAGCTCGCCCATCCACCACTTGCGGGCCTGGTCGGCCGGGGCACCGGCCGCGATGGTCTCCTGGATCGGCCCCACCGCACCGGCGTTGAGGACGGACTGCATGTCCTTGTCGGACAGGCCCCACTCGGCCTGGAGCCGGGCGCGGCGCACCCGCGGCAGCTCGGGCAGGGCGGCGCGCAGTTCCTCGACCCACTCGCGGGCGGGGGCCACCGGCACCAGGTCCGGCTCGGGGAAGTAGCGGTAGTCCTCGGCGTTGTCCTTGATCCGGCCCGAGGTGGTGGTGCCGTTGTCCTCGTGGAAGTGGCGGGTCTCCTGGACGATGGTGCCGCCGTCGGTCAGCACCGTGGCGTGCCGCTGGATCTCGAACCGGGCGGCCCGCTCCACGCTGCGCAGCGAGTTGACGTTCTTGGTCTCCGAGCGGGTGCCGAAGGTCTCGGTGCCGTTCGGGCGCAGCGACAGGTTGACGTCGCAGCGCATCTGGCCCTTGTCCATCCGGGCCTCGGAGACACCGAGCGAACGGATGAGCTCGCGCAGCTCGGCGACGTACGCCTTGGCGACCTCGGGGGCCCGCTCGCCGGCGCCCTCGATCGGCTTGGTGACGATCTCGATCAGCGGGATGCCGGCCCGGTTGTAGTCGAGCAGCGAGTGGGTGGCGCCGTGGATGCGGCCGGTGGCGCCACCGACGTGGCTGGACTTGCCGGTGTCCTCCTCCATGTGGGCGCGCTCGATCTCCACCCGGAAGGTCGAGCCGTCCTCCAGCTGCACGTCGAGGTAGCCGTTGAAGGCGATCGGCTCGTCGTACTGCGAGGTCTGGAAGTTCTTGGGCATGTCCGGGTAGAAGTAGTTCTTCCGCGCGAACCGGCACCACTCGGCGATCTCGCAGTTCAGCGCCAGGCCGATCTTGACCGCCGACTCCACGCCGACCGCGTTGACCACCGGCAGCGAACCCGGCAGGCCCAGGCAGGTCGGGCAGGTCTGGCTGTTCGGCTCGGCACCCAGCTCGGTCGAGCAACCGCAGAACATCTTGGTCTTGGTGCCCAGCTCGACGTGGACCTCAAGGCCCATCACCGGGTCGTACGACGCGAGAGCGTCCTCGTAGGAGACCAGGTTCATGACGCTCACAGCGTCCCTTCGTTCAAAAAGACTTGGGAGGTACGGGCCCGGCCGCCGCTCGCGCGGGGCCGGGCCGGGGCGCTCAGCCCAGCAGCACGTCGTCGGAGCCCAGCTGACGCAGCTCGCGCACCAGCAGGGCGGTGCCGGTGACCAGCGCGGCCGCGCCGACCAGGGCGTTGACCAGCTTGAGGGTGTCGCTCTCCTCGCGGGCCCTGCGGACGTCCTTGGCGATGGAGATCGCGCCGAACGCGCTGGTGCCGATGGACAGCCACAGGCCGGGCTTCGAGTGCTTCCACCCCTTGAGCGAAGCGGACTGGGCCTTCGCCTTCTCGATCTTGCTCACAGTGCCGGTGCCTCCTCCAGCAGGGTGTGCCCCCACTTGTCGTTGAGTGCGGCCTCGACGGCGCCGCCCACGCGGTACAGGCGGTCGTCCGCCATCGCGGGTGCGATGATCTGGAGGCCGACCGGGAGATTGTCCTCCGGGGCCAGGCCCACCGGCAGCGACATGGCCGCGTTGCCCGCCAGGTTGGACGGAATCGTGCACAGGTCGGCCAGGTACATCGCCATCGGGTCGTCGGCGCGCTCGCCGATCGGGAAGGCGGTGGTCGGCGTGGTCGGCGAGACCAGCACGTCCACGCCCGCGAAGGCGGCGTCGAAGTCGCGCGAGATGAGCGTGCGGACCTTCTGGGCCGAGCCGTAGTAGGCGTCGTAGTAGCCCGAGGACAGCGCGTAGGTGCCCAGGATGATGCGGCGCTTGACCTCGGGGCCGAAGCCGGCCTCGCGGGTCAGGGCGGTGACCTCCTCGGCCGAGCGGCTGCCGTCGTCGCCGACCCGCAGGCCGTAGCGCATCGCGTCGAAGCGGGCCAGGTTGGAGGAGCACTCGCTGGGCGCGATCAGGTAGTACGCCGGCAGCGCCAGGGTGAAGGACGGGCAGGAGACCTCGACGACCTCGGCGCCCAGCTCGCGCAGCAGCTCCACCGACTCGTTGAAGCGCTGCATCACGCCGGCCTGGTAGCCCTCGCCGGCGAACTCCTTGACCACGCCGATCCGCATGCCGCGGACGTCGCGCATCTTCGCGGCCTCGACCACGGCCGGGACCGGCGCGTCGATCGAGGTGGAGTCCAGCGGGTCGTGCCCGGCGATGGCCTCGTGCAGCAGCGCCGCGTCCAGCACGGTGCGGGCGCACGGGCCGCCCTGGTCCAGGCTGCTGGAGAACGCCACCAGGCCGTAGCGGGACACCGAGCCGTAGGTCGGCTTGACGCCGACGGTGCCGGTGACGGCGCCGGGCTGGCGGATCGAGCCGCCAGTGTCGGTGCCGATCGCCAGCGGGGCCTCGAAGGCGGCCAGCGCGGCGGCCGAACCGCCGCCGGAGCCGCCGGGGATGCGGGAGAGGTCCCACGGGTTCCCGGTCACGCCGTACGCGGAGTTCTCGGTGGAGGAGCCCATCGCGAACTCGTCCATGTTGGTCTTGCCGAGGATGACGACGTCGGCGCTCTTGAGACGGCTGGTCAGCGTGGCGTCGTACGGCGGGATCCAGCCCTCGAGCATCTTCGAGCCACAGGTGGTCGGGATGCCCTTGGTGGTGAAGACGTCCTTGAGCGCGAGCGGGACGCCGGCCAGCGGGCCCAGCTCCTCGCCCTTGGCGCGCTTCTCGTCGACGGCCCGGGCCGCGGCCAGCGCGCCCTCGGTGTCGACGTGCAGGAAGGCGTTGACCTTCTTGTCGACGGCGTCGATGCGGTCCAGGTGGGCCTGCGCGACCTCGACGGCGGACACCTCGCCCTTGGCGATGGCGCCCGCGGTCTCGGCGGCGGTGAAACGGATCAGCTCGGTCATCTCGGTCAGTCCTCCCCGAGGATCTGCGGCACACGGAAACGCTGCTCCTCGGCGGCGGGGGCGCCGGACAGCGCCTGCTCCGGGGTGAGCGACGGCCGTACCTCGTCGGCACGCATGACGTTGGTCAGCGGCAGCGGGTGGGAGGTCGGCGGGACGTCCTGTCCGGCGACCTCGGAAACGCGGGCGACCGCGCCGATGATCACGTCGAGCTGCTCGGCGAAGTGGTCCAGCTCTTCGGGCTTCAGCTCAAGACGCGACAGCCGGGCGAGGTGGGCGACCTCCTCGCGCGTGATGCCAGGCATGCAGCGATCCTCAGGGTGAGTTCTGGTGAGGCCCGGCGGTGCCTTGCGGGCGGTGCCGGGCCCGGGCAGGAGCAGCCGGTCCGGCGCTCCGTCCTCATGGTCTTTGGACCCCATCCTATGGGGCCCGTCCCCCACCCCGACCAACGAGTGATCCGCCGCGCCCGTCGCCGGCCCGGCCGCGGCGTCCGGCGGGCGTCGGCCCCGGTGCCCGGCAGGCGTCCGGCGGGGCGCTACTGCGGCTGGGTGCGGGCCCAGCCCTGCGGCTTGATCTCCAGGTGCGCGGCCTGCACCACCTGGGCCACCGGCGGCAGCGTCGGCGGGATGACCGGCGGGAGAGTCGGGAGCGTCGGCGGCCGGACCGGCTGGGCGATCGGCTTGGCGATCGGCTTGGCGCTCTGGACCGGCTGGAAGCCGGCGTGCAGCTGGGGCGGCACGCCCAGCCGCTCCACCGGCGGGGCGCCGATGCGGTGCACCCGCAGCCAGGCGGTGGCCTGCTCGGCCGGCAGCGCGGCCGACACCAGCCAGCCCTGGACGGCGTCCACGCCCATGCAGTGCAGCCGCTCCCAGGTCTCGTCGTCCTCGACGCCCTCGGCGACCACGGTCAGGCCCAGCGAGTGGGCGAGCTCCACCGAGCAGCGGACCACCGCCGCGTCGTGGTCGTCGGCGACCATCCGGGAGACGAAGGAGCGGTCGATCTTCAGCTCGCCGACCGGCAGGCTGCGCAGCCGCACCAGCGAGGAGTGCCCGGTGCCGAAGTCGTCCAGCGACATCCCGACGCCGTAGCCGCGCAGCTCGGCCAGGGTGTCGGCGGCCCGCCGGGAGTCGTCCAGCAGCAGCCGCTCGGTGATCTCCAGCTGGAGCGCATGGGCCGGCACCTGGTGGCGCACCAGGTGGCCGGCCACCCGCTGGGCGAAGCCGGGGTTGAGCACGTCGCGCGGCGAGACGTTCACCGCGACCTGCACCTGGAGGCCCTGCTCGCGCCAGTACGCGAGCTGGCCGACGGCCGCCTCCAGCACGTAGTCGGTGAGCCGGGGCATCAGGCCGCTGGACTCGGCGAGCCCGACGAACTCGTCCGGCGAGACCTTCCCCTGGCCGGGCCGCTCCCAGCGCAGCAGCGCCTCCAGGCCGACCACCCGGCCGTCGAAGGCCACCTTCGGCTGGTAGTGCAGCTGCACCTCGCCGGTCTCCAGTGCCCGGCGCAGGTCCCCCAGCAGCCCGATCCGGTACGGGGTGTCGGCGTCCTGGGCCTCGTCGTACTGGGCGACCCCGCTGCATCCGCGCTGGGCGTGGCCCATCGCGACGTCGGCGCGGCGCAGCAGCGACTCGGCGTCCTGGGCGTGCTGCGGGTAGACGCAGACGCCGCCGCTGGCCTCCAGGACGAGCAACAGCCCGTCCAGCCGGATCGGGGCGGCCAGTTCGGCGATCAGCGCCTTGGCGACCCGCTCCAGGCTGTCCGGGCAGTTGATGCCGGGCAGCAGGACGGCGAACTCGTCGCCGCCCATCCTGGCCACCATCGGGCGGCCGCGGCGGTAGTGCCGGGGAAGCCCGGCGAAGACGTCGTCGATGGACTCCCGGGTGGCGCTGCCGGCCGGGCCTCCGGAGCGCAGTGCCCGGTGCAGCCGGCGGGCGATGTGAACCAGTAAGCGGTCACCGGCCGTATGACCAAGCGTGTCGTTGAGTGACCGGAAGCGATCGAGATCGAGCAGGATGAGACCGACGCTGTACCCCTGCGCACACTCCGCGATCGCCTCCTGGGCGGCCAGCAGCAGGGCCTGACGGTTGGGCAGGTCCGTCAGCGGGTCGGTGAGTTGGTCACGGGCGCGGTCCCGGGCGATCCGCCAGGCCGCCACCAGCACCGCCAGGGGCACGGCGAACAGCGGCAGCAACTCGGGTTCGTACCGGTAGACCAGGACGGCCAGCGGGATGAGCGGCGCGGCTCCGGCCAGCAGCACGCCGAGCAGCAGGACCGCACCTGCCACCCCCTGCGGCGGGCGTGTGGGCGCACCGCCGGTCGTACGATCCATAAGCCCTGTCCTCCGTCGGGCCCGCCCCGTCAGGCCGCCTTACGGTGAGGCACCGTGCCGGTACCGACAGCTGTCGGGCATGGAGCGACCCCGAGGAGCACCGGCCCAGCCGGTGCCCCCACCCCTGCTGACACTCTGTTGCGCTCCAGGGTAAGCCGGGGTCCACCCGGTGGGCAGACTTTCGGACAACCGGAAACGCGCCACCGCGCCCGGGTGTCGCACAGTGACACAATGCCCGCTTTCACCGCCCGACACCCGGTGACGCCGCATCAGGACGATAACAACACCGATCCGGTCACCGGCCGCTCGGGTCGGGTCCGGGCCAGTCCTCGACGGGCTCCTTCTTCGGCTCCCCGGCCTCCTCCGGCTCCGGAAGTCCCAGGTGGGCACGGGCGGCGGACGGCCCGTCGGCGAGCAGGACGGCGAACCCGGCGTCGTCCAGGACCGGCAGGCCGAGCTGAACAGCCTTGTCGTATTTGGACCCAGGGTTGTCCCCTGCGACCACAAAATCGGTCTTTTTCGAAACCGAGCCGGTCACCTTCGCTCCGCGGGAGGTCAGCGCCTCCTTGGCGCCGTCCCGGGTGTGGCCGGCCAGGGTGCCGGTCACCACGACGGTCAGGCCCTCCAGCGGGCGCTCCGCCCCGTCCTCGTCCGCGAACTCCTCGGTGAAGCGGACGCCGTCGGCCTTCCAGTTCTCCAGGATCTTCCGGTGCCACTCCTCCGCGTGCCACTCCCGGATCGAGCGGGCGATGGTCGGGCCGACCCCCTCGACGGCCGCCAGCTGTTCCTCGCTCGCCTCGAAGATCTTCTCCAGGTCGCGGAACTCCCTGGCCAGCGCCTGGGCGGCGACCGGGCCGACGTGCCGGATGGACAGGCCGTTGACGAACCTCCAGAGCGGCCGCTCCTTCGCCGCCTCCAGGTTGTCGATCAGGACCTGGAGCGACTTCTTCGGCTCGCCCTTGGTGGTGGCGAAGAAGAAGACCTCCTTCTCCTTGCCCGTCCGGTCGTCCGGCTTCGGCATGCCGGTCTTCGGGTCCCGGACCAGCACCTTGATCGGCAGCAGCTTCTCCGGCGTCAGCCGGAAGATGTCGGCCTCGTTCCGCACCGGCGCCTCGGCCGGCTCCAGCGGCTGGGTCAGCGCGGTGGCCGCGACGTAGCCGAGCCCCTCGACGTCCAGGCAGGAGCGCCCGCCCAGGAAGGCGATCCGCTCCCGGATCTGGGCCGGGCAGAACTGCGCGTTGGGGCAGCGCAGGTCGATGTCCCCCTCGGACATCGGCCGCAGCTCGCTGTCGCACTCCGGGCAGTGCGAGGGCATCACGAAGGCCTGCTCGGTGCCGTCCCGCAGGTCGTAGACCGGGCCGAGGATCTCCGGGATGACGTCGCCGGCCTTGCGCAGCACGACGGTGTCGCCGAGCAGCACGTCCTTGGCCTTGACGACCTCCTGGTTGTGCAGCGTCGCGTACTGCACCATCGAGCCGGCCACCTTCACCGGCTCGGCCAGCACCGCGTACGGGGTGGCCCGGCCGGTGCGGCCGATGCCGACCTTGATCTCGGCCAGCTTGCCGGTGACCTCCTCCGGCGGGTACTTCCAGGCGATCGCCCAGCGCGGCGACTTGGAGGTGGTACCGAGCCGGCCCTGGAGGGCGATCTCGTCCACCTTGACGACCACGCCGTCGATCTCGTGCTCGACCGAGTGCCGCTGCTCGCCGAAGTGCTTGATGAAGTCCCGCACCTCGGCGAGCGTCCCCACCACCTTGTTGTGCCGGGCGGTGGGCAGGCCCCAGTCGTGCAGCAGCTGGTAGGCGTGCGACTGGTTGTCGATGTCGAGGCCGACCCGGGCGCCGATGCCGTGCACCACCATGTGCAGCGGACGGGAGGCGGTGATGTGCGGGTCCTTCTGGCGCAGCGACCCGGCGGCGGCGTTGCGGGGGTTCATGAACAGCCGGATCATCGCCCGGGGCCGCTTGCCCTCCTTGGCGCGCTCCTCGTTCTCCTGCCGGCGGCGCTCGTTCTCCTCCGCGAAGGAGGCGTTGAGGGCGTCGAAGGCCTCGGTCGGGAAGTAGACCTCACCGCGGATCTCGACCAGCTCCGGGACGTCGTCGCCCTTGAGCCGGTGCGGGATCTCCTTGATGGTGCGGACGTTGGCGGTGATGTCCTCGCCGACCCGGCCGTCGCCGCGCGTCGCCGCCTGTACCAACTGGCCGTTCTCGTAGGTGAGGTTGACGGCCAGACCGTCCACCTTGAGCTCGCACAGGTAGTGGTAGTCGATGCCGTGCAGCTCGGTGGCGACCCGCTCGGCCCAGGCGGCCAGCTCCTCGTCGTCCATCGCGTTGTCCAGGCTGAGCAGCCGCTCGCGGTGCTCGACCTCGGCGAACAGCGCGGTGGGCGCGCCGCCGACCCGCTGCGTCGGCGAGTCCGGGGTGACCAGGGCCGGGTGCTCGGCCTCGATCCCCTCCAGCTCCCGCATCAGCGCGTCGAACTCGGCGTCGCTGATGGTCGGCGCGTCCTGCTCGTAGTACCGGGCGCGGTGGTCGGTGATCTCCTGCGCCAGCTCGGCGTGCCGCCTGCGCACCTCCGCCGGGACGTCCTCCCAGCCCTCGACAGCCGTCACCGCAAGCCCTCCTGCATTCTCATTCCGGGTTGTCCACCAGGCTCTGCGCCGCCCGCGCCGCAAGCGACAGCGCCGTACGCGCGTACGCCGGGGAGGCCCCGGCCAGCCCGCAGGTCGGCGTCACCAGCACGCGGCGGCCCAGCAGCTCCGGGGCGAACCCGAGCCTGCGCCACAAGGTCCTGACACCCTGGACACTACCGGCAGGGTCGGACACCGCCTGGTCAGTGGAGGGGACGACACCGGCGAGGATCGTCGTGCCGCCCTCCACCGCCTCGCCCAGGTCGTCGTCCTGGCGCTCGGTGAGGAGCGAGAAGTCGAGGGAGATCCCGGCCACCCCGGCGCGGCGCAGCAGCGGGACGGGGACGTCCGGCGCGCAGCTGTGCACGACGACGGGCGCGTCCAGGCTCCGGACCACCTCGCGCAGCACCTCCTCGGCGACCTGCCGGTCGACGGAGCGCAGCCGCTGGAAGCCGCTGGCGGTCTTCACCGACCCGGCCAGCACGGCGGGCAGCGAGGGCTCGTCCAGTTGCAGCACGACCTCGGCGCCGGGCACCCGCTTGCGGACGTCCGCGAGGTGGCGGCGCAGGCCCTCGGTGAGCGAGCCGGCGATGTCGCGGCAGGCGCCGGGGTCGGAGAGCGCCTTCTCGCCGTGCTTGAGCTCGATGCTCGCCGCCAGCGTCCACGGGCCGACGGCCTGGACCTTGAGCGCGCCCTGGTGGCCCTGGGTGAACTCCTCCAGCGCGTCCAGGTCCTCGCCGAGCCAGGAGTGGGCCCGCCGGGTGTCGCGGCCGGGGCGGTCGGTGAACCGCCAGCCGCTCGGCTCGGTCTGCGCGAACAGCTCGACCAG
Source organism: Kitasatospora sp. NPDC114501 (assembly GCF_055633695.1). Taxonomy (NCBI): domain Bacteria; kingdom Bacillati; phylum Actinomycetota; class Actinomycetes; order Kitasatosporales; family Streptomycetaceae; genus Kitasatospora; species Kitasatospora sp. NPDC114501. The sequence goes on along the minus strand of NZ_JBVKDS010000002.1, from coordinate 528,166 downwards.
CAGGCCGGCGCCGCGCCCGATCATGTCGGCGCCGGGGCCACGGGCGGGCAGCTCGGGCAGGAACGGCAGGTGCTCCAGGGCGCCGGTGGAGGTCTTGGCGGCCTCCCGGGCGTCGGTGCCGGGCAGCGAGCCGACGCCGGTGGCGGCGCCGCGCAGGTCAGGGAAGGGGTGTCCGGTGCTCACCTGCCCGAGCCTACTCAGCCGGACGGCGCCCGCTCACCCGGACCGTGCGCGGACGTGCGCGGACGGCCCCCGGTGCGTGCGTGGGAAGTCGGCCGGGCCGACTCCCCACGCGGCGCGCTACCGCCCGGGGCGGACGGTGATGTCGGTGATCTCCGCGTCGCGGGAGGCGTCGAGGGCGGCGAGGACCGCCCGGGCGACGGACTCCGGCTCGATCCAGCGGTCGGCGTCGTACTCCCTGCCCTCCTGCTGGTGCACCTTGACCTGCATCGCGGTGGCGGTGCGGCCGGGGTAGACGGAGGTGACCCGGACGCCGTTGGCGTGCTCCTCCTGGCGCAGCGCGTCGGCGAGCGCCTTCAGCCCGTGCTTGCTGGCCGCGTACGCCGACCACTCGGCGTGGGCGTTGAGGCCGGCGCCGGAGTTGACGAAGAGCACGTGGCCCTTGACCAGCCGGACGGACGGCAGCAGCAGCCGGGTCAGCTCGGCGGGGGCGACGAGGTTGACGTTGAGCGTCTCCTGCCAGGCCTTGGGGGTGAGGTCGCCGACCGTGCCCAGCTCGACCACGCCCGCGACGTGCAGCAGCGAGTCCAGCTCGACGGGCAGCTGCTGGTGGCCGAAGGCCCAGGAGAGCTTGCCCGGGTCGCCGAGGTCCCCGACGAGCGTCCTCGCCCCGGGGAAGCGCTCGCGCAGTTCGGCGGCCCGCCGGGCGTCGCGGGCCAGCAGCCAGAGTTCGTCCCCGCGCTCGGCGAGCTTCGCGGCCAGGACGGCGCCGATGCCGGAGCCGGCGCCGGTGATCAGATGGGTAGCCATGGCCCTGATCCAATCAGGCCTTGAGCTGGGCGAACACCTCGGCGGGCGTGTCCGCGAAAGTGATCAGCTCGGTGAGCGGGCGCGGCAGGAACCCTTCGGCGTCCATCCGCTCCATCTGGGTGCGCAGGCCCGAGTAGAAGCCCTCGGTGTCCAGGACGACCACCGGCTTCTCGAACATCCCGTGCTTCTTGAGCTCCAGCACGTCGGTGACCTCGTCCAGCGTGCCCAGCCCGCCGACCAGCACGACGATGGCGTCGGCCCGCAAGGCCAGCTCCGCCTTCCGCTCCCCGAGGTCGGCCGTCCACACCAGCTCGTCGGCGCCGACGTACGCCTTGTGCCGCAGCATCTCGACCATCACACCGACCAGTCGGCCCCCGGCGGCCTTCACCTCGTCGGCGAGCAGCCCCATCAGCCCGGCGTTCGAGCCGCCCCACACCAGGGTGTGCCCGCCCTCCCCCAGCAGCCGGGCGAACTCCGCGGCGGGGGCGGAGTAACGGTCGTCGAGCGAGTACGCGGAGCAGAAGACGGAGATGTTCATAGTGCCGTCTGGTCTATCACGCCCCACGGGTCGGGCTCACCGGTATTACGGCCTCGGGCCCGGTGGCCGCCGGACCCGTCACGCGGGTGAACGCCCGGCGGTAGGCGCGCGGCGGCACTCCCCGGCGGCGGACGAACCGTTCGCGCAGGACGGCGGCGCTGCCGTAGCCGACCCGGCGGGCGATCTCCTCGACCGGCAGGTCCGTCGTCTCCAGGAGCTCCTCCGCGCCGCTCAGCCGCAGGTCCCGCAGCCAGGCGTGCGGGGTGGTGCCGGTGGCGGCGGCGAAGCGGCGGAGGAAGGAGCGCTTGCTCATCATCGCCCGCCGCGCCAACTCGGCGACCGGCAGCGGCTCGTGGAGGTGCTCGCGGGCCCAGGCCAGCACCTCGGCGAGGCGCTCGTCCTGGCCGTCCCCGGGGACGGGCACGGCCAGGTACTGGGCCTGCCCGCCGTCACGGTGCGACGGCAGCACCATGTCCCGCGCGATGTGGTTGGCCAGGGCGGTGCCGTGCTCCCGCCGGATCAGGTGCAGGCACAGGTCGAAGCCCGCGGCGGCTCCCGCGCCCGTGGTGATCCGTCCCGCGTCGAGGTAGAGCGCGTCGGGCTCGACGACGACCTCCGGGTACGTACTGGCCAGCAGGGCGGCGAACCGCCAGTGCGTGGTGGCCCGGCGGCCGTCGAGCAGCCCGGCGGCGGCGAGCGCGAACGATCCGACGCAGTGGGCCGCCACCCGCGCGCCGCGCTCGTGCGCGGCCGACAGCGCGTCCAGCACGGCGGGCGGAGGCGGCGTACGGAAGCCCGCCCCCGGCAGGGCGAGGACGAGGTCGGCGGAGGCCAGCCGGTCCAGGCCGTGCTCGACCGCGATCGGCACGCCGAGGTCGGTCGGCACGCTCCCCGTCCGGTCCGCGCACAGCGCGAAGTCGAAGCCCGGCGCCGCCTGCCCGTGCGGGCCGAACACCTCGGCGACGATGCCGACGGCCAGCATGCCGACGCCGGGCGGGACGTAGGCGGCGACGGTGGTGAAGGGAGCCATGCGGGGATCGTGGCACATTTCCTGCGGTCAGTGGCATCCGTGCCACTCGTCGGAGTCCGGCCGGCACGACAGGATCGGGGCATGAACGACGCACCGCTCGGCCGCAGCGCCGGCTACCAGGTCCTGACCACCGGCTACGTCGGCTCCACCGGCCCCGGAGTCGCCGCCACCGTCTCCTACATCGCGGACGCCGGACGGCACGTGATCTTCGACCCGGGCATGGTCGCCCACCACGACGACATCCTCGCCCCGCTCGCGGAGTTGGGCCTCGGCCCCGAGGACATCACCGACGTCGTCCTCAGCCACCACCACCCGGACAACACCATGAACGTCGGCCTCTTCGGGCGGGCCCGGGTCCATGACCACAAGGTCGAGTACCAGGGCCACCACTGGACCAACCGCGACGCGGAGGGCTACGAACTCACCCCGTCCCTGCGGCTCATCCGCACCCCGGGCCACAGCAACGAGGACATCACCCTGCTGGCGGGGACCGAGTCGGGCGTCGTCGCCTTCGCCGGCGACCTGTGGTGGCACCAGCACGGCCCCGCCGACGACCCGGTCGCCCCCGACCGCGAGGTCCTGCGCGCCTCCCGCCGCCGGGTGCTGGCCGCGGCCGACGTGATCGTCCCCGGCCACGGCGCCCCGTTCGACGCCGACGACAACGCGCCGCTCTAGCGGGTCCGTCGGCGGACGGGCTACGCGGTGACGGCCGGGCGCTCCGTCGTCGCGATGGTGGCCGAGCCGACGACGCGGGTGCCGTCGTAGAGGACCACGGCCTGGCCGGGGGCGATGCCCCGCACGGGGGTGTCCAGTCGCACCCGCAGCTCGCCGTCCACCACCGAGGCCGAGACCGGCACCTCCTCGCCGTGGGCGCGGAGCTGGGCGGTGTAGCGGCCGTCGGCGAGCGGCTCGGTGCCGCACCAGCGGGGGCGGATCGCGGTCAGCCCGGTGACGTCCAGGCCCTCGACCGGGCCGACCGTCACGGTGTTGTTCACCGGGGAGATGTCCAGCACGTAGCGGGGCTTGCCGTCGGCCGCCGGGCGGCCGATCCGCAGGCCCTTGCGCTGGCCGATGGTGAAGCCGTACGCGCCGTCGTGCTCGCCGAGCTTGGTGCCGTCGACGTCGAGGATGTCACCGGTCGCGGTGCCGAGGTGCTTGGCCAGGAAGCCCTGGGTGTCACCGTCGGCGATGAAGCAGATGTCATGGCTGTCGGGCTTCTTGGCGACGGCCAGGCCGCGGCGCTCGGCCTCCTCGCGGATGGCGTCCTTGGTGGTGTCGCCGAGCGGGAAGAGCGAGTGGGCGAGCTGGTCGGCGTCGAGCACCCCGAGGACGTAGGACTGGTCCTTGGCCGCGTCGACGGCCCGGTGCAGCTCGCGCGAGCCGTCCGGCAGGTCGACGATCCGGGCGTAGTGGCCGGTGCAGACGGCGTCGAAGCCCAGCGCGACGGCCTTGTCCAGCAGCGCGGCGAACTTGATCTTCTCGTTGCAGCGCAGGCACGGGTTGGGCGTGCGCCCGGCCGCGTACTCGGCGACGAAGTCGTCGATCACGTCCTCGCGGAAGCGCTCGGCGAGGTCCCAGACGTAGAACGGGATGCCGATCACGTCGGCCGCGCGCCACGCGTCCCGGGAGTCCTCGATGGTGCAGCAGCCGCGCGCGCCGGTCCGGAAGGACTGCGGGTTGGCGGAGAGCGCCAGGTGGACGCCGGTCACCTCGTGCCCCGCTTCGACGGCGCGGGCGGCGGCGACGGCGGAATCGACTCCGCCGGACATCGCCGCGAGCACGCGCAGACGGCCGGTGGACGGAGTGGTCGGGGCACCCGGGAAGTCAGTCATGGTGAGTACAAGCCTACGGGGCCGCCGGACATGCCCTACCGCGCGCGGGGATCTACCGCCCACCGCGCGCGGGGACCTACCGCCGTACGGAGGCCAGCCCCGCGTTGCGCGCCCGCTGCACCACCGGCCCGATGGCCTCGCCCAGCGCCGCCACGTCCCCCCGCACCGAGGTGTGCCCGAGCGAGAACCGCAGCGACGCGCGCGCCAGCAGCGGGTCGACACCCATCGCCAGCAGCACGTGGCTGGGCTGCGGCACCCCGGCGGAGCAGGCGGAGCCCGTCGAGCACTCGATGCCGGCCGCGTCCAGCAGCATCAGCAGCGCGTCGCCCTCGCAGCCGGGGAAGGAGAAGTGGGCGTTGGCGGGCAGCCGGCCCCCGGGCGACGGGTCGCCGTTGAGGACCGCGTCCGGGACGGCGGCCAGCACGGAGGCCACCAGCTCGTCCCGCAGCGCGCCCAGGGCGGCCGCGTGCCCGGCCCGCCGCTCCACGGCGAGCGCCGCGGCGGCCGCGAAGCCGGCCGAGCCGGGGGCGTCCAGGGTTCCGGATCGCACGTCGCGCTCCTGCCCGCCGCCGTGCAGCAGCGGTACGGGCGTGGCACCCCGGGAGAGCAGCAGCGCGCCGATGCCGAACGGGCCGCCGATCTTGTGCCCGGTGACGGTGAGCGCGGTGAGCCCCGACTCGGCGAAGGAGACCGGGACCTGACCGAGCGCCTGCACCGCGTCGGCGTGCACCGGGATGCCGTACTCGGCCGCCACCGCGGTCAGTTCGCGCACCGGCTGGACGGTGCCGACCTCGTTGTTGGCCCACATCACGGTGATCAGCGCGACCGCGGAAGGGTCCCGTTCGATCGCCTCGCGCAGCGCTTCGGGGTGCACCCGGCCGTAGCCGTCCACCGGCAGGTAGTCGACCCGGGCGCCCTCGTGCTCGGAGAGCCAGTGCACCGCGTCCAGCACCGCGTGGTGCTCGACCGGGCTGCACAGCACCCGGGTGCGGGCCGGGTCGGCGTCCCGGCGGGCCCAGTACAGGCCCTTGACCGCCAGGTTGTCGGACTCGGTGCCGCCGCCGGTGAGCACGATCTCGCTGGGGCGGGCGTCCAGCGACTCGGCCAGCGACTCCCGGGACTCCTCGACCACCCGGCGGGCCCGGCGGCCGGCCGCGTGCAGGGCCGAGGCGTTGCCGACCACCCCCAGGTGCGCCGTCATCGCGGCGATCGCCTCGGGCAGCATCGGCGTGGTCGCCGCATGGTCCAGGTATGGCATAACCCCCCGATTGTAGAGCGCGGAGCCGCCCGGCCCTCCAGGTCTGTGCCCCGATCCGGCCACCGGCCGCGGGACCGTCGGCGCACCGCCGCCGGACGGCCGCGTCCGGCACCGGTTTGCACCACTGCGCCACCCAGCGGTTAGCCTGACGCCACCAGTCAGCCGGATCCACGGGAAAACGCCATGTCGCAGTCGGTCGACCGCGCGCTGACCCTGCTCGACGCACTCGGCGACGCGCCGCTCTCGCTGGAGCAGGCCGCCAGCAGCCTCGGGGTGCACAAGTCCACCGCCCTGCGGCTGCTGCGCACCCTGGAGGAGCACGGCTTCGCCCGCCGCCAGCCGGACCTGCGCTACCGGATCGGCGGCCGGGTGCTCTCGCTGGCCCACCGCGCGCTGGAGGACTTCGACGTCCGGCAGGTCGCCGCGCCGTACCTGGCCGCGCTCAACGCCCGCTGCGGCTACACCGTCCGGCTCGCCGTGCTGCACGACGGCGAGGTGCTCTACCTGGACGAGGTGGCCGGGCTGCCGGGCACGGAGCCGTCCCGGATCGGGCGCCGGGCGCCGGTGGACGGCACGGCGGTCGGCCGGGTGCTGCTCGCCGGGCTGTCCGCGGACGGCGCCCGCGAGGAGGACCTGCCGAACGAGCTGGCGGCGGTGCGCCGCCGGGGCTGGGCGGCCGAGTCCCACGAGCACCGGGAGCCGGTGACCTGCGTGGCCGCGCCGGTCGCGGGCAGCGGCGGACGGACGGTCGCGGCCTGCGCGCTGAGCGCCCCGGCGAGCGAGGTGCCGCCGGCCGAACTGGCCCGAATGGTGCCGGAACTGCTCTGCACCGCCGAGGCGATCTCGCTCGCGTACGGTGGCTCGCCTACTCCTCGCTGGTGCGAGAACCGTTGCGGTGCCAGGCCCGCGGGGCCCGCCAGCCGTACTTCAGGGCGAGCATCCGCAGCCCGAAGGCGGTGAGCGCGGCGGCGGTGCCGGTCACGCCGGTGAGGCGGTCCGCGCCGATCAGCAGCGCGACCACGGTGGCGCCGACCAGGGCCGGGACGGCGTAGATCTCCCGGTCCCAGCGCAGCAGCGAGGGGATCTCCCCGGCCAGCACGTCGCGGATCACACCGCCGCCGGCCGCGGTGACCATGCCGAGCGCGATCGCCGCGACCGCGCCGAGTCCGAAGTCGTGCGCCTTGGCGGTGCCGGTCACGCAGAACAGCCCGAGCCCGAGCGCGTCCAGGGTCTGCACCGCCCGGTTGATCCGTTCGACCTCCGGGTGCAGGAAGAACACCACCAACGCGGCGGCCAGCGGGGTCACGAAGTAGCCGAGGTTGGTGAAAGCGGCGACCGGGGTGGCGCCGATCACCAGGTCGCGCATCACCCCGCCGCCCAGCGCGGTGGCTTCCGCCAGCACGCAGATACCGAAGATGTCCATGTTCTTGCGGACGGCGAGCAGGCCCCCGGAGAGGGCGAAGACGAAGATGCCGACGAGGTCCAGCGACTGCTGCACGTCGGTCGGGAAGAGCTGGGATGTCACCGTCCATGTGTACCCGATGCGCACGGGTGCTCCGGACGCGCCGGGTGCGCCGTACCGCCCGCCGGATTCCGCCGGCCTCCGCTCGTGGAGCTCGTGGAGCTCGTGAAGCTCGACAAGATCCCGCATTCACCCGCCCCGGAGCTCGCCACCACCCCGGCAGCGGAACCGGTGCCGAGCGGCGGCGGCTGACCACCCGCACGACGAGGAGGCCGCCACCCCGCGAACGGGGGTGGCGGCCTCCTGCGTACGGACGGAGCCTCAGGCCGAGACGGCCTCCGGGGCGTTCTCGGGGAAGTGGCAAGCCACCTGGTGCCCGGTCTTCAGCGCCGTCAGCGGCGGTTCCTGGCTCGCGCACACGTCCTGCGCCTTCCAGCACCGGGTGCGGAAGCGGCAGCCGCTGGGCGGGTTGATCGGCGAGGGGACGTCGCCCTTGAGCAGGATCCGCTCGCGGCCCGCGCGCTGGCGGCGGCGCGGGTCCGGGACCGGCACGGCGGACATCAGCGCGTTGGTGTACGGGTGCATCGGGCTGCGGTAGAGCGAGTTCCGGTCGGCGATCTCCACGATCTTGCCGAGGTACATCACCGCGACCCGGTCCGAGACGTGCCGGACCACCGAGAGGTCGTGCGCGATGATCAGGTAGGTCAGCCCGAGCTCCTGCTGGAGGTCGTCCAGCAGGTTGACGACCTGCGCCTGGATGGAGACGTCCAGCGCGGAGACCGGCTCGTCCGCGACGATCATCTTCGGCTTGAGCGCGAGCGCCCGGGCGATGCCGATGCGCTGGCGCTGGCCACCGGAGAACTCGTGCGGGTAGCGGTTGTAGTGCTCGGGGCTGAGCCCGCACAGCTCCAGCAGCTCCTGGACGGCCTTCTTGAGCCCGCCGGCCGGCACCGCGTCCTGGAGCTTGAACGGCGCGCCGACGATGGTGCCGACGGTGTGCCGGGGGTTCAGCGAGGAGTACGGGTCCTGGAAGATCATCTGGATGTCGCGGCGCAGCGGCCGCATCGCCCCGACGCCCAGGTGGGTGATGTCGGTGCCCTCGAACTCGATGGTCCCGCCGGTCGGTTCGTCGAGCCGGGTGACCAGTCGGCCCATGGTCGACTTGCCGCAGCCGGACTCGCCCACGACGCCCAGCGTCTCACCGGCGTTGACCGTGAAGTCGATGCCGTCGACGGCCCGCACCGCGCCGGTCTGGCGCAGCAGCAGCCCGCTGCGGATCGGGAAGTGCCGGGTCAGGCCGGCCACCTTCAGCAGCGGCTCGCGCCCGGGGGCGGCGGCCGGCGACGGGGTCGCCGCCGCCTGAGTGTCCGTCATCGGTTCTCTCCAGAAAGGTGGTACGAGGCCGGGCTCACAGCAGGGGCGCGATCTCTTCGGCGAAGATGCGGTGCCGCTCACCGGTCGCCAGGTGGCAGGCCGCGAAGTGTCCGGACGCGGCCTCGGTCAGCACCGGGACCTCGCTCGCGGAGCGCCCGTCGGTCAGGGCGGCGTACGGGCAGCGCGGGTGGAAGGCGCAGCCGGACGGCACGTTGATCAGGCTGGGCGGGGTGCCCTTCACCGGCACCAGCCGGTCCTGGAGTTCCCGGTCCAGTCGCGGCATCGAGCCCAGCAGGCCCCAGGTGTAGGGGTGTTCGGGCGAGTCGAAGAGGGTCTCGGCCGGGCCGCGCTCGACGCACTTGCCGCCGTACATGACCAGGATGTCGTCGGCCAGTTCGGCGACCACCCCGAGGTCGTGGGTGATGATGATGACGGCGGAGCCGAACTCCTCCTGGAGGTCGCGGATGAGGTCCAGGATCTGCGCCTGGACGGTGACGTCCAGGGCGGTGGTGGGCTCGTCGGCGATCAGCAGCGAGGGGTCGTTGACCAGGGCCATGGCGATCATCGCGCGCTGGCGCATGCCGCCGGAGAACTGGTGCGGGTAGTCGTCCACCCGGCGGTCGGGCTGCGGGATGCCGACCCGGTCGAGCATCTCGATCGCGCGGGCCCGGGCCTCCTTCTTGGTGGCCTGCGGGTGGTGCACCCGGTACGCCTCGACGATCTGCTGCCCCACCGTGTAGTAGGGGTGCATCGCGGTCAGCGGGTCCTGGAAGATCATCGCCAGTTCGCGGCCGCGCAGCTGGCGCACCCGGTCCGGGCCGGCCGCGATCAGGTCCTCGCCGTTCAGCCGGATCTCGCCGCTGATCCGGGCCCGCTTGGAGCGGTGCAGGCCCATGATGCCCAGCGAGGTGACGGACTTGCCGGAGCCGGACTCGCCGACGATGCCGAGGGTGCGGCCCTTGTGCAGGTCGAAGCTGACTCCGTCCACCGAGCGGACCAGGCCGTCGTCGGTGTCGAAGTGGATCCGCAGGTCGCGCACGGAGAGGAAGGGCTCGCCGGACTGGGTCCGCGCGGCGTCCGCCGGGTTCTTCTGGAGGTCGGTCACGAGAGCCTCACCCGGGGGTCGACGAGCGCGTACAGGAGGTCGACCACGAGGTTGCAGACGACGATGAAGAAGGCGGCGAGCAGGGTGACGCCGAGGATCTTGGGCAGGTCGTTGTCGGAGATCGCCTGGACGGCGAACTGGCCGACGCCCTGGAGCGAGAAGACCTGCTCGGTGATCAGCGCGCCGCCGAGCAGCAGGCCGAGGTCCATGCCGAAGATCGTGACGATCGGGGTGAGCGCGGCGCGCAGCCCGTGCCGGGCGACGACCTTGCGCTCGACCAGGCCCTTGGCCCGGGCGGTGCGGATGTAGTCCTCGCTCATGGTCTCCAGCATCCCGGCGCGGGTGAGCCGGGCGTAGAGCGCGGAGTAGAGGAAGGCCAGCGAGATCCACGGCAGGATCAGGTTGCGGGCCCACATCAGCGGGTTGTCCGTGAAGTCCACGTACTGCAGGTTGTCCAGGATGGGCCACTCGTAGCTGAACAGCGTGAGCAGCAGCGCGCCGGTGAAGAAGACCGGCAGCGAGACGCCGGCGAGCGCGACGCCCATGGAGAGCCGGTCGAAGATCGAGCGCGGCTTCAGGGCGGAGACGACGCCGGTGGCGACGCCGGAGACCAGCCAGAGCACGGCCGCGCCGGCGGCGAGCGAGATGGTCGTCGGGATCCGCTTGGAGAGCTCGGGCCAGACCTCGAGGTGGTTCTTGAAGGAGTAGCCGAAGCAGGGCACGTGGCAGGTGGCCGGTTCCGGCCCGAAGTTGTACTCGGCGCCGGCGACCAGGCCCTTGAGGAACTTCCAGTACTGGGCGTACAGCGGCTGGTCGAGGCCGAGGTTCTGCTTGACCGCCGCGATCGTCTCGGGGGACGGGCTCTTCCCGATGAACTGGGCGGCCAGTTGGTCGGCCGTCTCGCCGGCGAGACGCGGCAGCAGGAAGAAGATCGCGAAGGTGACCGCGCTGACGACCAGCAGCAGAATCACGGCCGCGAAGGTCCTGCGGATGATGTAGGCAAACACAGTAGGGCGGCTCCGGCGGTCCGCCGCCGTCCGGGATCCTCCGGACGGCGGCGGACGCCGCTGCCTTCACCTGCCTTCAGGGATGCGAGCCAGGCTCTTACTTGGTGGTGCCGATGTTCAGGTAGTCGTACTCACCCGAGAACGCCGAGGTGGAGACCAGGTTGGTGGCGTTGGACGGGCGGTACAGGAAGACCTTGAAGTAGGTGAGCGGGACGTAGACCGCCTGCTCCATGGTCTTCTTGTCGATGTCGGCGTAGATCTTCTCGCGGGCCTTCTGGTCCGGGTTGACCGCGGCGTCGTCGATCAGCTTGTTGACCGCCGGGTCGTCCAGCTGGGCCAGGTTGTTGTTGCCGGTCTCCTTGACCGCGCGGCCGTCGACGATCTGCTGGAGGAAGCCGTAGCCGGTCGGCCAGTCAGCGCCCCACTGCATCATCATCAGGCCGATGTTGTGGTCGGCGGTGAACTTCGGCGAACCGGCGTTGTCGGTCAGGTACTTGGACTGCGGGTACTGCTGGATCTCGGCGGTGATGCCGATCTTCTTCAGCGCGGCCTGGATCGAGGTCGCGGCGGCGATCTCGGTGGCGCGCTCGGTGCGGGCCGAGATGACGGTGTTGAAGCCGCCCTCCTTGCCGCAGGCCTTCAGGTGCTCCTTGGCCTTGGCCTCGTCGCCCTTGTTGTCCTTGGTCTCGTACAGGTTGAAGTCCTGGTGGCCCGGGACGTCCGGCGGGAGCACCGTGTTGGCGATCTGGCCGCGGATCGGGCCGCCCTGGGCGGTCTGCACCGAGACCTTGTCGATGGCGAACTGGACGGCCTTGCGGCACTCGACGTTGTCGAACGGCGCGAGCTTGGAGTTGATCGCCATGTAGACCAGGCGACCGCCGTAGGCGTTGTCGGTGCTGGCCTTCAGCTTCGGGTCCTGCAGGATCTGCGCCTGGGTCTGCGGGTCGACGCCGGCGCCCACCAGGTCGACCTGGGCGTTGCCGGCCAGCAGGTCCTTGTCGATGGTGGCCTGGTCGATGTTGAACCGGAGCACGATCTTGTCCGCGAGCTGCTTGCGGATCGGGTCGGTGCTCTTGTCCCAGTTGGTGTTCGGCACCAGGACGGCCTGCTTGCCGTCCTCGTAGGACTCGAACTTGTAGGCGCCCGAGGACATGACGTGCTTGACGTACTCGGCGCCGTTGTCCTTCGCCTGCGGGACCGGCGCGGTCTGCGGGGCGCTGACCAGGTAGTCGAAGTCCGCGAACGGGTGCTGGAGGTGGAAGACCACCGTGGTGTCGTCCGGCGTCTCGATCGAGTTCAGGCCGCCGGCCTTGTCCTTGTACGGACCCTCGTAGGGCGTCGGGTTGTCGACCAGCAGGTTGCGGAAGTACGTCGGGCCGTTGGTGAGCACGTCCGTGTAGTTGGAGCGCTCGACGGCGTACTTGACGTCCTTCGAGGTGATCGGGGTGCCGTCGTCGTACTTCAGGCCGGCGCGCAGCTTGTACGTCCAGGTCAGGCCGTCCGCGCTCGGCTGGCCCATCGACTCGGCGAGGTCCGGGACGAGCTTGTTGCCCTCCTCGCCCGGCGCCGGGTTGAAGGTGGTCAGCGCGCGGGAGTACAGCCGCGAGAAGTTGTAGATGTACGCGTAGTACGTGTTGCCCGGGTCGAGCGAGTCCGGGGTGCCCTTCATCTCGTAGGTCACCGTCCCGCCCTTCTTGTCCGAGGCGTTGACGATGCTCTTGGTGGCCGCGTTGGCACCGCCGCCGGCGGAGCCGGAGGCCGAGGAGGAGCCGCCGCTCTTCGACGAGCTGGTGCAACCGGTCACGACCAGGACCGCGGCGGCAGCCGCCGCGGTCAGGGCGACGGTACGGGACCTACGCATGGGTGAGATCAACCCCTTGGGGATGTGGAGACGGTGGAGGGTCCTGACGCAGGGTCATGTGATGACTCGGGGCCAGTTGATGACGCGAGGTCAGTTGCTCTTGGGATCGAGGGCGTCGCGCAGGCCGTCGCCGAGCAGGTTGAAGGCGAGCACGGTGACGAAGATCGCCAGCCCGGGGACCACCATGTACTGGGGGTCCACCTGGTAGTAGCGGATGGCGTCCTGGAGCATCCCGCCCCAGGAGGCCTGCGGGGGCTGGATGCCGACGCCGAGGAAGCTCAGCCCGGCCTCGAAGAGGATGTTGGTCGGGATCAGCAGGGTCGAGTAGACCAGGATCGGACCGACCAGGTTGGGCAGCAGTTCCTTGAACAGGATGAACGGGCCGCGCGCGCCCAGGCTGCGGGCCGCGTGGACGAACTCCCGCTCGCGCAGCGAGAGCGTCTGGCCGCGCACGATCCGGCCCATGTAGGGCCAGTTGAAGAAGCCGATCACGAAGATCAGCACCATGATGTGCAGCGGCAGGCCGTGCAGGCCGAACGCGCCGCCCTGGAGCGAGGTCGAGATCGCGATGGCGAAGAGCAGCAGCGGAAACGCCAGGAAGACGTCCATCACCCGGCTGATCAGGGTGTCCACCCAGCCGCCGTAGTAGCCGGCCATGATGCCGAGCACGGTGCCGATGGTGTTGGACAGCACGGTCGCGCCGAAGGCGACCAGCAGGGAGACCCAGGAGCCCTCGATGACGCGGGTGAGCAGGTCACGGCCCTGCAGCGGGTCGACGCCGAGCGGGTGTTCCCAGCTCATGCCGCCCCAGTCGCCGAACGGCAGACCGCCGAGGTCGGCGTCCAGCAGGTCCTGGTTGAGGGCGTCCGGATCCAGTCCGAACAGCGACTCGATCGGCTTGGCCAGCACGGCGAGCAGGATCAGCAGGATCACCACGACGCCGCCGACGACGGCGGCCTTGTCCCGCTTGAAGCGGGTCCAGGCGATCTGGCCGAGGGAGCGGCCCTCGATCTTCTTGGCCGGGCTTGCGGCGGCGGGTGCCTCCGGATCGTTGCCGGCGGTGGTCACGGATGCGGTCATGGTCAGTAGGTCCCCTCGCCGACGGTGGCCGGCCCACGGGTGCCGGTCGCCGGCTTCGGCGGTGCGGCTGCGGACGTGCGGAAGTGCTTAGGAGGAGCGGGTGCTGACGGCAGTGCTTCGTGCACAGGCACTGCCACCACGCGGGATTGGGCGTCGCGTGGCCGGGCTGTCGGCGTGCGCGCTCACCTTTGTGGGGTTCCAGCACGCGCGGTGCGTTGCGCAGAACTCTCTGCCATCCGAACTGGCTTGCGCCAGCCCTGACAACCGACAGATGCCCAACTGTGATCTGCGCGCATGCACCTCCCCGATCTTCGGCATATACCTCTTCACATGGCTGTAACTGCCATGTCAAGATGACCGGGCCGCACATCCGGAAATTCGTCCGGAAAGCAACGAAGCCGACTTGACGGACAATCAAGTCGGCTTCGGGGAATGGGTTCCGGGAATCAGCGCCCGGGGTAGCCGGGCCACGGCCGCTGCGGCGCCTGCTGCTGCCAGCCCGGCGCCGGCGGCTGGGTGCCGTACGCGTAGCCCGGCATCGACTGCCCTGGGTACGGCGGCGGGGGCACCGGCGGGTACGGGCCGGTCTGCGGGCGGCCGGACTCCCGGTCGAAGAACGGCCGGGCGTTGGCGCGCATCCACAGCGCCACCGGGTCGTACTCGTCCGACATCGCCACCGTGGACACCGCGAGCCCCTCCGGGGCCACCGCGATCGCGCGCTGCATCAGCGCCCGCACCGCCTCCACCGCCGGCGGCGAGCTCTCGTACAGGTCGAGGCCGATCGCCAGGTACGGCTCCCCCACCGCGGGCTGCACCCAGGCCCGGCGCAGCGCCCGTACCGCGCGCACCTCGCCGGCCTGCCGCTCCAGCAGCGCGAAGAACGGCTGGGCGTTGAGCTGCGGCTCGCTCAGCTTCAACGGCCCGGCCGGCAGCCGGTCCAGGCCCGCGGCGACCCGCCGCAGGTCCGCCCACGGCACCCCGACGCCCCCGCCGGGCGCGTGCGGGTTGAGCCACAGGCCCCAGCGGGTGCGGTACAGCGAGGCCGCGATCTCCCGGCCGGAGATGACCTCGTGGGCCCGCGCCCAGCCGGAGGAGGTCAGTTGTTCGGGCGAGGTGACGGCCGGCGCGTAGCCGTGGCCGCTGATCTCCATGTTCCCGTACTGCGCGTCCGGGCTGCCCGGCGTGCCGTGCCACAGCAGCATCCAGACCTGGCCGTCCGCCAGCGCGTGCAGCAGCCGCTCGTACGCGTCGTAGCGCTCCGGCGCGACATCGCGCAGGGCGCGCTCCAACGCGCCGGGATCAGCTCCCGGGCGCCCGGCGGCCGGTGCCTGGCCCCAGGCCCCCGGCACACCGCCCGCTCCCGTTCCCGCACTCATGCGCCCACCTCGCCGCGCCTCTTTCCCTCAACCCGCCGGCCCGTCGGCCGTCTGCACGCACCCTATGGCGCGGCACCGGCCACCGCCACGGCGACGTGCCTCTGATACGAACCCGCTCACGCCCGCGTGTAGAAGGGCAGTACCCGGGTGAGCAGCCACTCGACCACCGGGTCGTCGGCGAGGTCGAGCAGTACGAGGTGGACGCCGCCGGGCAGCGGCGCGGTTCCCAGCGCTCGGCCGAGCGCGTCGTTCACCGCGGCGGGATCGGCCGGTGCCGCCGGGTCCAACTGGACGCCCACGAACATCACGGTCGGCTCGCCCTCGATGCTGGCCAGTGCCCTGCGGGCGGTCAGCACCCCCGGCAGCGCCGAGAGTTCGGCCCGGCAGGCGGCCAGGAAGTGCTCCGGGTCCTCCCCCGGCACCGGCTCGCGCAGCGCCACCCGCCCGCCGGTCGGCGCCTGGGCGTCGTCGGCGCCGTCCCAGCGGTCCCCGCAGGGGCCGCGGCGCAGCTCGGCGACGCCCTGCGGCGGGACCGGCAGGCCCACCGCCGCTTCCGGGTTCACCGCGATGCCCACGCCCAGCGGCAGCCCGCGGGCGAACTCCCACACCGGCGCGATCGCGAAGGCCATCCCGGGCGCCTGCTGGAGGAACACCTCCTGCGAGGAGAACACCGGTACGTACGGGTCGCCGCCCAGCTCGATCGTCGGCAGGTCCAGCGACTGCCCCTGCGGGTCGCCCCCGGCCGGCAGCGGCACCCACACCTGGCTGCGCGCCAGCACCTCGATCACCCGCGGCGTCGCGCCCGGGTCGCCCAGGGCCGCGGTCAGCACCTGCTCCAGCTCGTTGGCCGGCCAGGAGCCGCCCGCCGGCGCCTCCTCCGGTCCGCCCCACCCCTGCTGCTGCTCCACCGGGTACCCCATGCGCCGCCGATTCCGCCCTCTGCCGTTCGGCCGCCCTCTGCTGCGCCGACGCGCAGCAGTCTAGAGGCGCGCGGGGGCGGGGTCAGGACTCGTGTTCGGGTCCCGCGCGGTGTGACCGGGTCCCCCCTCCCCTCGTCGTCCGGGACGTGCCATGATGTGCGCGTCCGACGGCATGCGCCGCGGGCCCCCAACAACTCCACACCGGCCGCTCGAACCCGCGCGGGAGAGCCCGGAGTGCCGTCAGGCACAGCCGGCGCCGAAGGAGCAAGTCCTCCCCGGAATCTCTCAGGCACCCCTACCGCACGGGTTAGGCACATCTGGAAAGCGGCGCCCGGCCCTGTCGTGCGCCCACCCACGGTGCAAGCCGCCATGCTGTCCCCCAAGCTGGAAACAGCTGCGGGCAGGTGGGCGGTGAAGCTCTCAGGTTCGACGACAGATGGGGAGACCCACGCCGCCGCATGCCCGCGCGCAGGGTCGGCCCCCGAGCGGGTCCGGTCCGGCGCGCGCACCCCTGAGTGCCCCGACCGAGGAGTTCCTGGCCATGTCGTCCCTCCGCCTGACCGCGCTCGACGCGCTGCACCGCGCCCTCGGCGCGACCATGACCGACTTCGCCGGCTGGGACATGCCGCTGCGCTACGGCAGCGAGCGCGAGGAGCACCTCGCGGTCCGCACCAAGGCCGGTCTGTTCGACCTCTCGCACATGGGCGAGATCACCGTCACCGGCCCGCAGGCGGGCGAGATGCTGGACCACGCGCTGGTCGGCTTCGTCTCCGCGCTGGGCGTGCTGCGCGCCCGCTACACCATGATCTGCGCCGAGGACGGCGGCATCCTGGACGACCTGATCGTCTACCGCCTGCGCGAGGACGCCTTCCTGGTCGTCGCCAACGCCTCCAACGCCCAGCTGGTCCTCGACGAGCTGATCGCCCGCGCCAAGGGCTTCGACGCCGTCGTCACCGACGACCGCGACACCTACGCGCTGATCGCCGTCCAGGGCCCGGAGGCCACCGGCATCCTGGCGAAGACCACCGACGCCGACCTGCCCGGCCTGAAGTACTACGCGATCCTCCCGGCCCAGGTGGCCGGCCGCGACGTGCTGCTCGCCCGTACCGGCTACACCGGCGAGGACGGCTTCGAGATCTTCTGCCACCCGGTCGACGCCGAGCCGGTCTGGCAGGCGCTGACCGCCGCGGGCGAGGGCCACGGCCTGGTCCCGTGCGGCCTGTCCTGCCGCGACACGCTGCGCCTGGAGGCCGGCATGCCGCTGTACGGGCACGAGCTGTCCACCGACCTCACCCCGTTCGACGCCGGCCTGGGCCGGGTCGTCCGCTTCGACAAGACCACCAACGAGGGCGCCTTCATCGGCCGCAAGGCGCTGGAGCAGGCCGCCGCCGCGGCCGAGACCAACCCGCCGAAGGTGCTGGTCGGCCTGGTCTCCGAGGGCAAGCGGGTGCCGCGCGCCGAGTACACCGTGGTCTCCACCGACGGCGAGCCGATCGGCCGGATCACCTCGGGCGCGCCGTCCCCGACCCTGGGCCGGCCGATCGCGATGGCCTACGTCGACGCCGCCCACGCCGCCCCCGGCACCACCGTCGCGGTGGACGTGCGCGGCCGGCACGAGCCCGTCCAGGTCGTGGCGCTGCCGTTCTACAAGCGCGCCCGCTGAGCCCCGCCGGGCCCCCGGTTTTCCCCATACACGCACGTCGCGGCCGTCCGCGCGGCGGCCCGCTTCGTCGTACCCGCTTCCCATCCTGGAGAATGACGCCATGAGCAACCCCCAGCACCTGCAGTACACCAAGGAGCACGAGTGGCTGACCGCCGCGGACGCGGAGGGTGTCTCCACGGTCGGCATCACCGCGCACGCCGCCGACGCGCTCGGTGACATCGTCTACGTGCAGCTCCCCGAGGTCGGTGAGACCGTGACCGCCGGCGAGACCTGCGGCGAGCTGGAGTCCACCAAGTCGGTCAGCGACCTGTACTCCCCGGTGACCGGCGAGGTCACCGAGGTCAACCAGGACGTCCTGGACGACAACGCCCTGGTCAACAGCGCCCCGTTCGAGGGCGGCTGGCTGTTCAAGGTGCGCGTCGAGGCCACCGACGAGCTGCTCAGCGCCGACGAGTACGACGCGCTCACCAACCCCCAGGGCTGATCCCCCGCCAGGGGCGGTCGCGCGGCGGCCGCCCCGCCCCGGCCCCTTTCCCTCCTCCTCCCGGGAAGACCACACCATGACGGTTCTCAACCAGTCCCTGCACGCCCTCGACCCGGAGATCGCCGCCGCGGTCGACGCCGAGCTGCACCGCCAGCAGACCACCCTGGAGATGATCGCCTCCGAGAACTTCGCCCCGGTGGCGGTCATGGAGGCCCAGGGCTCGGTGCTCACCAACAAGTACGCGGAGGGCTACCCCGGCCGCCGCTACTACGGCGGCTGCGAGCACGTCGACGTGGTCGAGCAGATCGCGATCGACCGCATCAAGGAGCTGTTCGGCGCCGAGCACGCCAACGTCCAGCCGCACTCGGGCGCGCAGGCCAACGCCGCCGCGATGTTCGCGCTGATCCAGCCGGGCGACACCATCCTGGGCCTGTCGCTGGCCCACGGCGGTCACCTGACCCACGGCATGAAGATCAACTTCTCCGGCAAGCTCTACAACGTGGCCGCGTACCACGTGGACGAGAAGACCGGCCAGGTCGACATGGCCGAGGTCGAGCGCCTCGCCAAGGAGCACCAGCCGAAGCTGATCATCGCCGGCTGGTCGGCCTACCCCCGCCAGCTCGACTTCGCCGCGTTCCGCCGGATCGCCGACGAGGTCGGCGCGCTGCTCATGGTGGACATGGCGCACTTCGCCGGCCTGGTGGCCGCCGGGCTGCACCCGAACCCGGTGCCCTACGCGGACGTGGTCACCACCACCACCCACAAGACCCTGGGCGGCCCGCGCGGCGGCGTCATCCTGTCCAAGGCCGAGTTCGCCAAGAAGATCAACTCCGCGGTCTTCCCCGGCCAGCAGGGCGGCCCGCTGGAGCACGTGATCGCCGGCAAGGCGGTCGCCTTCAAGGTCGCGGCCTCGGAGGAGTTCAAGGAGCGCCAGCAGCGCACCCTGGACGGTGCCCGCATCCTCGCCGAGCGCCTGCTCCAGGCCGACGTGGCCGAGGCCGGCGCGTCCGTGCTCTCCGGCGGCACCGACGTCCACCTGGTCCTGGTCGACCTGCGCAACAGCCAGCTCGACGGCCAGCAGGCCGAGGACCGGCTGCACGAGGTCGGCATCACCGTCAACCGCAACGCGATCCCGAACGACCCGCGCCCGCCGATGGTCACCTCGGGCCTGCGCATCGGCACCCCGGCCCTGGCCACCCGCGGCTTCCAGGCCGAGGACTTCCGCGAGGTCGCCGACATCATCGCCGAGGCGCTCAAGCCCGCCTTCGACGAGACCGTCGCCGACGCCCTGAAGGCCCGGGTCACCGCCCTGGCCGAGAAGTACCCGCTGTACCCGAACCTCTGATCACTCCGGTGATCGTTCGGGCGGGGTGACCGGCCTCACCCCTCCGGCGTACCAGGCACCCCGGGGCACCGCGCACACTGGACTGTGCGCGCGGTGCCCCGTCCCGTGTCGGCCCCTCCCTGCCCGCAAGTCCTTCCACGAGACCAGACAAGGACGTCCCCCGTGGCCATCAGCGTCTTCGACCTCTTCTCCATCGGCATCGGCCCCTCGAGCTCCCACACCGTGGGCCCGATGCGCGCCGCCCGGATGTTCGCCCGCCGACTGCGCTCCGAAGGCCTGCTGGACCGGGTGACGGGCGTGCGCGCGGAGCTGTACGGCTCGCTCGGCGCCACCGGCCACGGCCACGGGACCCCGAAGGCCGTCCTGCTGGGCCTGGAGGGCAACTCGCCCCGCACCGTCGACGTCGACCAGGCCGACAAGGACGTCGAGCGGATCCTCGCCGAGAAGCGGCTCAGCCTGCTCGGCGAGCGCCTCGTCGACTTCGACCCGGACTCCCAGCTGGTCCTGCACCGCCGCCGCTCGCTGCCGTACCACGCCAACGGGATGACCCTGTGGGCGTACGCGGCGGACGGCTCGGCCCTGCTGGAGAAGACCTACTACTCGGTCGGCGGCGGCTTCGTGGTGGACGAGGACGCGATCGGCGCGGACCGGGTCAAGCCCGACGACACCGTGCTGAAGTACCCGTTCCGTACCGGCGACGAGCTGCTGCGGCTCAGCCGGGAGACCGGGCTGTCGATCTCCGGCCTGATGCTGGAGAACGAGAAGGCCTGGCGCAGCGAGGAGGAGATCCGGACCGGGCTGCTGGAGATCTGGTCAGTGATGCAGGAGTGCGTGCGGGCCGGCATGTCCCGCGAGGGCATCCTGCCGGGCGGCCTCAAGGTCCGCCGCCGGGCGGCCGCCGGGGCGCGGGCGCTGCGCGCCGAGGGCATCGGGCCGGCCAACGCGATGGAGTGGGTGACCCTCTACGCGATGGCGGTCAACGAGGAGAACGCCTCCGGC
Source organism: Kitasatospora sp. NPDC114501 (assembly GCF_055633695.1). Classification (NCBI taxonomy): domain Bacteria; kingdom Bacillati; phylum Actinomycetota; class Actinomycetes; order Kitasatosporales; family Streptomycetaceae; genus Kitasatospora; species Kitasatospora sp. NPDC114501. The sequence continues at coordinate 507,842 of NZ_JBVKDS010000002.1, read as the reverse complement.
CGCCGGGTGGTCACCGCGCCGACCAACGGCGCCGCCGGGATCATCCCGGCCACCCTGCACTACTACCTGAACTTCATCCCGGGCGCCGACGACGACGGCATCGTCCGCTTCCTGCTCGCGGCCGGCGCCATCGGCATGCTGTTCAAGGAGAACGCCTCCATCTCCGGCGCCGAGGTCGGCTGCCAGGGCGAGGTCGGCTCCGCCTGCTCGATGGCCGCGGGCGGCCTCGCCGAGGTCCTCGGCGGCACCCCCGAGCAGGTCGAGAACGCCGCCGAGATCGGCATCGAACACAACCTCGGCCTCACCTGCGACCCGGTCGGCGGCCTGGTCCAGATCCCCTGCATCGAGCGCAACGGCATGGCGTCGGTCAAGGCCGTCACGGCGGCCCGGATGGCGCTGCGCGGCGACGGCCGCCACCACGTCTCGCTGGACAAGGCGATCAAGACGATGAAGGAGACCGGCGCCGACATGAAGATCAAGTACAAGGAGACCTCGCGCGGCGGCCTCGCCGTGAACGTCATCGAGTGCTGATCGCGGCGCGCTGAAGGCCCCCGGGCGGACCCCCGTCCCGCCCGGGGGCCTTCACGTTCCCTCGGCCTCCCCGCTCCCTGGCTTCGCCCCCGGCTCAGGCCGCGAACGGGCGGGCCCGCCGGGCGTCCCGCAGCGCCCGCGCCCACCAGGTGAGCTGGTCGAGCATGGTCTTGGCGGCGGCGTCGGCGGCCGGGTCGACCGCCTTGCCGTCGGCGTCGAAGCACTGCGCGGCGCCGTGGAAGCTGACCGTGTTGCGGATCGTCGCGGCGTTCAGCTCGGCCAGCACCACCCGGAGCTGCTCGACGGCCCGCAGGCCCCCGGACAGACCACCGTACGAGACGAAGGCGACCGGCTTGCCGTGCCACTCGCGGTTGTGCCAGTCGATGGCGTTCTTCAGCGGGGCCGGGAAGCTGTGGTTGTACTCGGGCGTGACGATCACGAAGGCGTCGGCCGCCTCCAGTCGGGGCGACACGGCGGCCAGCAACTCGGCGTCGGCCGGTGCGAGTCCGCCCCCGAAGGACGGGAAGGTGACGGGCAGCGGGGTCTCCACCAGGTCGATCCGGTCGGCGGTCAGGTCGCCGCGGGCGGCCAGGTGGCCGAGCAGCCAGTCGGTGACCACCGGGCCGAAGCGGCCCTCGCGGGTGCTGCCGACGAGGACGGCGACCTTCAGGCTCTGCTCCGTGGACATGGGGATCCCCCTCCTGGATCTGGTGTACGGCGTATTCGCCGGATACAACGTACACAGCGAGGTGTACGGCGTCCACCACCGATACGCCGTACGCACGAGGGTGCTACGGTGGGCCCGCCCCCCGTCGGAAGGAGCCCGCCCCATGCCGCCCCAGCAGGCCCCCGCCGCAGGCGACGACAAGCCCCCGGCCTCGCTCTGGGAACGCCTGGCCCGCCCGGCCCCCGCGCCGCGCACGACCCTGAGTCCGCACCGGATCGCCGAGGCCGCGGTCGCCGTCGCCGACGCCGAGGGCCTGGACGCCGTCACCATGCGCCGGCTGGCCGCGGAGCTCGGCGTCGCCCCGATGGCCGCCTACCGGTACGTCTCCGGCAAGGACGAACTCATCGAGCTGATGGTCGACTTCGTCTACGGGCGGCTCCCCCTGGACGCCCCCGCCGAGGGCTGGCGGGAGACCATGCGCGCCCTGGCCGTCCACCTGCGGGCCATGCACCTGGCCCACCCGTGGACCGTTCGGGCGGCCACCCCGTTCGCCCTCAGCCCCCACCAGCTCGCCGTCCCCGAGCGCGCGTTCGCCGCCCTGGCCGACCACGGCCTGGACGCCGACACCACCATGGCGGTGTTCCGCACCGTCACCGGCTACGTCCACGGCTCGGTCACCACCGAGATCGCCCTGGAGGCCCTGCGCCGCGAGCACGGCTGGTCCGACGGCGACCAGACCCGGGCCGGCCTCGCCCCCCGGATGAGCTGGCTGATGGGCACCGGCCGCTACCCGAGCTACCAGCGCTACCTCCACGAGGCCACCCGCAAGGACGACCCCGACTGGCAGTTCGAGACCGGCCTCGACTGCGTCCTCGACGGCATCGCCACCCACTTCGCCCTCTGAGGCCTGGCCCCGCGGCGCGGGAAGTCGGCCCGGCCGACTTCCTGCGCACGCACCTACGACCCAGCCTCATCGCAGCAGCCCACCCGGCCCCCGCGACACCGGAAACGGGCGAGGAAACCCTCCCGATGGCGCCGCCCCACAGCCAGACATAGCCGCCCACCCCCGGTGCGCGAAAAGTCGACCAGAACGACTTCCTGTACCGGCCCCAGCCTCTGCCCCCAACCACACCCCTCGTAACCGCACCCCGGGCCACCCGGGCGCGCACCACACCGCGCAGAAAGTCGGCCCGGCCGACTTTCTGCGCAGACCCCGCACCTTTGCCGCCCCGACCGCACGCCCCACAGCCGCACCCCAGGCCACCACACCGCACAGGAAGTCGGGCCGGCCGACTTCCTGTGCAGGCACTGCAACCCCGACTGCAGCAGCCACTCACCGCTCGGCCCACGCGCGCAGCGCTAGGCCCGAGCGAAAGGCTCTCGTAAGAGCCGGGCACGGGACGGCATCGCTGTCTCCCCGGCACAGCCCGACAGGCCACCGCCAACGACCAGTCCAGCGGCACGAGAAGTCGGGCCGGCCGACTTCTCGCGCAGGCGCCCCTGTCCCAGCTGCCGGGCAGCTCACCACTCGGCGCGCGCACGCACTGCCAGGCACGATCACCAGCCACAGGCCCACGATGCGGCCCACCACAGGTCCGGCCACACTGCAGGAAAAGTCGGCCCGGCCGACTTCCTGTGCAGGCACCCCTGCCCCAGCTGCCGGGCGGCTCACCACTCGGCGCGCGCACGCACCGCCGGGCACAATCACCGGGCCCAGGCCCTCGGTACGGCCCACCACAGGTCCGGCCACACTGCACGAAAAGTCGGCCCGGCCGACTTCCTGTGCAGGCACCCCTGCCCCCGCCACCCGAAAGCTCACCACCCGACGCGGGCCTGCACTGGCAGGCACGAGTAACCAGCCCTCCCAATCACACGGGTCCGACCACCACTGCACGAAAAGTCGGGCCGGCCGACTTCTCGTGCAGTGGTGGTCGGCGCTACCTTCGCGCTGGAAGGGCCAGGACGGCCAGGGCGCCGGCCAGGACGGCGAGGCCGCACCAGGAGACGGCGGGCAGGCGCTCCCCCAGGGCCGCCACGCCGAGCACCGCCGCGACGGCCGGCTCGGCGAGGGTCAGGGTGGTGGCGGTCTGGGCGGTGGTGTGGCGCAGGCCCCGGCCGAACAGCCAGTACGCGAGGAAGGTGGTGACCACCGCGAGGTGCAGCACCACGCCCGCCCCGCGCGGCGAGGCCAGCCACGCCACGTCCCCGGCGAGCAGCACCGGCAGGACGATCAGCGCCCCGCCGCCGAACATCGCCCCCATCACCCCGCCCGACGGGTGCCCGTGCGCGATCAGCCGCCCGCCGATCAGCGAGTACAAGGCGTACGAGAGCCCGGAGAGCGCCGCCAGCAGCACACCCTGCGGGTCCACCGACCCGCCGCCGCCGGCGAGTTCGGGGCCCAGCACCAGCAGCGCGCAGCCGAGCACGGCCAGCGCCGTGGCCCCGGCCCACCGCCCGTCCGGCCGTCCCTGCCGGGACAGCCATCCGAGCAGCCCGGTGAACACCGGTGCGCTGCCGAGCGCGATCACCGTCGCGACCGCCACCCCGGTGCGGCTCACCGCCGGGTAGAAGGTGAGCGGGTACCCGGCTACCGCGACCGCGCCGGCCGCGAGCAGCCACCGCTCGCGCGGCCCGCAGGCCCGGGGCAGTGCCCGGGCGGAGCGGTCGGACAGGAACAGCAGCAGCCCGCCGAGGACCAGCCCGGCGGCCCCGATCCCGGCCGCCGGGGCACCGGCGGGCGCCAGCGAGCTGACCGTCCCGGTGGTGCCCCAGAGGGCGGAGGCGATCAGGATCGGCACCGCGCCACCGCGCGGACGGACGCGGCGGGGAGCCGGGGAACCGGCACGGGCAGGCAAGGACAAACGATTCGGCACAGTGGAGAACTTCCGTCGTCGAAGACCGTCAAGGCAACTGGTTTCGAGAACGGGCGCACGCCGTCAGCCCACGGCGGCCACCATCAGGCCGAGCCGGGGTCGCAGGGATCAAGCCACCGAAGCGCGCGCCCGGTCAGGCGCTGAGCGGTGGCAGCACGACGTGCCAGTACGGGTTCACGCGTCGATGGTAGCGACCGCCCCGCGCGAGAAGTCGGCCCGGCCGACTTCTCGCGCGGCCTGACCCACGGGTCCAGCACTCCTTACGCGGGGTATCGGCCCGTCGGAAGGACCCGCTCATGCGCCGCTCCCGCCTCCAACTGTCCCTGGCCGCGACGGCTATGGTCGCCTCCGAGGTCGTGCAGGACGAACCGTACCTGTGGCCCTGCCGGTGCTCCGCGACCCGCAGGCCCAGCCGGAGGACGCGAAGATCACCCGGCGGCCCTTCACTACCGCGCTTCACCACCTCCGATGGCGAGCGCGAGCTTCCACATCCCGGTGGACGGATTGACCTCGTGCTCCTTCCCCCATTCGGCCAGTTGCTCCGCCCGCCTCGCAGCCAGCCGCCAGTGCGGCGCGTAACGGTCGAACTTCATGCCGGTCTTGCCGTATCCGGCGGGGAACACTTCACCAAGGACCGGCATGAGCTCCTTGAAGGATCGAGCCGGACGGCGATAGTCCTTGAAGTGCAGCAGCAGCCACACCTCGAAGCAGGGGTTCGAGAACGCTACCTCGATGTTCTTCCGCCGCGCTTCGACTGCCGTCCGCTCCAGGTCGGGAAAGTCGTCAACGTCGAGAACGCACCACGTCGCGTCGTATTCGCCGCCCGCCTGGTCACGCAGGAGCACCGCGTGGTCAACGACCTGGGAGGGCGACCTCGGGTGTTCGACGATCCTCAGGGAAACGGCCGAATTCCGAACGCTCGACTTCAGCCCCTGAAGGTAGTCGCGCTCGGTCACCTTCGCGCCACAGACCACCAGAAGCCTCTGCTTCGACTCCCGGTGCCCCGTCCGCCTGGTCAGTGACGTGTCAAAAGAGGGACGCTTGCGTCCGCTCGGCTTCTCCGCCCTTGCCATCATCGTCCCCCCGCGCTGCCACGGCGCTGGCAAAATTGTCGTCGATGTACGGCACACCGCCGTAGCTCCCGCTGAGGTACCGTCGCTCGCGGTTCTCCTCCTGGCGCGGCTTGAAGTCGGCGAGGGCGAACAGCTCCGTCTCGCCGTGCTCGGTCTTCTCCACGAACCAGACCTGATCCCGCCGCAGGACGTCCTCCCCGCCTGCCCGACCGAGCAGACTGGAGTCGTGCGAGGTGAAGATCAACTGGGCACCGTTCGGATTGGTCCCGGAATCCTGGAAAAGCCCGATCAAGCGTGCTGTGAGAATCGGATGGAGGCTCGAATCGATTTCGTCCACCACGAAGGTACCGCCCCGACGGAGTGCCCCCATGATGAGAGGTGCCTGCCGCAGCAGGGCCTGAGTGCCCTCGGACTCCTCGGACACGTCCATCCTGACGATCCCGTCGCGCCCGCGATGTCCTATCCACGGGCGCATGACCTCACGCGGTCCGTGCTCTTCGAGTTCCGCGAGCCGCCATTGCGGAATGCGCGTGCCGTAGCGTTTCCGCAGCTCCTCCTCATCCAGCAGTACGCGATCTGTGCCGCATTCCGCGATCCCGAGGTCTGCGGCGCGCAGCAGACCGATGAACTCGGGATGCCGGTCCGGGTTCTCCAGGATTCGCGCCACACCGATGCCGCTCGTTCCCTGTGACCGTCGGCTGAACTGGAGGCTCCGGGCGAACCAGTCGTAAACAGGGCGGAAGTCGTCCTGCCGGGAGCGTGCCGCGAGGGACATGAAGAGGACGTTGGGCTCGGTGATGTTCTCGACCAGTTCCAGCTCCCGCCGGTGCTGCGAATCGCCGATCTCCAGTCCATCCACCGAACGTTCGAAGATCTTGCGCTTCCGGCCGTGGGGAAAGCTGTGCAGCCACTCGTCGACCACTCGGTCATCGTCCACGCTGAACCCGTAGGTGTAGCGGACTCCGTCGATGAGCAGGTCCACCACGTACCAGGACGGTTCCTCTCGCGCCGCCCCTTCGAGACGGAAGGGCTGCCGGGCCACACCACCGTCCGGCTCCGCGTCCCGGTGCGAGTTGACGACCATCCTGCTCATGTACGCCAGGGCATCGATCACGTTCGACTTGCCGGCGGCATTGGCTCCGAAGATGCCCGCCACAGGGACCGCGTCCCAGTGCGTCCCCGGCGGCCTGTCCGCTTCATAGACCGGGTTGAGCTGGAGCGATTGCTCCTCTCTGATCGATCGGTGGTTCGCGACCCTGAAGTTCAGCAACATCTGTGATCCCCCCTTCGCGGGCTGTCACGCTTTTCTCTGCAAGTCAATCGCGCAAACCGGCCTTGGGCAAGCCTGAACAGGCTGCCACACGCCCGTGGCAGCCTGAAGATCGTGGACTTCCCGCACCGAGGCCGCGAGGCCGGCGCGAGAAGTCAGCCCGGCTGACTTCTCGCGCGGTCGGTGGGTGGCCCAGTCGGCGGGCCACAGAGCGGCGGCGAGCGCAGGAAGTCGGCGGGGTCGACTTCCTGCGCGGGCGGTGGGGGAAGGGGCTCAGGAGTGGGGGTTGGCCGGGGTGGGGAGGGCGAGTTCGCACCAGACGGTCTTGCCGATGTAGCCCTCGCCGCGCGGGTGGGCGCCCCAGGAGGTGGCGAGGGCGGCGACGAGTTCGAGGCCCCGGCCGGACTCGTCGTCGCAGGCGGCGTGGCGCAGGGTGGGGAGGTCGGAGTTCGCGTCGGAGACCTCGATGCGGAGCAGGGAGTCGGTGGGGAGGAGGACGCGCACGCCGATCATCCGGTCACGCGGGGAGCGGGCGTGACGGCAGGCGTTGGTGACGAGTTCGCTGAGGAGGATCAGGCCGGTCTCGGCGGCGTCGACGGGCACCTCCCACTCGAAGGCCTGCCGGATGAAGCGGATCCGGGCACGGCCGGCGCTGCGGGGGAGGCGGGGGAACATCCACTCGACGGCGTCGACGGGCTGAGTGAGCATCAGGGTTCCTTGGGGGTGTACGGACGGCTTCACTCGTGAGGGCTGAGTTCGGCCATTTCACCCTTCAAGGGTCGGCAGCCAGGCATAGCCTCAGCAGTAACGCCGCATGTACAGCGAGAGCTTGAACCGCCCTGCGACCAGGGCAGGAAGGGGCACGGGGCAGTGAGCACGCCGAAGGAAAACCCGATGTCGTGGAAGTACTGCGGCGACCAGCTCAAGCGGTGGCGCACGAAGGCGGGAGTGTCGCGGGAGGAGTTGGCCAAGGAGGCCTGCTACGACATCGAGAGCGTGCGGTCGATGGAGGCGGGGCGGCGGCGGCCGTCGCTCAAGCTGCTCCAGGCGGCGGATGAACTCTGCGACGCGAGAGGGATGATCGTCGGGGCGGCAGACTTCCTCGCGCCCGAGAAGTTCTCGTCGTACTCGCGGGGATACACCGAGGCTGAACGCGAAGCAATCGCGTTCCACGCCTACTCAGCCCTGCTGATTCCAGGTCTGCTCCAGACAGAGGAGTACGCCCGCGAGACAATCAGCAACTCATACCCGCCGCTGGATGACGAGACAGTCGCCGCCCGTGTTGCTGGTCGGATGCAGCGACAGGAGAGACTACGTAATCGCCCAACCGTCTTTCACGGCTTCGTGATCCACGAAGCCGCACTCAGAGCTGCTGTCGGCACCAAAGACCTCATGAAGCGACAGCTCGATCACCTGCTCGACGTTGGCGAACTCCGCAATGTATCCATTCAGGCGCTTCCGATCGATCGGGCCGCCTACGCGGCGCTCAACGGCCCGATGATCCTGCTGGAAACTCCGGATCATGAACAACTCGCTTATGTCGAGGGGCAGGGCACAGGGATCCTGCACGGCGATCCTGAGCGCGTGAACCTGCTAGCGCAGCGCCATGGCATGATCCGCACGCAGGCCCTCAGCATTGAGGAGTCGAAGGCCTTCATCAGACGGATGGCGGAAGAGCTATGAGCACCATGCTTCAGTGGTTCAAGTCCAGCTACAGCACCACGGACGGCGGCGAGTGCGTAGAAGTCGCCTCCTGCCCCTCCACCGTCCACGTCCGTGACTCCAAGGACAGGACCGGCCCCACCCTCACCTTCTCCCCCGAGGCCTGGTCGTCCTTCGTCTCCTTCGCGGCCGAAGCTCAAGCCGCCGAGGCCGAGTGACCCCTAAAGGAACGGGTGGGTAACCACCTTCCAACCACCCTTGTACACAGCACATATGACTTATCGTCACAGCTTCACCACGCCGCGTTCCGCCATGTAGCGTGCCCACTAACGAATCAACCCCCGCCGGTGCTACCAACACCGAACGGGGGTCTGACCATCACGATCGAAAAAGGCTCGATCCTGTGGCTGCCCACGACTCTACCGCCATGGCCTCCCCCGGGTACGGCAAGCAGTCCGCCCCGGAGCAACTCCCCCGCTCCGCGACCGACTTCGCCCACCTCCCGGCGCGCGAGGCGTACCTCGCCTCCCTCATCGACCACCTCCCCGACGGCGCCGCGATGGACGTGAAGACCCTCGCCGCCCTCCAGCCCCACTACGGGCAGATGGCCTGCCGCACGGCCCTCAACAGGCTGTCCACCGCAGGCCACCTGCGTCGTGTCCGCGAGCGGGTCGGCGACCGGCAGAGCCGCTGGGTGTTCCGCACCTACTTCTCCCGCACACCCCGCTCGGACGCCTGGTGGACGCGGTTCATCATGACCGGCGAGACGTCAACGCCCACCACGCCCGATCCCCCGCAGGGGCGAACGCTCAACCGCACCTCCCCCACCTCCGCCGCCTACGCCGCCCTCGCCGGCCTCGGCGTCGCCGACCCCCGCCTCGCGCTCTCCGCCGCCGACTGCGCGGCCCTCGAACCGCTGGCCGCCGAGTGGCTGGCCCGGGGCACCACCCCGGCCCTCTTCACGGCCGCACTCACCGCAGGCCTCCCGCCGGAGGGCGTCCACAGCCCGGCGGCCTTCACCCGCCGCCGCCTGCTCGACAAGCTGCCCCCGGAACGCACGCCCCTGGACGACCACCCACGGCGGGCCCGCGTCCTCGAATGCACCGCCTGCCGCACCCCGTGCCGTCCGCACGCCCTCCTCGGCGGCCTCTGCCGCGTCTGCCACGGCGCCCCTCCGCCCCCGCCACCCCGCTCCGGCGCCCTCTCCCCCACCGCCGTCCGCGCCCACGCCGCCCGAATCCGGCAAGCCATGGCCACATCGCCGTGATCATGAATATTCACAGGCGATGGCGTTAACCTATGCAAAATCCCAAGGTGAACTACGTAACAAACCTTGCATTCCAAGCCGCTCGGTTTGCCCACATGCTGAGATCCGTGCGATAGTCAAGGCGTCGAACTTCGGCGGGCCCGACCTGGCACTGCCGACGCCCATCGCACGGCACGCACCCCCTTGGCCGGCGCGATGACTTGCAGGGCCCCCATCCGCCGGACCACGGCGAATCCGGGGGCCCCGCGCGTATCCGGAACCGCGGGCCTCAGGGCCGCTCGCGCACCTTCAGCTCGAACCAGACTCCCTTGCCCCGCGGCAGCAGGTCCGCCCCCCAGCGGTCGGCGAGGTCGTCGACGATCCTCAGCCCCCGCCCCCGCTCGTTCACCGGACTGGCCTCGGCGAGGATCATGCAGGGCAGCGCCCGGGAGGAGTCGCGGACCTCGATCCGCAGCCAGCCGGGCTTGCGGCTGACGTGCAGGCCGATGGTGCGCCCGGCCGCGTGCCGCACCGCGTTGGCCACCAGCTCACCGGTCAGCAGTTCCCCGACCTCCAGGTGCTGGTGGAGCTCCCAGGACTCCAGGACGCACAGCACCAGCCGACGGGCCACCGGGCCCGACTCCGTCCGGGACGGCAGCCGCACCTCGTTGGGCGCGGACGGGTCGCGGAGTCTGTCGGAGTACATCTCCTCCAGTTCCTCGGAGGAGAGCCGCTCCAGCGCCGAGAGCCCGCCCTGGAGGTCGATCCAGGACGCCTCGGCCACCGCGCCGGCCCCGGAAACTGACGACTGATCTGTTTCGCCCCAACCCGCCATGCGGACCATCATTGCGGAACGCAAGCAGCCGCGTACGGACAATGAGCAAACGATCTCACCCGATCGGCATATGCCTGGAGCAAGAAGGGGCCACCCGGGCCGACTTCCGTCAAGCCCGGGTTGACCCCGGCTGCCCGCTCAGCAGCCGTCTACCACTTGCTCCACGGCAGGTTCCAGCCGCTCAGCCCGTTCGCCGGGTCGAGCGTCTCCTTCCTCGACGAGTTCTTCACGGTCATCACGTCGCCGACCAGCGAACCGTCGTAGAACTTGCCCATCGAGGTGTCCGCACCGCCGCCCTCGACGTCCTTGAGGCCCACGCAGCCGTGGCTGACGTTGTCCTCGCCGAAGGTGCTGTTCCTGCTCCACCAGTTGCCGTGCACGTAGGTGCCGGAGGTGGTCAGCCGCATCGAGTGCGGGACCTGGAGGTCGTACGGCGCACCGGTCATCCCGGGGAGGGTGCTGGACTGCATCCGCACCACGCCCTCCTTGGACATGATGACCATCGTCCCGTTCCAGGTGGGGTGTTCGGGCGCACCGGCGCTGATGTCGATGTCATCGGACACGCCGTCCCGTACGACCGTCATCTTGTGTGCGGCGACGTCAACCGTCGAAATCTGGGACCGCCCGATCGTGAAGGGCTCGTCCCGGTCCCCGCCGTACACCCCCGGGGCGATCTCGACGCTCTTGAGGCGGTAGTGCACGACCACCTTGGTGCCGGGCTTCCAGTACTGCTCCGGACGGAAGTCGAGCCGGCGGTCGTCGAACCAGTGGCCCTTGACCACGGTGCCGTTGTCGGTCTCGAAGGTGATGCCCCTGGCGACCTCGTCCCGGTTCCTGACGTCCTTGCTGAAGTTCACCGAGACGATCATGCCGACGCCGTAGGTGGCGCCGTTCTCGACGTTGTCCGAGGCCTTGGCGAGCGCCGTCGGGGTCAGCGTGGTGAAACTGCTGTCCGCCGTGGCGACCGCACCGTCGGCGTCCGCGGCCATCGCGCTGACCTGGTAGGCGGTGCCCACCTCCAGGGGCGCCGCGGGCGCCCAGGAGGCGCCGTCCGCGGCGATGGTGCCGGGGACCTCCTTGCCCGTCCGGTCGTTCACCTTGACGGTGGTGAGCCTGCCGCCGGTCGCGCCGATCTTCAGCGCGTTCGGCGCCACGTCCACCGAACCGGCCCCGGGCTCTATGCTCACGGCGGCCGTGGAGACCTTCGGCACCGTGCTGGTGGGCGTCGCCGCCACCGTGGGCTTGGCACTGGCCGCGCCGGCCGCACCGGCCCCCAGGTCGGCCTTGGCCGCGCTTCCCCCACCGCCCCCGTTCCCCCCGCCGCAGGCGGCCGTCAGCGCCATCGCCCCGCCGACCAGACCGACCGCCACCACTCTGCGTATCGACCTCAACGTCGATTCCCTCCCTCAGAAGACCCGAGAAACTCCCCGTGGACCCGACGGACCCGACCGGACACACGCGCCCGGCCACCGGAAAGGTTGCGCCATTCGCGGGGCTCGTCGCCCCGGAAACCGCCGCGGTCCGACCCCAACGAGTGAGGTCGGACCGCACGACGGAGGACTCGCCGACAGGCCCGGAGTAGCAGGGCCTACCGGCGGGTAGGGCCTACCAGTTGGCCCACTCCAGGTTCCAGCCGCCCAGCCCGTTGGAGGGCGCGACGGTCTTCTCCTTGGTGTTCACGATCTTGATGGGGTCGCCGACCATCGAGTCGTTGAAGAACTTGCCCGCGACCGAGCTGTCGCTGCCGCCCTTCACGTCCTGCATCGACACGCAGCCGTGGCTGGCGTTGGACTTGCCGAAGGGGTTGGCCCAGTAGTTGCCGTGCACGAAGGTGCCGGAGGTGGTCAGCCGCATCGCGTGCGGCACGTCCTGGATGTCGTACTCGCCGCCGAGACCGACGGTCTGCGAGTTCATCCGGGTGACCTTCTCCTTGGACATGACGACCATCGTCCCGCCCCAGGACGGCGTGGCGTCCGCGCCCAGGGTGACCGGCACGGTGGTGCTCTTGCCGCCGGTCTCGATGGTCATCTGGTGCGACTTGGCGTCCGCCGTGGAGATCATCGACCGGCCGATGGTGAACGGCTCGTCCTTGTCCACGTCGCCGTAGATGCCCGGGGCGACCTCGACGTTCTTCAGCCGGTACTTGACGGTCACCTTGGTGTCCGGCGCCCAGTACTGCTCCGGACGGAAGTCCACCCGGCGGTCGCCGAACCAGTGGCCCTTGACCACGGTGCCGTTGCTGGTCTCGAAGGTGATGCCCTTGACGACGGCGTCCTTGTTCTTGACGTCCTTGTTGAAGTTCACCGAGACGATCATGCCGACGCCGTAGGTGGCGCCGTCGCTGATGTTGTCGTTGGTGGAGATCTTCTTCTCCGGCGTCAGCGTGGTGAACGAGGTGGTGGACGCGGCCACCAGTCCCTCGCCGTCCTTGGCCTGCGCGTTCACCTTGTACGCCATGCCGACCGCGAGCGCCCCCGCGGGCTTCCAGCCGGCACCGTCCGGGGTGATCGCGCCCTCGACCGGCTTGCCGTTCTTGTCGGTCACCTCGACCGTGGTGAGCTTGCCGTTGGAGACGGACACCTGGAGCCCGTTCGGCGCGACGTCCTGGGCGCCGTCCTTCGGCTCGACGGCGAGCACCGCGGCCGAGGACTTCGGCGTGGCCGGCGCGCCCCCGCCGTCCGCCGGCGCGGGCGCCGAGGCCGCGCTGCCGCCCCCCGAGTCGCCCGAACCGCTGCCCTTGTCGTCGTTGCACGCGGCGGTGAGCAGCAGTACCCCGCCCATGACCAGCGCCATCGCCCCCCTGCGCCCGTAGCGGTTGCTGGTGCGTATCGCGCTGCCGGCCGTCTTACCCGTCTTCACGGTTTCTCCCCTCCCGGTATTCACTCTCTTGACGCGTTGAGTGCCCCCATGAGTTGCACTCTCCAGCCGATCTTTCCGGCCGGACGCCGGACGCGCCGGAGCAGGATAGCTAAGCCGTCCGAGTGAATTTCCAGTGGAGTCGGTTGACGCGAGGGTGAAGACGGGACGAACGGGACCTATGGCACGGACGGCACCCGGCGCAGCGCGCTCCCCGCCACCCACTGGTCCCACGGCACGTTCCAGCCGTTGAGCCCGTTCTGCGGCGGAACGAAGTCCCCGGACGAGGCCTTCACCTCCAGCACGTCCCCCGGGACGGTGTGCTCGAACAGCCAGCCCGCCGGGGAGTCCTTGCTCGCCCCGCCCTTGGCGTCGGCCAGCCCGATGCAGCCGTGGCTGGTGTTGGCGGTGCCGAACACCGTCGGGTCCGCCCAGTAGTTGCCGTGGACGAAGGTGCCGGAGGCGGTGAGCCGCATCGCGTGCGGGACGTCCTTGATGTCGTACTCGTCGCCCATGCCGACGGTCTGCGAGTTCATCCGGGTCACCCTGTACTTCTCCGACACCACCATCACCCCCCGGTAGGTGGAGTGGTCGCGGCTTCCGCCGGAGACCTTGAGCACCCGGACCACCCTGCCGCCCTGGCCGGCCCGGACGGTCAGGGTGTGGGCGTCCAGGTCGACGGTGGAGACCTGCGCCCGGCCGACGGTGAAGCGCAGGTCCCGGCTCTGGGTGCCGAACTCCCCCGGCGCGCCCTGCACGTCCTTGAGCCGCAGCGCCACCGTGACCCTGGTGCCGGCCGCCCAGTACTGCTGCGGGCGGAAGTCCAGCCGCTGGCCGCCGAACCAGTGCGCGGCCACCGGCACCGGCGGGTCGGCGACGACCTGGACGGCCTTCTCCACCGCCGCCCGGTCGGTGATCGGACGGCTGAAGCGCAGCGAGACCGGCATGCCGACGCCGACCGTGGAGCCGTCCTCCGGGGTGAAGAAGGCCACGAAGGTGTGCTCCCGGGCCACGGTCGTGAACGCCGAGTGCTGGGCCGCCTTCTGGCCCCGGTCGTCCTCGGCGACGGCGTCCAGGGTGAACGCGGTACCGAGCGGCAGCGGGCCGTCCGGCGCCCAGCCGGCGCCGTCCGGGGCGATCGTGCCGGGCACCTCGGTGCCCTTGGCGTCGGCCAGCCGGACGGACACCAGCCGCCCCTGGGCGACGCTCACCCGGACCGCGCCCTCCGGCCCCACGTCCTGCGCCCCGTCGGCCGGCAGCGCGCCGATCACCGCCCGGGAGGGCGCCGGCGGCGCCGTCCGCCCGTCGGCCGCGACCGCGTCCCCGTCCGGCACCGCCGGGGAACCGCCCCCGCCGCACCCCGTGAGAACGGCCAGGCAGCAGGCCACCGCCGCCGCGCCCCGCGCCCACACCCGTCCTCGGCGCCGCATCCCGGGGCCTCCCACTGTTCACGTCCGACGCCCGGAACAACGAGGCGCGGCGACGCGGGGACACGCCGATCGGCCCGGAATCCGGCCCCCGTCGACCCGCCCGCCCGAGCCCACTGCTTCCGGCCGACGCAATCCGGGAAAGAGAAGGTGAACGGACCCGGAACACCGCGCCCAGGGAGGCCATGGCGATGGCGTCGGACCAGGAGCTGACCCCCGGCAGCTGGCAACCCCTGGGCGCCCGCTACCGCACCGACCGGCTCGGCCGCCACGGCACCAACTTCGCGCTCTGGGCGGGGGGCGCCGAGGCCGTCGAGCTGTGCCTGTTCGACGAGGAGGGCCGGGAGAGCCGCCACCGCCTCACCGAGCAGGACTTCCAGGTCTGGCACGGATTCCTCCCCGGCGTCCTCCCCGGCACCCGCTACGGCTTCCGGGTGCACGGCCGCTGGGACCCGTGGACCGGCGCCCGCTGGAACCCGGCCAAGCTGCTGCTCGACCCGTACGCCCGCGCCGTGGACGGCTGTTACACCTCGCACGACGCCGCCTGCTCCGCCGTCCGCGACTGGCCCGAGGCGGACGCCGCCGACACCGTCCGGGACAACCGCGACTCCGCGCCGTACGTGCCCAGGTCCGTGGTCGTCCACGACGACGACGACTGGTACGACGACCACCGCCCGAAGACCCCGTGGCCCGAGACGGTGCTCTACGAACTGCACGTGCGCGGCTTCACCATGCGCCACCCCGACGTCCCCCCGGAGCTGCGCGGTACCTACGCCGGCCTCGCCCACCCCGCCGCCGTCGCCCACCTCACCCGGCTCGGGGTGACCGCCGTCGAACTGCTGCCGGTGCACCAGCACGCCAGCGAGGACCACCTCCAGGCCCGCGGACTGGTCAACTACTGGGGCTACAACACGGTCGGCTACTTCGCCCCGCACGCCGGCTACTCCGCCTCCGGCTCCCGCGGCGGCCAGGTCGGCGAGTTCAAGCGGATGGTCCGCGCCCTGCACGCCGCCGGGATCGAGGTGATCCTGGACGTGGTGTTCAACCACACCGCCGAGGGCGGCGCCCTGGGCCCGGCGCTCTCGCTGCGCGGCATCGACAACGCCGCCTACTACCGCCTCCCGCCGAACCGCCCGCGCGGCTACGCCGACTACACCGGCTGCGGCAACACCCTGGACACCCGCCGCCCGCAGGTGATCCGGCTGATCACCGACTCGCTGCGCTACTGGGTCGCCGAGATGGGCGTGGACGGCTTCCGCTTCGACCTGGCCGCCGCCCTGGCCCGCGGCGGCCCGAACGGCGGCGACGCCGTCGACACGGACCACCCCTTCCTCGCCGCCGTCGCCCAGGACCCGCTGCTCAGCCGGGTGAAGCTGATCGCCGAGCCCTGGGACGTCGGGCCGGGCGGCTACCAGGTCGGCGGCTTCCCCCCGCTGTGGGCCGAGTGGAACGACCGGTTCCGCGACACCGTCCGGGACTTCTGGCGCGGCGCCCGCCCGGACGTGCGCGAACTCGGCTACCGCCTCTCCGGCTCCTCCGACCTCTACCAGCGGGCCGGCCGCCGCCCGTACGCCTCGGTCAACTACGTGACGGCGCACGACGGTTTCACCCTGCGCGACCTGGTCTCCTACGACCGCAAGCACAACGGGGCCAACGGCGAGGACAACCGGGACGGCACCGACGACAACCGCTCCTGGAACCACGGCGTGGAGGGCGAGACCACCGACCCGGCGGTCAACTCGCTGCGGCTGCGCCAACTCCGCAACCTGACCGCCACCCTGCTGCTCTCCGCCGGCGTCCCGATGCTCACCGCCGGGGACGAGCTGGGCCGCACCCAGGGCGGCAACAACAACGCCTACTGCCAGGACAACGAGGTCGGCTGGCTGGACTGGTCGCTCCTGGAACAGCCCGGCTGGCAGGAGCTGTGCGAATTCACCGCCCGGCTGGTCCGGTTGCGCCGGGCCCACCCGGTGCTGCGCCGGCGGGCGTTCTTCTCCGGCCGGGCCGTCACCCCCGGCGGGCAGCCCGACCTCGCCTGGTTCACCCCGGAGGGCCGGGAGATGACCGAGGACGACTGGTTCGCGCCGACCGCCTGCCTCGGCATGCTGCTCTCCGGCGCCGCGATGTCCGAACGGGACGACGCCGGACTGCCGCTGAGCGACGACGGCTTCCTGCTGCTGCTCAACGGGGGCCCGGAGCCGGTGGTGTTCACCCTGCCCGGCCTGCCCTGGGCGGCGCCGGCGGCCGACTGGGAGACGGTGGTCGACACCGCCCCCGCGGACTGCGGCCGACCGTGCCCGCGCGGCGCCGTCGTCCTGGACGGGCGCTCGCTGCGACTGCTGCGCGCGCCCGCCCAGGACACCTAGACCGGCTCAGCTGCGGGCGTGCCCGACCTCGACGTTCTCCAGCACACCGATGGCGTCCGGCACCAGCACCGCCGCCGAGTAGTAGGTGCTGACCAGGTAGGAGGCGATCGCCTTCTCGTCGATGCCCATGAACCGGACGTTCAGGCCCGGCTCCACCTCGTCCGGGATGCCGATCTGGGTGAGGCCGACCACGCCCTGGTTGTCCTCGCCGACACGCATCGCGATGAACGCGCTGGTCTGCTGGTCGGACACCGGGATCTTGTTGCACGGGAAGATCGGCACCCCGCGCCAGGTCGGCCGCCGCTTGCCGAGGACGTCGACGGTGGGCGGGTAGAGGCCGGCCCGGTTGCACTCCCGCTCGAAGGCCGCGATCGCGCGCGGGTGGGCGAACAGGTAGTCGGTCTCGCGGCGCATGCTCAGCAGCTCGTCCAGGTCGTCCGGGGTGGGCGCCCCGGCCCGGGTCTGGATCCGCTGGTCGAAGTCGGCGTTGCTGAGCAGGCCGAACTCCGGGTTGTTGACGAGCTCGTGCTCCTGCCGCTCCCGCAGGGCCTCGATGGTCAGCCGCAGCTGCTCCTCGGTCTGGTTCATCGGCTTGTTGTAGAGGTCCGCGACCCGGGTGTGCACCTTGAGGACGGTCTGCGCGACGCTCAGCTCGTACTCGCGCGGCCTCAGCTCGTAGTCCACGAAGGCGCCGGGCAGCTCGTACTCGCCCTCGTGGCCGGCCGAGAGGTCGATCTCCGCCTCGCCGTGCTCGTTCTGCGCCTGGGCGGCGTCGGCGGCGAAGCCCAGCAGCTGCTCGCGCAGCGACTCGGAGCGGCCGATCAGCTCCTGGAGCACCGGCCAGGACAGCGCCATCGCGACACCGGAGGTGCTCGCCTTCACGGTGTACGGCCAGCTGCCGCCGCCCTCGGTGATCGCCTCGTCGCCGATGTGGTCGCCGTCCGCGAGCGAGCCGAGTACGGTCTGCTCGCCGTACTTGCCGGTGCCGATCCGGTCCACCTTGCCGTGCGCGATCAGGAACACCTCGTCGATCGGCGCCCCCTCCCGCACCAGCACCTCGCCCGGCGCGAAGTCCCGCTGGACGAAACGGCGGGCCAGCTCGGCCAGCACCTCCTCGTCCTCGAAACCGCGCAGCGCCGGCACCTCGGTCAGCGAGGGGGCGATCACGCTCACCGCGGAGCCGGTCTTCGCGAAGCTCACCCGGCCGCGCCCGGGGGCGTAGCTCAGCCGCCGGTTGACCCGGTAGGTGCCCGCGCTGACCTGCACCCACGGCAGCATCCTCAGGAGCCAGCGGGAGGTGATCTCCTGCATCTGGGGCTTCGACTTGGTCGTCGTGGCCAGGTTCCGCGCCGCGGTGGTGCTGAGGCTGAGCTGGGCCCGTACCCGCACGGTTGCGGAGCCGGGGCCGGGGCCGGGGGTCGGCTCGGTTTCGACCGTCATCTGAGCACTCCTGTCACTCGCGTATCCATGAACATCCGTCAGGAGATCTCATCGGTCGTTCGGCAGGCGCTCGCAAGAGGCGCACGGCGCACTCCTCCCTGCACGAACGGCGTCGCACGCCCCGCATTTCACGCCCGCCCCGCCCGTTCGGGTGGCCGGTTCTCGCCGAGCGTTCCCGACAGGGGCGAAAAACCGGATGAGAAGTGACCGGCTCTCTGCCTACCCTCACCGAGATGGCCGAGAACAGACAAGACCCCGAGAACCCGCCCCAGGGAAGCCACCGGACCGCTTCGACCGACGCGACCGCCCCGACCGCCGGAACCGACGCGACCGACGGAGCCGGTCCGGCCGGGCCCGGGCCGCGGCGCTCCGCGGTCCGCTCCCTGCTGCGCCTGTGGCCGTACGCCCGCGCCGTACGCGGCCGGCTGGCCGTCTCGGTGACGGCGGCCACGCTCGGCATGCTCAGCACCCTCGCCGTCCCGGTGGTCCTCGGCCTGATCGTGGACGGCCCGCTCGCCGAGCACGACCTGGCCGGCCTCTGGCCGCTGGTCGGCCTGCTGCTGCTCCTCGGCCTGGTCGAGTCCGCGCTGTTCTACACCCGCCGGGTGGTGCTGGCCCGCCCGCTGGCCGGGCTGGAGACGGCGATGCGCGGGGACCTCTTCGCCAAGCTCCAGCGGCTGCCGATCTCCTTCCACGACCGCTGGGGCTCCGGCCAGCTGCTCTCCCGGGCCACCGCCGACATGTACACCATGCGGCTGTTCCTGGCCTTCCCGCTGGTCTTCCTGATCGTCAACTCGGTGATGTTCCTGGCCGGCACCGCGGTGATGTTCACCCAGGACTGGCGGCTCGCGCTGATCGCCCTGACCCCGGTCGTCCCGCTGTTCGTGCTCACCCGGCGGTTCGAGTCCGGCTACTCCGGCGCCGCCCGGCTCGCCCAGGACCAGAACGGGGACATCGCCACCCTGGTCGAGGAGTCCGTCCTCGGCATCCGCATCCTCAAGGCCTTCGGCCGCCACCGCTCGATGGCCGAGCGCTTCCGCGCCCGGACCCAGGAGCTGCGCCGCACCGAGCTGCGCAAGGCGCACCTGCTCGCCAACCTCTGGGCGGTCATCGTCGGCCTGCCGGAGATCGCGCTCGGCTGCGCCCTCGCCGTCGGCGCCTACCTGGTGGCCCACGACGAGCTGAGCGCCGGCACCCTGGTCGCCTTCCTCTCCACCGCGCTCGCGCTGCGCTGGCCGGTCGAGTCGCTCGGCTGGCTGCTCGCCTACGCCAACGAGGCGGCCACCGCCACCGACCGCTTCTTCGAGGTGCTGGACGAGCCGGACACCGAGGCGGACACCCCCGCCCCGGCCGCCGCCGGACCCGCCACCCCGGACGGCATCCGCCTCACCGGCGTCCGCTTCCGCTACCCCGACGCCCCCGACGGCACCCCCGACCTGCTGGCCGGCATCGACCTGCACATCCGCAGCGGCGAGACGATGGCCCTGGTCGGCGCCACCGGCAGCGGCAAGACCACGCTCACCGCACTGCTCCCCCGGCTGTACGAGGCCACCGGCGGCACCATCACGCTGGACGGCCGGGACATCCGCGAGCTGCCCCGGCAGCGGCTGCGCGAACTCGTCGCGGTCGCCTTCGAGGAACCCACCCTGTTCTCCGCCACCGTCCGGGAGAACGTCCTGATGGGCGCCCCGGGTGCCGGCGAGGAGCAGCTGCGCACCGCCCTCGCCACCGCCCAGGCCGGCTTCGTCGAGAAGCTCCCGCAGGGCCCGGACACCGAGGTCGGCGAGCAGGGCCTGAGCCTGTCCGGCGGCCAGCGCCAGCGCCTCGCGCTGGCCCGCGCGGTGGTCGGCGACCCGGCCTTCCTGGTGCTGGACGACCCGCTCTCCGCGCTGGACGTGCACACCGAGGCCCTGGTCGAGCGGGCACTTCGCGAGGTCCTCGGCGCCACCACCGCCCTGGTGGTCGCCCACCGCCCCAGCACCGTGCTGCTCGCCGACCGGGTCGCCGTGCTGGCGGACGGCCGGATCGCGGCCGTCGGCACCCACCAGGAGCTGCTGCGCGACTGCGCGCACTACCGAGAACTGATGTCGGGCGAGGCCACCCCGGTGCCCGACGGCTCCCTGGCGTCGAAAGGAGGGCGCGCATGACCACCACCGCCGAACCCGTGCAGGCCGGCCCCGCCGCGCCGCCCGAGGAGGAACTGCCCCCGCCGCCCGCCGACGAGGAGGACATCCCCGTCCCCCCGGGCGCGCCCCGGGCGCTGCTGCGCTCGCTGCTCGGCCCGCACCGGGGCCGGATCGCCATCGCGATGGTGGTGATCCTGGTCCAGCAGGCCGCGCTCCAGTCCGGCCCGCTGCTGGTCGCGGTGGCGATGGACCGCGGCATCCCGGCACTGCGCGAGCACGACGCCGGCCCGCTGGTCGCGGTGGTCGCGGCCTACCTGTTCTGCGCGCTGCTCAGCCCGGTGCTCCAGTGGGTGTTCATCAAGATCAGCGCCCGGGTCAACCAGGACGTGGTGCTGGAGCTGCGCGGCCGGATCTTCCGGCACGCCCAGCGGCTCAGCCTGGACTTCCACGAGCGCTACACCTCGGGCCGGATCATCTCCCGCGCCACCAGCGACATCGACGCCCTGCGCGAGCTGCTCTCCGAGGGCCTCCAGGAGCTCCTGGCCGTCTTCCTGTCGGTCTGCTACATCTCGGTGCTGCTGGTGGTGCTGGACTGGCGGCTCGGCCTGGTCTCACTGGCGTCCTTCCTGCCGCTGGCCCTGATCGCCCGGTCCTTCCGCCACCGTTCGCGCCGGGTCTACCGGCGCTCGCGCACCTCGGCCGCCTCGCTGATCGTCCGCTTCACCGAGACCATGAACGGCATCCGCCCGGTGCAGGCCTTCCGCCGCGAGAAGGCCAACGACGCCGCGTTCGCCGTGGTCAACCGGCAGTCGGCCGTCGCGACCGCGGACGGCTTCCTGGAACTCGCCCGCTACGTCGGCCTCTCCCGCGCCACCGCCAACCTGTGGACCACCGGCGTGGTGCTGCTCGGCGCCTACCTGGTCGTCGACGACGCGCTGGAGCTGGGCGTGCTCACCGCCTTCGCGCTCTACCTGCGCCGGCTCTACGACCCGGTCGACCAGCTGGCGATGTTCCTGAACAGCTACCAGTCGGCCGCCGCCGCCCTGGAGAAGATCGCCGGCCTGCTCGCCCACGAGCCGACCGTCGCCGAGCCGGCCGAGCCGAAGCACCTCCCGGGTGGGCGGGCCACCGCCCGTGAGGTCTCCTTCGAGGCGACCCGCTTCGCCTACCGCACCGGCAAGGAGGTGCTGCCGGCCTTCGACCTGCTGATCCCGGCCGGGCAGACGGTCGCGGTGGTCGGCGCGACCGGCGCGGGCAAGTCGACGGTGGCCAAGCTGCTGGCCCGCTTCTACGACCCGACCGACGGCCGGATCCGGCTGGACGGCGTGGACCTGCGCGACCTGGCCACCCCCGAGCTGCGGCAAGGGGTGGTGATGGTGACCCAGGAGTCCTTCCTGTTCTCCGGCACCGTCGCCGAGAACATCGCGATCGGCCGCCCCGGCGCCACCCGCGAGGAGGTCGAACAGGCCGCCCGCGACATCGGCGCGTACGAGTTCATCGCCGCCCTGCCGGACGGCTTCGACACCGACGTGCGCAAGCGCGGCGGCCGGATCTCGGCCGGCCAGCGCCAGCTGGTGGCCTTCGCCCGCGCCCTGCTGGCCGACCCGGCGGTGCTGATCCTGGACGAGGCGACCAGCTCGCTGGACGTCCCCGGGGAGCAGGCCGTGCAGCGGGCGATGCGCACGGTACTGGCCGGACGGACGGCCGTTATCATCGCCCACCGGCTCTCCACCGTGGAGATCGCCGACCGGGTCCTGGTCATGGACCAGGGCCGGATCGTGGAAGATGGCTCCCCACAGGAGCTGATCGACGGCTCCGGCCGTTTCGCCGCCCTCCACCGGGCCTGGCGGGACAGCCTGGTCTAGGGCCCCCTGATTGTGCCCGTCCGGGTGCGCCGTCACGCACCCGGACGGGCCACCCCACTTCCCGACCGGAGGTACGGGCGCGGCCGCGCACCCGGTTCACGGCGGTGCCGCGCGGGCGGCCGCCGCCCCGCCGAGGCGGACGGCGGCCGTCCGCACGGTCAGCGCAGCAGTCCGGCGTCCATCCCGGCCGACTCGGCCGGCAGGGCGACCAGCCCCAGCTCGGCCGGCGAGGCCAGCCGCGGGTGCGCGGGCAGCACCCGGACGGTGTAGCCGAACGGGCCGGTCCGGCACAGCTCCAGCGAGCCCTCGTAGCGGGTGCGGCCGTCCAGGTCGGGCCCGCCGACCGGCTTGAGGGCGAGCAGGCAGGCGTCCGAGATCCGGTCCCGCTCGTCCACCCGGCCGGAGACCACCTGCACCTCGACGTCTCCCGGCTCCAGCGTCCCGAGCGCGACCTGCACCCGCAGCGCCAGCGAGCTGCCCAGCTCCTGCGCCTCGGCCGGGCAGTCCGCCTCGACGTGCTCGACCCGCACGGCCGGCCACGCCTCCCGGACCTTCGCCTTCCAGACCGCCAGCTCGCGGGCGCCGGTGAACCGCCCGGCTGCTACTCGCCCGCTCGCTTCCGGGCGCTCCCCCGCCAGCTCCCGCTGGGCCTGCGCCGCCGGGGCGTAGAGCCGTTCGACGTACTCCCGGACCATCCGCCCGGCCAGCACCTTGGGCCCGAGGGTGACCAGGGTGTGCCGGACCATGGCGATCCACTGCTGCGGCAGCCCGTCCGCGTCCCGGTCGTAGAACCGGCCGGCGACCTGGTTCTCGATCAGGTCGTAGAGCGCGGCCGCCTCGATGTCGTCGCGCCGCTCGGCCTCGCCGCTCTCCGGGTCGAGCACCCCGCCGCTCTCGTCGGCGGTGGGGATCGCCCAGCCGTTGCGGCCGTCGTACCACTCGTCCCACCAGCCGTCCAGGACGGACAGGTTGAGGCAGCCGTTGAGCGCCGCCTTCATCCCGGAGGTGCCGCAGGCCTCCAGCGGGCGCAGCGGGTTGTTCAGCCAGACGTCGCAGCCCGGGTAGAGGCGCTGGGCCATCGCCATGTCGTAGTCCGGCAGGAAGACGATCCGGTGCCGCACCGCCGGGTCGTCGGCGAAGGCGACCAGCTGCTGGATCAGCCGCTTGCCGCCGTCGTCGGCCGGGTGGGCCTTGCCGGCGACCACGATCTGCACCGGCCGGGTGGGGTGCAGCAGCAGGGCGCGCAGCCGTTCCTGGTCGCGCAGCATCAGGGTGAGCCGCTTGTACGAGGGCACCCGGCGGGCGAAGCCGATGGTGAGCACGTCGGGGTCGAGCACCGAGGAGACCCAGCCGAGCTCGGCCCCGCCGGCCCCGCGCCGGCGCCAGGAGGCGTGCAGCCGGCGGCGGGCCTCCTCCACCAGCTGGGCCCGCAGGGTGCGCCGCAGCTCCCAGACCTCGGTGTTGCCGATCCGCTCCAGGCCCGTCCAGCGCCCGGTCTCGCCGGTGGTCATGGCCTCCTCGGCGCGCTCGGCGCCGAGTTCGGCGGCACCGAGCCGGACCACCGCCGGGTCGATCCAGGTGGCGGCGTGCACGCCGTTGGTGACCGAGGTGATCGGCACCTCGGCGGCGTCGAAGCCGGGCCACAGGCCGTTGAACATCGAGCGGCTGACCTCGCCGTGCAGGGTGGAGACTCCGTTGGCGCGCTGGGCCAGCCGCAGGCCCATGGCGGCCATGTTGAACAGCTTCGGGTCCCCGTCGGGCCAGCTCTCGGCGCCGAGCGCGAGCACCTGGTCGACCGGCACGCCCGGCAGCGCGGCGTCGCCGCCGAAGTGGCGGGCGACCAGCTCGCGGTCGAAGCGGTCGATTCCGGCCGGGACGGGCGTGTGGGTGGTGAAGAGGGTGCCGGCCCGGACGGCCTCCAGGGCGGCGGCGAAGTCGAGGCCGTTCCGGTCGTCGGCGACCAGCTCCCGGATGCGTTCCACACCGAGGAAGCCGGCGTGACCCTCGTTGGTGTGGAAGACGTCGGGGGCGGGGTGCCCGGTGAGCCGGCAGTAGGCGCGCACCGCCCGGACGCCGCCGATGCCGAGCAGCATCTCCTGGAGCAGCCGGTGCTCGCTGCCGCCGCCGTACAGCCGGTCGGTGACGTCCCGCTCGGCGGACGAGTTGGCCTCGACGTCGGAGTCGAGCAGCAGCAGCGGGACGCGCCCGACCTGGGCCTTCCAGACGTGGGCGGCCAGGGTGCGGCCGCCGGGCAGGGCGAGGTCGACCCGGCTGGGGGTGCCGTCGGCCTCCCGCAGCAGGCTGACCGCGAGTTCGTCCGGATCGAGCAGCGGATAGCGCTCCTGCTGCCAGCCGTCCCGGCTCAGGGACTGGCGGAAGTAGCCGTGCCGGTAGAACAGGCCGACGCCGATGACCGGCACGCCGAGGTCGCTGGCGGCCTTGAGGTGGTCGCCGGCCAGGATGCCGAGCCCGCCGGAGTACTGGGGCAGCGCGGCGGCGATGCCGTACTCCGGCGAGAAGTAGGCGATCGCGGCGGGCAGCGGGGCGGCGTCGGACTGCTGCCGGGTCTGGTACCAGCGGGGGCCGGTGAGGTACTCGCGCAGGTCGTCGGCGAGGTCGCCGAGTCTGCGCAGGAAGCGCCGGTCGGTGGCGAGTGCGGCCAGTCGGGCGGCCGGGACCTCCCCGAGCAGCCGCACCGGGTCCTCGCCGGTCGCGGCCCAGACCTCCGGGTCCACGGACCGGAAGAGGTCCCTGGTCTCGGGGTGCCAGGACCAGCGCAGGTTGAGGGCCAGCTCGTGCAACGGCTGGAGTTGTTCGGGCAGGACGGTGCGGACGGTGAATCTGCGGATTGCCTTCACGGCGTGAAGCGTAGCCGCGGCGGTCGGCCCGACAGTGCGTCAAGTGGGCTATTGGGCATCCGTTCGGGCTATTGATGAGATCGCATTCGGCGCATTGGTCCGCACGGGGGGCGCGCGGGGCGCACATTTCGGGGGTCCGCGCTACCAATACGTGAACTCTTCGGTACGGGTCCATTTCCGATCGCGCATCCACCCGGGAGATGGCCCGAAACTACTGTCGTACCGGTGCGAAAACCTCGCCTCCGGTGCGAGGATGACCGAAGGCCGCTGATGCTGTGGGGAGTGCGACGACGGGTGGCGTCCCCCGCGAAGCAGCACGTCCGAATCCTTTTCGCGTTGGCCGTTCCCGTCCTTCTTAGCCCATTCGGCGCTCGCCGCGCACGGACGCGTGTCCTCGCCCCCGGCCCGCTCGTTCACGGGTGGACCGGGTCGGTCGGGGACGTGCCCCGCGGAGGCGTGCGCCGGGACGCACACGGGCTCCGGGGCGTCCCGCCACCGTTCCGGCGGGCGCCGGGCAGGTTGCCGGGAACAGCGGCGCGGGCAGGCTCCGGTCGCACGTCCTCCCCACCCAGCAGTCCTCCGGTACTCCCCCGGCCCGACCCCGGCCCGCGGGGAGCTGCCGCCGATCTCGGGCAGGAGCTTGGCATGCACGGCGACACGCGGGACCAGTCCACACCGGTGGCCGAAGGCCACGACGCAGCGGTCGCGGAATCCGCCGGACGGATGGATTCTGACACTCGGACAGATCCGGCGATGCCGGCGCCGAGGGCGTCCGAAGCGGTCGGTGGCGGATCCTCCGAAGCCCAGCCCTCCGCGGCCGCCCGACACCCCGGGGCCGAGGAGGACCAGGCGGCGGCACCCCGCAGGCGCACCACCACCACGCGCCGCGCCACCGCCACCGCCCCGAAGGCCGGCGCCACCAAAGCCGGCGCCACGAAGGCCACCACACCGAAGGGCGCCGCCGAGGCCGCCGCCGCGGGGGCCCCGGCCACCCGGGCACCCGCCCGGAAGTCCACCGCTCGCAAGCCCTCCGCCCGCAAGACGACAGAGAGCGACACCGTGATCGGCCGCATCCCCGTCCTGGACGTCAGTCCCCTCGTCGACGCCGGCCGCCGCCCGGCCAAGGCCGTCGTCGGCGAGACCTTCCTGGTCACCGCGACCGTCTTCCGCGAGGGCCACGACGCCGTCAACGCCAACGTGGTGCTGCGCGACCCGCGCGGCCGCAGCGGCCCGTGGACGCCGATGCGCGAACTGGCCGAGGGCACCGACCGCTGGGGCGCGTACGTCACCCCGACGGCGCCCGGCCGCTGGTCGTACCTGGTGGAGGCGTGGAGCGACCCGGTCGCCACCTGGCGCCGGACCGCCGCGGTGAAGCTGCCCGCCGGGATCGACACCGCGCTGGTCCTGGAGGAGGGCGCCCGGCTGCTGGAGCAGGCCGCGGCCGGGGTGCCCAAGAAGGAGGGCCGCGCCGACGTGCTGGCCGCCGCCGACGCGCTGCGCGACCCGACCATGCCGCCGCTGTCCCGGCTGGCCGCCGCGCTCGCCCCCGAGGTGCTCGACGTGCTGCGCCGCCACCCGCTGCGCGAACTGCTCAGCGCCTCCCGTCCGCTGCCGCTCCAGGTGGACCGCGAGCGCGCGCTGTTCGGCTCCTGGTACGAGTTCTTCCCCCGTTCGGAGGGCGCCGTGGTGGACCCGACCGGCGTCGAGCCGCCGCGCCCGGGCACCCTGCGCACCGCCGCCGAGCGGCTGCCGGCGGTCGCCGCGATGGGCTTCGACGTGGTCTACCTGCCGCCGGTCCACCCGATCGGCCGAGCCTTCCGCAAGGGCCCGGACAACACCCTGACGGCCGGTCCGCACGACGTCGGCTCACCCTGGGCGATCGGCTCCCCCGAGGGCGGCCACGACGCGGTCCACCCCGACCTCGGCACCCTGGAGGACTTCGACCACTTCGTCGCCGAGGCGCGGGAGCTGCACCTGGAGGTGGCGCTGGACTTCGCCCTCCAGTGCTCCCCCGACCACCCGTGGGTGAACAAGCATCCGGAATGGTTCAGCCACCGCGCGGACGGCACGATCGCGTACGCCGAGAATCCGCCGAAGAAGTACCAGGACATCTATCCGATCAACTTCGACCAGGACATGGATGGAATCGTCAAGGAAACCATCCGGATCCTCCGGTTCTGGATGTCCCGCGGCGTCCGGATCTTCCGGGTCGACAACCCCCACACCAAGCCGGTGGCGTTCTGGGAGAAGGTGCTCGCCGACGTCGCCCGGACCGACCCCGACGTGGTGTTCCTCGCGGAGGCCTTCACCCGCCCGGCCATGATGCACACCCTGGCGAAGATCGGTTTCCACCAGTCGTACACGTACTTCACCTGGCGCACCACCAAACCGGAACTCACCGAGTACCTCACCGAACTCAGCGGTGACGCGGCCGCGTACATGCGGCCCAACTTCTTCGTCAACACCCCGGACATCCTGCACGAGTACCTCCAGCACGGCGGCCGGGCCGCCTTCGCGGTCCGCGCGGTGCTCGCCGCCACCCTCTCCCCCAGCTACGGCGTCTACGCCGGCTACGAGCTGTACGAGAACGAGCCGGCCCACCCGGGCTCCGAGGAGTACCTGCACTCGGAGAAGTACGAACTGCGCCCGCGCGACTGGAGCCGCACCGACACCCTGGCCCCGCTGCTGACCGTGCTGAACCGGCTGCGCCGCCGCCACCCCGCCCTCCAGCAACTGCGCGACCTGCGCTTCCACCCCACCGACAACGACCAGGTGCTCGCCTACTCCAAGACCGCGACCACCCCCGAGGGGCTCACCGACCAGGTCATCACCGTGGTGAACCTCGACCCGCACCACGTCCAGGAGGCCACCGTCACGCTCGACGGCGACGGCCCCTACGCGGTGCACGACGAGCTCACCGGCGCCGTCTACACCTGGGGCCGGCACAACTACGTCCGGCTCGATCCCTCAGCCGAGCCGGCTCACCTCCTCACGGTTCGGAGGAACCCAGCGTGACAGTGAACGAGCCCGTCCCCGACACCTTCCCCGAGACCTCGAAGAAGAAGCTCGACCCCGAGTGGTTCAAGCGTGCGGTCTTCTACGAGGTGCTGGTGCGGTCCTTCCAGGACAGCAACGGCGACGGGGTCGGGGACCTCAAGGGGCTCACGGCCAGGCTCGACTACCTCCAGTGGCTCGGGATCGACTGCCTCTGGCTCCCCCCGTTCTTCGCCTCGCCGCTGCGCGACGGCGGCTACGACGTGTCCGACTACACGTCGGTGCTGCCGGAGTTCGGCGACCTCGCCGACTTCATGGAGTTCGTCGACGCCGCGCACGCCCGCGGCATGCGCATCATCATCGACTTCGTCATGAACCACACCAGCGACCAGCACCCGTGGTTCCAGGCCTCCCGGACCGACCCGGACGGGCCGTACGGCGACTTCTACATGTGGGCCGACGACGACAAGCAGTACCCGGACGCCCGGATCATCTTCGTCGACACCGAGACCTCCAACTGGACCTACGACCCGGTCCGCAAGCAGTACTTCTGGCACCGCTTCTTCTCCCACCAGCCGGACCTCAACTACGACAACCCCCGGGTCCAGGACGAGATGATCGCCGGGCTGCGGTTCTGGCTCGACCTCGGCATCGACGGCTTCCGGCTGGACGCGGTGCCGTACCTGTTCGCCCGCGAGGGCACCAACTGCGAGAACCTGCCGGAGACCCACGAGTTCCTCCAGCGGGTCCGCAAGGAGATCGACGCCAACTACCCGGACACCGTGCTGCTCGCCGAGGCCAACCAGTGGCCCGAGGACGTCGTCGACTACTTCGGCGACTTCACCTCGGGCGGCGACGAGTGCCACATGGCGTTCCACTTCCCCGTGATGCCGCGGATCTTCATGGCGGTGCGCCGGGAGTCCCGCTACCCGGTGTCGGAGATCCTCGCCAAGACCCCGCGGATCCCCGGCGGCTGCCAGTGGGGCATCTTCCTGCGCAACCACGACGAGCTGACCCTGGAGATGGTCACCGACGAGGAGCGCGACTACATGTACGCGGAGTACGCCAAGGACCCGCGGATGCGCGCCAACGTGGGCATCCGCCGCCGGCTCGCCCCGCTGCTGGAGAACGACCGCAACCAGATCGAGCTGTTCACCGCCCTGCTGCTCTCGCTGCCCGGCTCGCCGGTCCTCTACTACGGGGACGAGATCGGCATGGGTGACAACATCTGGCTCGGCGACCGGGACGGCGTGCGCACCCCGATGCAGTGGACCCCGGACCGCAACGCGGGTTTCTCCTCCGCCGACCCGGGCAGGCTCAGTCTGCCGCCCATCATGGACCCGGTGTACGGCTATCAGGTGACCAACGTCGAGGCGCAGCAGAGCAGTTCGAGTTCGCTGCTGCACTGGACGCGTCGCATGATCGAGATCCGCAAGCTCAACCCGGCGTTCGGCCTCGGAAGCTACGCCGAGCTGCCCTCCAGCAACCCCGCCGTGCTGGCCTTCGTGCGCGAGTACGAGGGGGACCTGGTCATGTGCGTGAACAACTTCTCGCGGTTCGCGCAGCCGACCGAGCTGGACCTGCGGCAGTACGGCGGCCGGTACCCGGTCGAGCTGATCGGCGGGGTGCGCTTCCCGTCGATCGGCGAGTGGCCCTACCTGCTCACCCTGGCCGGGCACGGCTTCTACTGGTTCCAGCTCCGGCAGCCCCCGCGCCTGAGCGGGACCAGGCGATCGAAGTAACGATCCGCCGCACGCCGCACACCAGCGTGAACAGCACCGCCAGACCCTCCGGGGGCGCGAGTCGAACCCCCGCGCCCCCGGAGTTCTCTGCACCACGCGTACGGAGAACAGCCCAACGGCCACCCACACGAAGGCGTGACACCCGAGCCGTGCTCGCGTGCCGCGACCGCCGCGCCGCCGCAATCCGGAAGACTGACGGACCCGGCCACGACCCGGACAGTCCGCGTGCTTCCGGGGAAAGGGAGTCATGTCCGAAACCTCCCGTTCTCAAGCCCACCTCCAGGACGACTCCGCCGCCGGTTCCGCCGCCGCGGGCACCCGGGGCGTCGGGGCCCGGAGAACCGCCGTGGGCGTCAGCGAGCTCGTCCAGGCTGCCCTGCCGCTGATCTCCGCCTGGCTACCCACCCAGCGCTGGTACGCCGGCAAGGGGCGGCCGATCACCGGGCTCATCCCGGTGGTCGGCACCCCCTTGCAGGTCGGCGACCCGGCACTGCTGCACCTGCTGCTGCGGGTCGAGCACGCCACCACGGCCGGCGCCCCGCACGGCGACATCTACCAACTGCTGCTCGGCATCCGCTCGGGCGGGCTCGGGGACATCGGGCCCGGCGCCGTACTGGGCCGGCTCAGCCAGGGCCCCTACGACGGCGCGACCCTCTACGACGCGGTGCACGACCCAGAGCTCACCGGGCGGCTACTGGAACACCTGGCCACCGGGGACCGGTTCGGCGCGCTCTCCTTCCGCCGCACCCCCGGCTCCGGACTGCCCGCCAACCTCCCCGGCCGCGCCTCCACCGCCGAGCAGTCCAACAGCTCGGTCATCTACGGCACCTCGTACATCCTCAAGCTGTTCCGCCGCATCCACCCCGGCACCAACCCGGACCTGGAACTCTCGCTCGCGCTCTCCCGGGCCGGCTCCACCCGCATCCCCCGGGTCGCCGCCTGGTTCGAGAGCCGGATGGAACGCGCCGAGCCCGCCACCCTCGGACTGCTCCAGCGCTACCTGCCGGACGCCGAGGACGGCTGGGAACTGGCCCTCGACCAGGTCGGCCGGCTCAAGGGCGACCGCTCCCCCGGCAACTTCGCCATCGAGGCCCACCGGCTCGGCCGGGCCACCGCCGAAGTGCACCGGGTGCTGGCCCGCTCGATGCCGGTCGCCCGGCTCGACCGCACCCAGACCGGACGGCTGGCCGGGGCGATGGCCGACCGGCTGGACAGCGCCGTCGCCGCCGTCCCCGGGCTGCTGCGCTTCCGGTCCGCGCTGCGCACCGCCTTCCAGCAGCTCGCCGACGCCCACCCGGACGGCCTGCCGGTCCAGCGCATCCACGGCGACCTCCACCTCGGCCAGGCGATGCGCACCCCGCACGGCTGGGTGCTGCTGGACTTCGAGGGCGAGCCGGCCAAGTCGGTCAACGAGCGCCGAGAACCGCAGCCGGCCCTGCGCGACGTCGCCGCGATGCTGCGCTCCTTCGACTACGCGGCCGCCCACCTGCTGGCCGGCGGCCCGGTCGACCCGGAACTGGCCCACCTGGCCGCCGCCTGGGCCCAGCGCAACCGCACCGCCTACTGCGCCGGCTACACCGCCGGCGGCGGCGCCGACCCGGCCGCCTCACCGGAGCTGATGCGGGCGCTGGAGATCGACAAGGCGGTGTACGAGGTGGTCTACGAAGCCCGGCACCGGCCGAGCTGGCTGCCGATCCCACTGGCCGCGATC
This sequence comes from Kitasatospora sp. NPDC114501, assembly GCF_055633695.1. NCBI lineage: Bacteria > Bacillati > Actinomycetota > Actinomycetes > Kitasatosporales > Streptomycetaceae > Kitasatospora > Kitasatospora sp. NPDC114501. The sequence goes on along the minus strand of NZ_JBVKDS010000002.1, from coordinate 476,300 downwards.
AACCGGCTGGCCCTGTCCGTCTGACCCCCGCTTCCCGCCCCGCCCGCAGGACTCCGCCCACCCCGTCCCAGGAGGACCCCGCCGTGACGCCGATCGACCCGACCGGCCGCCCCACCCGCCCCGTGCCGGCCACCTTCCTGGCCGGACCGCTCCCCGCCGGAGGGCGGACGGCCGAAGGACGCGCCGGCCGCGAGCGCGCGGCGCGCCGGGCGGCCGCGGAGGAGGGGGGCACCGGCACCGGCACCGGCCCGGAGCCCCCGACCGCCCGCCCGCCCGCAGCCGGGGAGCCCGCGAGGAACGGGCGACCGGCCCCCACCGGGGCGCTCCGGCTGCCCGAGGCGCCGCTGCCGCCGGCCGAGGTCGACCGGCTGGTGGGCGGGCAGCACCACGACCCGCACGCCCTGCTCGGCGCGCACCCGGTGCACGGCGGCACCGCGATCCGGGTGCTGCGCCCGTTCGCCGAGCGGGTGGTCGTCGAGACCGCCCACGGCCCGGCCGAACTCACCCACCAGCAGGGCGGGTTGTTCACCGGTCTGGTGGCCGGCGGCGAGCCGCCGGAGTACACCCTGCTGGTGACGTACCCCGGCGGCGAGCCGCTGCGCCAGCACGACGGCTACCGCGCCGCGCCCACCCTCGGCGAGCTCGACCTGCACCTGATCTCCGAGGGCCGGCACGAGCAGCTGTGGCGGGCACTCGGCTCGCACGTGCGCACCGTCGACGGGGTGCCCGGCACCGCCTTCGCGGTCTGGGCGCCGAACGCCGTCGGGGTGCGGCTGATCGGCGACTTCAACCACTGGGACGGCACCGGGCACCCGATGCGCTCGCTCGGCTCGTCCGGGATCTGGGAGCTGTTCGTCCCCGGCCTCGCCGAGGGCGCCTGCTACAAGTACGAGGTGCACACCCGGCAGGGCTGGGTGCTGGACAAGGCCGACCCGCTGGCCCGGGCCGCCCAGTGCCCGCCCGGCACCGCCTCGGTGGTCACCTCCTCCGACTACCTGTGGCAGGACGGCGAGTGGATGGCCCGCCGGGCCCGCGCCGCGCACCACCGGGCACCGATGTCGGTGTACGAGCTGCACCTGCCGTCCTGGCGCCCGGAGCTCACCACCTACCGCGCCATCGCCGAGGAACTGCCCGGCTACCTCAAGGAGTTGAACTTCACCCACGTGGAGTTCATGCCGGTGATGGAGCACCCCTTCGGCGGCTCCTGGGGCTACCAGGTGTCCGGCTACTACGCCCCCACCGCCCGGCTCGGCGGCCCCGACGACTTCCGGTACCTGGTGGACACCCTGCACCGGCACGGCATCGGCGTGATCGTCGACTGGGTGCCCGCGCACTTCCCCAAGGACGACTTCGCGCTCGCCCGCTTCGACGGCGAGCCGCTGTACGAGCCGGCCGACCCGCTGCGCGCCGAGCACCCGGACTGGGGGACGCTGGAGTTCGACTACGGCCGCAAGGAGGTGCGCAACTTCCTGGTCGCCAACGCGGTGTACTGGTGCGAGGAGTTCCACGTCGACGGCCTGCGGGTGGACGCCGTCGCCTCGATGCTCTACCTCGACTACTCCCGCGAGGGCGGCGCCTGGACGCCCAACCGGTTCGGCGGCCGGGAGAACCTGGACGCGGCCGCCTTCCTCCAGGAGATGAACGCCACCGTCTACCGGCGCTGCCCGGGCGTGGTGACCGTCGCCGAGGAGTCCACCGCCTGGGACGGGGTCACCCGCCCCACCGACGCCGGCGGCCTCGGCTTCGGGCTGAAGTGGAACATGGGCTGGATGCACGACTCGCTGGTCTACATGTCCAAGGAGCCGGTGCACCGCAAGTACCACCACAACGAGATCACCTTCTCGATGGTGTACGCCTACTCGGAGAACTACGTCCTGCCGATCTCGCACGACGAGGTGGTGCACGGCAAGCAGGCGCTGGTCTCCAAGATGCCCGGCGACTGGTGGCAGCAGCGCGCCAACCACCGCGCGTACCTGGGCTTCATGTGGTCCCACCCGGGCAAGCAACTGCTGTTCATGGGGCAGGAGTTCGCCCAGGGCGCGGAGTGGGACCACGAGCAGGGCCCGCAGTGGTGGGTGCTCGACGAGCAGTGGCCGGCCCACCAGGAGCACCTCGGGGTGCGCCGGCTGGTCCGCGACCTCAACCGGCGCTACCTCGACACCCCGGCGCTGTGGGAGCTGGACACCGTCCCGGACGGCTTCCGCTGGCTCGACGGCGGCGCCGCCGAGGACAACCTGCTCTCCTTCGTCCGGTACGCGGCCGACGGCTCGCCGCTGGTCGTGGTCTGCAACTTCTCGCCGGTCGTCCGGCACGGCCGCCGGGTCGGCCTGCCCCGGCTGGCGGGCCGCGAGCAGCTCTGGGAGGAGGTGCTGAACACCGACGCCGAGGAGTACGGCGGCAGCGGCACCGGCAACTCCCACCCAGTCAAGGCCGAATCGGTGGAGTGGGACGGCCAGCCCCGCTCCACCGAACTGGTCATCCCCCCGCTCGCCACCCTCTGGCTCCGCCCGGCGCGCTGAGGCCCCGCCCGTCCGCCCGGGCGCCGTCCGTCCGCTACGGCGGGCGGACGGTCATCCGGGGGCCGTGACGGGGAACCCGAGCTCCTCGGCAGCCCTGCCGAGCTCGCGGTCGTAGGTGACGAAGTCGGTGAGCTCGGCGCGGAAGGGCTCCGCGCCGGCCAGGTGGAGCGCATCCAGCGATCCCAGCCGCGGAGTGCGGTGGGCGAGAGCCCTGGCCAGCACCGCGTTGCTGAGATCGACCCGGTAGGCGCCCCGGAGCGCCTGGTCGACGTGGTACGGGACTAGCCGGTGGGAGAGGCCCGCGCGGAGCGAGGTGCGGGTGATCTCCCGCCGGGCCAGCTCGCTGGCGACGGCTGTCGACGCCAACCCGGGACCAGGCCCTTCGCCCCTTGCCCGCCTTGCCCGATTCTGCTCGCGGACGGCCGTTCGGGGTGCGAAGGTATGGTCGATATGACCACTTTCCGAGACGACGGGACGGAGACACCCACGTGGCGCGCAGCGTGTACGTGACCGGTATCGACCGGGGGGACGGCCGACAGGCGGTCGAACTCGGGGTCATGGAACTGCTCACCCGCCAGGTGGACCGGGTCGGGGTGTTCCGTCCGCTGGTGCACGCGGCCTCGCCCGGCGCGTCGGGGTCGGACCACGTCGTCGAGCTGCTGCGCGCGCGGTACCGGCTCGACCTCCCGAGCACCGAGCTGTACGGCCTCACCTACGAGGAAGCCGCCGCGCTCCAGGCCGCCCAGGGGCAGGACGAGCTGGTCTCCGTCCTGGTCGACCGCTTCCACGCGCTGGAGCGGCGCTGCCAGGCGGTGCTGGTGCTCGGCACCGACTTCGCCGACACCGGGATCCCGGACGAGCTGGCCTTCAACGCCCGGCTGGCCAACGAGTTCGGCGCCGCCGTGCTGCCTGTGGTCGGCGGGCACGGAGCGGACGCCGAGACGGTGACCGCCGAGGTCCGCAACGCCCACCGGGCGTACACCGACCTCGGCTGCGAGACCCTGGCGATGATCGCCAACCGGGTCGCCCCGGGCGCCAAGCAGCGGATCCAGCGCACCCTCACCGAGAAGCTGCCGATCCCCGCCTACGTCATCCCGGAGGAGCCGGCGCTGGCCGCGCCCACCGTCGCGCAGCTGGTCGAGGCGACCGGCGCCGAGGTGCTGATCGGGGACGCCGCCGGCCTCGCCCGGGACGTGCGCGGCTACGTCTTCGGCGGCGCCATGCTGCCCACCTTCCTGGACGCGCTGACCGAGGGCGCCCTGGTGGTCACCCCCGGGGACCGCGCCGACCTGGTGATCGGCTCGCTGGCCGCGCACGCCGCCGGCGCCCCGCCGATCGCCGGCGTGCTGCTGACGCTCGGCCAGCACCCCGGCCCCAACGTGATGGCGCTGGCCGCCCGGCTCGCCCCCGGCACCCCGGTCGCGGTCGTCCCCGAGGGCAGCTGGCCGACGGCCGCCCATCTGACCCACCTGGAGGGCAAGCTCACCTCGGCCAGCCCCCGGAAGGCCGAGATCGCCCTCGGCCTGTTCGAACTGCACGTCGACACCGCCGAGTTGACCAACCGCATCGAGGTCGGCCGGTCCGAGCGGGTCACCCCGATGATGTTCGAGCACGAGCTGCTGGAGCGCGCCCGGGCCGCCCGCCGGCACGTCGTGCTGCCGGAGGGCACCGAGGAGCGGGTGCTGCGCGCCGCCGAGATCCTGCTGCGCCGCAACATCTGCGACCTCACCCTGCTCGGCGAGGTGGACGCCGTCCGCCGCAAGGCCGCGAGCCTGAGCATCGACCTCCCGACCGAGGCCCCGGCCGCCGACCGCGCCCGGGTGCGGATCGTCGACCCGGCCACCAGCCCGCTGCGCCGCCAGTTCGCCGAGCTGTACGCGAGGCTGCGCGCCCACAAGGGGATGACCGTCGAGCTGGCCCTGGACGTCGTCACCGACGTCTCGTACTTCGGCACCCTGATGGTCCAGGAGGGCATCGCGGACGGCATGGTCTCCGGCGCGGTGCACTCCACCGCCGCCACCATCCGGCCCGCCTTCGAGGTGATCAAGACCTCGCCGGGCGCCTCGATCGTCTCCTCGGTCTTCTTCATGTGCCTGGCCGACAAGGTGCTGGTGTACGGCGACTGCGCGGTCAACCCCGACCCGGACGCCCAGCAGCTGGCCGACATCGCCATCCAGGCCGCCGCCACCGCCGCCCAGTTCGGGGTGGAGCCGAGGGTCGCGATGCTGTCGTACTCGACCGGCACCTCCGGCTCCGGCGCGGACGTCGACAAGGTCCGCAAGGCCACCGAGCTGGTCCGCGAGCTGCGGCCGGACATCCTGGTCGAGGGCCCGATCCAGTACGACGCGGCGGTGGACGCCCACGTCGCGGCCACCAAGCTGCCGGGCTCCGCGGTGGCCGGACGGGCCACCGTCCTGATCTTCCCGGACCTCAACACCGGCAACAACACCTACAAGGCGGTCCAGCGCTCGGCCGGCGCGGTCGCGGTCGGCCCGGTGCTCCAGGGGCTGCGCAAGCCCGTCAACGACCTCTCCCGCGGCGCGCTGGTGCAGGACATCGTCAACACCGTCGCGATCACCGCCATCCAGTCCCAGGACCACAAGGGGGCCGAGAAGTGAGCGAAGGTACCCGCGTTCTCGTGCTGAACGCCGGCTCCTCGTCGGTGAAGTACCGGCTGATCGACATGCTGGACGGGGCCCGGCTCGCCTCCGGGCTGGTCGAGCGGATCGGCGAGGCCGGCGGGCGGCTGGTGCACACCCCGCGCACCGGCGAGCCGCGCGAGGCCGTCCAGGTCTTCCCGGACCACGCCGCCGCCCTCAAGGCCGTCGCCGAGGAGCTGTCCGCCGACGGCCTCGGGCTGGACTCCCCCGAGCTGGCCGCGATCGGCCACCGGGTGGTGCACGGCGGCCTGCGGTTCACCGAGCCGACGGTGATCACCGACGAGGTGCTCGGGGAGATCCGCCGGCTGATCCCGGTCGCGCCCCTGCACAACCCGGCCAACATCACCGGCATCGAGGTGGCCCGCGCGCTGCGCCCCGACCTCCCCCAGGTGGCCGTCTTCGACACCGCCTTCCACGCCTCGATGCCCGAGTACGCGGCCCGGTACGCGATCGACAGGGCCGTCGCCGACCAGCACCGGGTGCGCCGCTACGGCTTCCACGGCACCTCGCACCAGTACGTCTCGCGGGCCACCGCCCGGCTGCTCGGCAAGGACCCGGCCGAGGTCAACGTGATCGTGCTGCACCTGGGCAACGGCGCCTCCGCCTCGGCGGTCGCCGGCGGCCGCTGCGTGGACACCTCGATGGGCCTGACCCCGCTGGAGGGCCTGGTCATGGGCACCCGCTCGGGCGACATCGACGCCGGCGTGGTGTTCCACCTGCACCGGGTCGGCGGGCTGTCCGTGGACGAGATCGACGACCTGCTCAACCGCCGCAGCGGCCTGCGCGGGCTGTGCGGCGAGAACGACATGCGCGAGATCATGCGCCGGGCCGACGAGGGGGACGCCGACGCGAGGCTGGCGTTCGACTCGTACGTCCACCGGCTGCGCAAGTACATCGGCGGCTACTACGCGGTGCTGGGCCGGGTGGACGCGATCGCGTTCACCGCGGGCGTCGGGGAGAACGCGGCCCCGGTGCGCGCGGCGGCCACCGCGGGACTGGAGGGACTGGGCATCGCCGTCGACCCGGAGCTGAACTCGGCGCGGTCCGGCGAGGCCCGGATCATCTCCCCCGAGTACGCCCGGGTGGCGGTCGCCGTGGTGCCCACCGACGAGGAGCTGGAGATCGCCCGACAGGCCTTCGCGCTGGTGCACCGGGAACGCCGGGAGTCCGAGGACTGACACGAAACCGTCTCACTCCTCGGAACTATTCGTCGGCGATTCCTCCCGGTGCGTGCCGAATGCGCCCATAACACGAACGGATAGACTGATCCATATGCGCCGAGCGAAAATTGTCTGCACCCTGGGTCCGGCGACGGACTCCTACGAACAGCTGAAGGCCATCGTCGAGGCGGGCATGAACGTCGCCCGACTGAACATGAGCCACGGCAACCACGCGGACCACGAGGAGCGGTACCGCAAGGTCCGCCAGGTCTCGGAGGACACCGGCAAGGCCATCGGCGTCCTGGCCGACCTCCAGGGTCCGAAGATCCGTCTGGCGACCTTCGCCAACGGCCCGGTGACCGTCGACAACGGCGACGAGTTCACCATCACCACCGAGGACGTCCCCGGTGACCAGCACATCTGTGGCACCACCTACAAGGGCCTGCCCGGCGACGTGAAGCCCGGCGACCCGATCCTGATCAACGACGGCGTCATCGCCCTGGAGGTCGTCAGCGTCGACGGCCCGCGGGTGAGGACCGTGGTGGTCGAGGGCGGCGTGCTCTCGAACAACAAGGGCATCAACCTGCCCGGCGCGGCCGTGAACGTGCCCGCCCTGTCCGAGAAGGACAAGGACGACCTGCGCTTCGCGCTGCGCCTGGGCGTCGACATGATCGCCCTGTCCTTCGTCCGCAACGCGGACGACATCAAGGACGTCCACGAGGTCATGGACGAGGTCGGCATCCGGGTGCCGGTCATCGCCAAGATCGAGAAGCCGCAGGCCGTCGAGGCCATGGAGGAGATCGTCCTCGCCTTCGACGCCATCATGGTCGCCCGCGGCGACCTGGCCGTCGAGTACCCGCTGGAGCGGGTGCCGCTGGTCCAGAAGCAGCTGATCACCCTGGCCCGCCGCAACGCCAAGCCGGTCATCGTCGCCACCCAGATGATGGAGTCGATGATCCACGCCTCGCGCCCGACCCGCGCCGAGGTCTCCGACGTCGCCAACGCCATCCTGGACGGCGCCGACGCGGTGATGCTCTCCGCCGAGTCGAGCGTCGGCAAGTACCCGGTCGAGACCGTCCGCACCATGAGCCGGATCTGCGAGAAGGCCGAGGAGGAGCTGGTCTCCCAGGGCCTCCAGCCGCTCAACCCGGGCCGCAAGCCGCGCACCCAGGGCGGCTCGGTCGCCCGCGCCGCGTGCGAGCTGGGCGACTTCCTGGACGGCAAGGCGCTGGTCGCCTTCACCAAGTCCGGTGACACCGCCCGCCGGCTGTCCCGCTACCGTTCGCCGATCCCGGTGATCGCCTTCACCCCGGACTCCGCCACCCGCAACCAGCTCTCGCTGAGCTGGGGCGTCGAGGCGTACGTGACCGAGCAGGTGGCCACCACCGACGCGATGGTCGCGCAGGTCGACCGGGAGCTGCTGCGGATGCGCCGGCTCGACGAGGGCGACACCGTCATCGTCACCGCCGGTGTCCCGGTCGGCATCCCCGGCACCACCAACATGGTGCAGGTGCACCACCTGGGCACCCGGGGCGAGTGAGCACCCGTCAGGCCTGAACGCCCGTGGGGCGGTCCTCCTCCGGGAGGGCCGCCCCACGGGCGTTGCGGCGTCGGCCCCGCCTACTTGTCGCTGTAGGGGGCGTCGTCGTTGAACAGGTGCATCCCGGGGATGTGCAGGGTGCCGCCGAACTGGCCGGCCTGCTTGGCGGTGACGCCGGTCAGCTCCAGGTCCAGCGGGATCGGGATGGCGCCGATCAGGTCGTACAGCCAGCGCGGCAGGGTGTCCGGGGTGAGGGTGATCTCGCCCAGGTCGATCGGGATCGGCAGGCCGAGCACCTTGGAGAGGTGACCGGACAGCCGCTCCACGTACATCGTGACCGGGCCCTGGCGCATGGTCGAGGTGGAGCCCGGGGCGCCCTGGACGTGGAAGGTGACGCCGTTGCCCTCCAGGGTCGACATGTCGAGGTTGTCGATGTCCACGCTGTCGACCACGAACTTCAGCACGCGCTTGGTCCTGGTCGGGGTCTTCACGTCGTAGACGCCGTGGAAGGCCGCGCCGTGCAGGGCGAGCCGGCTGGTCTTCAGGGTCCAGTTCTGCTCCGGGACGACGTGCCCGGCGGCGGCCGCCCCTGCGGTCAGACTCCGGGCGTCCACCTCGCAGTTGGGGTTCTCGGTGGGCGTGGCGGAGGGGGCGCCGGAGGCGCCCGTGGAGGTCGTCGCCGAGGGCGTCGGCCTGGCGTCCGCCGAGGGCGCCGGCTTGCTGCTCGCCTTGCCGCTCGGAGTCGCGGTGGGCGAGGGCCGGCCGGCGGCCGGCTGGGTCGCGGGCGGCGCGGCCTGCTGGGCGGCGGCGGCCGGGGCCTGCGGCTGGGCGGGCTGTTCCGCGGTGCCCGTACGCGGGGCGGGGGCGGCCGGGGCCGCCGGGGTGGTGGGCGCCGCCGGGGTGGTGGCCGGGGCGCCGCCCGGGGTGGGGCTGCTCGGCGAACCGTCCGGGTTGAACAGCCTGGTGATGCCGCCGACCAGGTCGTCGATCAGCCCGGCCTGGGACACCGTAGCGGTCCCGGTGGCGGTGCCCTGGCGGACCGCGCTCGACACGGCCGCGTCGCCGGTGGCGGCGGAACGGGCGGCGGACTGCTCGACGGACGGGGTGGCCGTCCCGGTGGCCGGGGGCTTGACCGGCGAGGTGGGCTGCTGCGCGGGCGCGCTGGGCGGCGCCTGGGTCGGCACCGAGCCCGGGTCGGTCGACGGGCTGGCCGGAGGCGCGGTGGTCGGGGCCGGACCCGGCACGGTGGACGGGCCCGGCGGCGGCTCGGGCAGCTCGCTCTTGGGCACCGGCGTCTCGATCGGCGCGACGTCCGGCACGACGGCCGGCGCGGTGCCGCAGGGCCTGCCCGCCGAGGACTCGGCGACCGCCGGGTTGGGCGTGTAGGCGGCGGCCATCAGCAGCGCGGTCGGCACCGCCGCCATCGCCAGTGCCCGGCCTCTCAGCCGGACCCGGACGGGCGTGCGCGGGGCCGCGTGCCGGCCGGGGGGCGGGGCGGGAGCGGTCGTGCCGTCGGCTTGCTCGGCCGGCCCGGTCACCGTGCCTCCTCCTGCTCCACGGCTCCGCCCTGCTTCGGGACGGCGGTCCGGTCGGCGGGGCCGGTGGCCCGCGGCGCGCCCTGGGCGGGCAGTTCGGCGGTCGGCGCCTCCACGGTCGGCTCGACGGCCGACTCGGCGGCGACGCTCTGCGCCACGGCGTTCCCGGCCGCGGCGGCGTCGGCGCCCTTGGCCCGGCGGCGCCGGCCCTTGGCCGCCGTCCCGGCGGCGGGCTCCGGCAGCGGCGCCCAGGAGACCATCAGCCCGCCGCCGATCAGGCCCGGCAGCAGCGCCAGGCCGAAGCCGGCCAGGTTGGAGACCGGGATCGACACCAGCGTCAGCAGGATGGTCGCGATGCCGGCGAAGACCCGTACCGCGGGCTGGAACCAGGCGGTCAGCCCGAGGATGATCATCAGGATCCCGATGATCAGCGACCCGGCGCCGGCCGTGGTGGACATCGCGATGGTCAGGCCGCCGAACGACAGGTGCGCGTAAGGGAAGTAGAGGATCGGGACGCCGGCGATCATGGCCAGCAGTCCGCCCCAGAAGGGCCTGGTGCGGCGGAATTCACGGAAGTGCCGCCAGAGCCACCCGACGGGGTTCTGCTGGCGGGGCCGCGTCTCGACCGTTGCGCTGGACATGGTGCAACTCCTCGACGTCGCTACGAGGGAAGGACAATGGGGGTGGGCCGGGGGCGGTGTGTCACCGCCCCCGGCCCCGGGCCGTCACTCGGGCACGCCGTCCGGCGCGCCGTCAGGCGAGGCTCAGAAGCACTCGTTGCCCTTGCCGTCGCCGCTCTTGAGGGAGAGGTTCAGGCCGTTCAGCTTGAACGTTCCGGCGGAGGTGGCCCGGGCGGTCTGCTGGACGCCGGTCAGGTCGGCCTCCTTGGCGGCCTGGGCGAAGCCGGTGGCACCGGTCGGCAGGCCCTTGTTCCCGGTCGCCTTCTGGACGGCCGCGTGGGGCGACCAGCCCTGGGTCGCCGAGCCGGCGAGGGTGGAGGCGTCCTGGCCGATGTTGATGTTGGTGAAGGTCGCGTCCGCCTTCAGCTGCTCCAGGTCGATCAGCAGGTTGTCGGCCTGGACCGGCTTGCCCGCCTCGGTACCGGCGTTCAGCTGGAGGGTGATCTTCCCGAGGCCGAAGCCGGACAGGTCGGTCACCACCGACTGGCACAGGTTCTCGATGTCGGCGTGGTCGAAGGCCGAGACGGCGACCGGGTGCGGCGTGCCGTTGGCCTCCATGTCGACGGTGCCGAACTGGGCGAAGTTGGTGCCGTGCAGGTGCGAGGTGCTCACCTTGAACTGCTGGCCGGAGATGCTGAACGAGGCGGCGAGCGCGCTGTTGGCGATCGAGACGCCGACCATCGCGGTGGCCGCGACGCTCGGCACCATCACCAGGGCGAAACGCTTCCAGCGGGTCTTGCCGTAGGTCTGGGACATGCGAGTCCTCCTTCTAGGACGTACATCTCCGGCTCCCCGGCGGTGCGTCCCGCACCGGTGGGGGCCTGGGATGGGAGAGAGCTACGTCCTCGGTAGCGGAGAGCGCCTTGGGCGTCGTCGGACGCGGGAACGGCCTGCGGACAGCGGGCCTCCCGTCCAAGCACCGGCCGTCCTTGCGGGGCGGCGGGCAGGACCGACGACATCGGCGATCACCCCCGAGCGACAACCAGCGACCGCGCAGGGCCGCGCGGCCGGTCGAAGGACAGGAACCGCCGTGGGACCGCGGATACCCCCCTGCCCTCCCTCCCGCCGACCGGGGCCGGCGGGTCACCCGGTGGGGATCCCGCACTCCGCGTGACCGACCGGGGTCGGTGGCCGTGGAGCCCGGGACCGGGCGTGGCCGATCGTGCTTGAATCCCGGGCCAAGCACAAGGGGTTCCTTACTGACGGGTAATCCAACACTGGGTGGCGTTGATCATGGAATCGGCCCGAGGTGCACCCTGCGTGACGTCTTGAAGGAAAGGTGACGGCGAAATACGCCGGAAACAGAAGCGAAACACCCGTGGGCGGTCACATGGCGTGACCATCCACGGGTGAAATCAAGATTTGGTAAACCTCTGGCCGGTTGACCGGATTGTCGCCAAATCACCCTACGACACCGCAGGTCATCCGCCGTGCCAGGCGCCGGGCCCGGGCCGGGCGAGAAACCGGCCCGGGGCCGAGCCGGAGCCCGGCCCGAACCAGGCCCGAACCGGGCTCAGAACAGCACGCGCGCCAGCGCCGTACGGGCCGCGACGACCCGCGGGTCCTCCGGGCCGATCACCTCGAACAGCTCCAGCAGGCGCAGCCGGGCGGTGTCCCGGTCCTCGCCGGCCGTCCGCCCGACGGTGGTCACCAGGCGCCCGAAGGCGTCCTCGACGTGACCGCCGACCAGGTCCAGGTCGGCCGCCTTGAGCTGGGCCTCGACGTCCTTCGGGTCGGCCGCGGCCGCCGCCCGGACGGTCTGGAGGTCCAGGCCCTCGATCCGCTTCAGCAGCTCGGCCTGGGCCAGGCCCAGCTTGGCCTCAGTGTTGCCCGGCTCGTCGGCCAGCACGTTCCGGTACGCCTGGATGGCGCCGCCCAGGTCACCGGCGTCCAGCGCGTCGTGCGCGGCGGACAGCGCCGGGTCCTCGGGGCGCTGCGGGGCGGCGGGCGCGGCCTCGCCCGGGGCGCCCGCGCCGCCGGACACGCCGAAGCGCTGCTCGGCGACCAGGATCAGCTGGTCCAGGATCTTGCGGACGTTGGCGGCGCTCTCCGCGCCCTGGAACAGCGGCACCAGCTGGCCGGCCACCACGGCCATCACGGCCGGGATGCCCTGGATGCCGAACTGCTGGGAGAGCAGCGGGTTGGCGTCCACGTCGATCTTGGCGAGCACGAAGCGGCCGGCGTACTCCTCGGCCAGAGCCTCCAGGACCGGGCTCAGCTGCTTGCAGGGCCCGCACCACTCGGCCCAGAAGTCGATGACGACCGGCACCTCGGTGGAGCGCTGGACGACGTCGGCCTCGAAGGTGTCCTCGGTGACGTCGATGACGAGCTGGTAGGCGGACTGGGCCGGGGCGGCTCCGGCCGACTCGGCGGCCGCCGCCTGACGGGCCCGCTCGGCCCGGGCCTGCTCGGCCTTCTGGGCGGCTTCGCCGGCCGCCTTCACTGCGGCGAGGTCGACCGCGCCGCGCAGGGCGGAGCTGTTGAGACGCGAATTCCGTGGCTGCATGGCACCATCCTCCCCCGTCCGCGCTGCTCGCGGGCACCAACCTCCGGAAAGTCGCCCCGCGCGGGCCGCGCGGTGCGGATTCCCGGGCGCGGTGCCCCTCCCCCGGTAGCCTGGACCGTTCGGCGCGGATCCCCACCCGCGCCCGCGCCGCTCCCGTCCCACGGGATGCGGCGCCTGGTTGTCACTGCTTTCGCTACGAGTCGTAGCGTAACTGGAGCCGGTGCCCCGCCCGCAAGCCCCACCGGCGGTTCGGGGACGTGACCTGCCCCACTTTCCCGGGGTGCCCCGCTCCCCGAACGGGGGAACAGTCGCTACCGTTACCAGCCCCACCCAAGTTACTTACCAGTAAAGCGCAAGGAGGCCCGGTGCCGGCCGCCCAGCCCCCAGCGAGCCCGGAAAGCCCGGAGAGCCCGGACCAGGCCTGTTCCGACAAGGTCGGCACGGCCGCGGAGCCCGCGGGCGCCACCCGGGCCAAGGGCCGCCCGCGCAGCGCCGCCGCCGACCTCGCGATCCTCGACGCCACCCGCGAGGCGCTGGCCGAACTCGGCTGGGGCGGACTGACCATGGGCCACGTGGCGAGCCGCGCCGGGGTCGCCAAGACCACCCTCTACCGCCGCTGGCCGTCCAAGAACGAGCTCGTGGTGGACGCCGTCGCCAGCCTCTTCGACGAGCTGGAGATGCCCGACCTCGGCAGTCTGCGGGCCGACATCGAGGCCGTGGTGACCCAGTTCGCCGACCTGCTGGCCCGCCCGGAGACCCAGGCCGCGCTGCTCGCGCTGTTCGCCGAGGGCACCCGCGACCGGCAGCTGCGGCGCCGGATCCGCGAGGCCATCGTGGACCCGCAGAAGCGGCTGGTCCGCCAGGGCCGGGCGGCCGCCCAGGCGCGCGGCGAGCTCGAGGCGGACACCGACGCCGCGGCGGCCCGCGAGGAGGTCGACATCATCTTCGACACCATCGCGGGCACCGTCGAGCACCGCGTGCTGGTCAGCGGCGAGCCGATCACCGCCGAGTGGACCCGCCGCTTCACCGACCTGCTGCTCGGACCGCTCATCGCCGGCTGAGCACACCCGGGCACGGCGAGGCCGCCCGTACGGAATCCCGTACGGACGGCCTGCGCGGATCAGCGGATCAGCGGATCAGAAGACCGGGGGACCAACGGATCAGAACGCCGCGTTCTCCCGGTACGTCCCCCACTCCTCCCGCAGCGCGTTGCAGATCTCGCCCAGCGTCGCCTCGGCGCGCACCGCGTCCAGCATCGGCGGGATCATCGACTCGCCCGAGCGCGCCGCCGCCAGCATGGCGTCCAGCCCGGCCCGGACGGCCGCCTCGTCGCGGCCCGCCTTGCGCTCCTTCAGCGCCCGGACCTGCTCGCGCCCGACCTCGTGGCTGACCCGCAGGATCTCCAGCTCCGGGGTGACGCTGCGCGGGTGGCAGTTGACGCCGACCACGCGCTTCTCGCCCTTCTCCACGCCCTGCTGGTACTGGAAGGCCGCCTCGGCGATCTCCCCGGTGAACCAGCCCTCCTCGATCCCGCGCAGGATGCCGGAGGTGATCGGGCCGATCTCGTGGTCCTCGCGGCCCTTGTCCAGGATCCGCTGGAAGATCGCCTCGGCCTGCTGCTCGATCCGGTCGGTCAGCGCCTCGACGTACCAGGAACCGCCCAGCGGGTCGGCCACGTTGGCGACGCCGGTCTCCTCCATCAGCACCTGCTGGGTGCGCAGGGCGATCTCGGCGGCCTGCTCGGAGGGCAGCGCCAGGGTCTCGTCCAGGGCGTTGGTGTGCAGCGAGTTGGTGCCGCCGAGCACCGCGGCCAGCGCCTCGACGGCGGTGCGGACCACGTTGTTGTACGGCTGCTGCGCGGTCAGCGAGACGCCGGCGGTCTGGGTGTGGAAGCGCAGCCACTGCGCCTTGTCGGTCTTGGCGCCGAAGCGCTCGCGCATCCAGCGGGCCCAGATCCGGCGCGCGGCGCGGAACTTGGCGATCTCCTCGAAGAAGTCCAGGTGCGCGTCGAAGAAGAAGGACAGGCCGGGTGCGAAGACGTCCACGTCCAGGCCGCGGGACAGGCCCAGCTCGACGTAGCCGAAGCCGTCCGCGAGGGTGTACGCCAGCTCCTGCGCGGCCGTCGCACCGGCCTCGCGGATGTGGTAGCCGGAGACCGACAGCGGCTTGTACGCGGGGATGCCCTCGGCGCAGTAGGCCATCAGGTCGCCGATCAGGCGCAGGTGCGGCTCGGGGGCGAAGAGCCACTCCTTCTGGGCGATGTACTCCTTGAAGATGTCCGTCTGGAGGGTGCCGTTGAGCACCGCCGGGTCCACCCCCTGGCGCTCGGCGGCGACCAGGTACATGCAGAAGATCGGCACGGCCGGGCCGCTGATCGTCATCGAGGTGGTGACCTCGCCGAGCGGGATGCCGTCGAACAGCACCTCCATGTCGGCGGCCGAGTCGATGGCCACGCCGCAGTGGCCGACCTCGCCGAGCGACTTGGCGTCGTCCGAGTCGTAGCCCATCAGGGTGGGCATGTCGAAGGCGACCGAGAGGCCGCCGCCGCCCGCGTCCAGGATCATCCGGTAGCGCTCGTTGGTCTGCTGGGCGTTGCCGAAGCCGGCGAACTGCCGGATGGTCCAGGTGCGGCCCCGGTAGCCGGTCGGGTGCAGACCGCGGGTGTACGGGTACTCGCCCGGCCAGCCGATCCGCTCGAAACCCTCGTAGGCCTGCCCGGCGGGCGGGCCGTACACCGGCTCGACCTCGTCGCCGGAGAGGGTGGTGAAGTCCGCGTCGCGCTTGCGGGCCTTGTCGTATCGCTGCTGCCAGCGCTGCCGGCCGCGCTCGATCTCCTCGGCGTCCATGACCCCGAACTCCGCTCCGTACGGCCGCCACGGCGACGGGGCGGCACAGCTAGTAGGACGTCCTAACAATTTACTCGGACGTCCTAGTACTTGTCGATGGCAACCGGGCCGGAGCCGCCCGTGGCGGGCGGGAAGCGCAGGTGCTGCCCCCGGAACGCCGGAGCGCCCCTCCCCCGACAAGGGGAAGGGGCGCTCCGGAAGGCGCGGGCGGCGGGACTCAGACCCCGGCCGGCTGGCGGGCGCCGGCACCCGCCGGGAGCTTCTCGGCGGCCTCGCGGGCCACCTTGCGCTCGAAGACGAAGGAGAGGAACGGGATGCAGCCCGCCGCCAGGGTGAGCACCAGCCGGCCCATCGGCCACTTCAGCTTCTGCCCGAGCAGGAAGGTCACCACGAAGTACCCGATGTAGAGGTAGCCGTGCAGCATCGCGACGTACGTGGTCACGCCCTCGGCGGTGTCGAAGCCGTACTTCGCGACCATGAAGCCGCAGAACACCAGCAGTGCCAGACCGGTCGCAATGGCCAGGCCCCGGTACCAGCCCAGCAGGGGGGTCGCCTTCATGATCTTCCTCGCGTCGCTCGGCAGTATCGGCCGGTACGCCCGGATCCGCGCACCGCTCACACGAGGGTAGCCGCCTTCACCTCCCCCGCTTCGCAGCCCCCTCGGCCTGCTCGGCGAAGTCACCCGCGGCGATCCGCAGCGGCCTGAGCAGATCGAACACCTGGCGGCACTGCTCGGCGTCGTACTCCTCCAGCCCGAACTCCATCGCCATCAGCTCCCGGGTCGCCTCCTCGACCACCTCGCGGCCGCGGTCGGTGATCGTGGCCAGCACGCCGCGGCCGTCCAGCGGATTGGGGCGGCGGGCGACCAGGCCGGCCCGTTGCAGGCGGTCGACGGTGTTGGTGACGCTGGTCGGGTGGACCATGAGCCGCTCGCCGATCTTGGAGAGCGAGAGCTCGCCGGTCCGGCTGAAGGTCAGCAGCACCAGCGCCTCGTAGCGGGCGAAGGTCAGCCCGTACGGCTTGAGCACCGCGTCCACCCGGGACAGCAGGATCTGGTGGGCGCGCATGATCGAGGTGATCGCCGCCATCGAGGGGACCCCGCCCCAGCGGCGGGTCCACAGCTCGTCGGCGCGGGCGATCGGGTCGAAGTCGAGAGCGAGGGGCTTGGCCACCTCCTTACCGTACCGGCGGAGGGGGTTCGTGGTACCAGGCGTCCCTGATGGTGGACAAGCGCAGGACGTGGCGGGAACCCGCCAACCGGACGGCCAGGTCCATACCAGGACATTGCGACGGTGTGAACGCGCGGCAACGGTCTCCCGACACAGCGGGGTTGACCCCCGATCGGCCCGGTGCCGCGCCACCAGGCCTCGGTTCGGACGGTAACCCGCTGCAAGGCCGGGTGGTTCACCCCTTTTGTCTGCTCGTTCACATTCCTTCACATTGGCGGGACTTGGCCAATCCATGAGCAAGACCTGTCATTTGATGTGCTCGATTGTCATGCTTTCGGCCAGCCCCGTACGGCAGCCACCACCCCCACCCACCGGTGGCGAAGCCGCTTCGACCGCACGGGGCCTGCACGTCAGCGCCCGTTCCGCCCCTCAGGTGCCGCCCCGGCCCCCGGAACGCCGCGCGACCGCGCCTGCTCGCGGTTTCCCGGAAGGACTCGTTCGTGAAGCGAAAGCTCGCCGCAGTCGCCGTACTCTCCGCCACCGCCCTGCTCACCGGTGTCGTCCAGGTGAGCACCGCGGCCGTCGCGGACCCGGCCCCGCAGTCCCAGGCCGCCAAGCAGCGCGCCGACCTGATCGCCCTGGCCAACGGCCAGGCGGGCAAGGTGGCGCACGCCCTGGCCCTGAGCGGCCAGGAGCAGCTGGTCGCCAAGGACGCCGTGGTGGACGCCGACGGCACCCGCCACCTCCGCTACGAGCGCACCTTCGCCGGCCTTCCGGTCCTGGGCGGGGACCTGGTGGTGCACCAGAAGGCCGACGGCTCGACCACCTCCGTGGACAAGGCCACCGGCGCCACCATCGCCCTTCCGAGCCTCACCCCGCAGATCCCCGCCGACAAGGCCGCCGCCCAGGCGACCGGCGCCGTGCAGTCCACCGTCGGCATCGCCGTCGACGAGGACGAGTCGCCGCTGACCGAGGTCCACCAGACCGGCGCCGCCAAGCTGGTGGTCTGGGCCGCCGACGGCTCGCCGCGCCTGGCGTACCAGACCACGGTCGAGGGCCTGCGCGCCGACGGCACCCCGAGCAGCCAGCTGCTGGTGACCGACGCCGCGACCGGCCAGGTGCTCTCCACCCACGAGCAGGTCCGGACCGCGGCCGGCTCCGGCAACGGCGTCTTCGTCGGCAGCGTCCCCCTGACCACCACGCAGGTGTCCGGCGGCTACTCGCTGAAGGACGCCTCCCGCGGCGGCCAGTCCACCAGCGACCTGAAGGGCCGCACCTCCGGCTCGGGCACGCTCTACACCGACGCGGACAACGCCTGGGGCGACGGCACCGTCGCCAACGGCCAGTCGGCGGCCGTGGACGCCCAGTACGGCGCGTCGGCCACCTGGGACTTCTACAAGAACGCCTTCGGCCGCAACGGCATCCGCAACGACGGCGTCGGCGCCGCCAGCCGGGTCCACTACGGCAAGAACTACGTCAACGCCTTCTGGTCCGACCAGTGCTTCTGCATGTCGTACGGCGACGGCGCCAGCAACACCCACCCGCTGACCGAGCTGGACGTGGCCGGCCACGAGATGACCCACGGCGTCACCGCGGCCACCGCCAACCTGAACTACTCGGGCGAGTCCGGCGGCCTCAACGAGGGCACCTCGGACATCTTCGGCACCATGGTCGAGTTCTCCGCCAACCTGGCCACGGACAAGCCGGACTACCTCATCGGCGAGGAGATCGACCTCAACGGCAACGGCACCCCGCTGCGCTACATGGACAAGCCGTCCAAGGACGGCCGTTCGGCCGACTACTGGTCGTCCTCGGTCGGCAGCCTGGACGTCCACTACTCCTCGGGCGTCGCCAACCACTTCTTCTACCTGCTCGCCGAGGGCAGCGGCGCCAAGACCATCAACGGCGTCAGCTACAACAGCCCGACCTACAACAACTCGACGCTCGCGGGCATCGGCCGGGACAAGGCCGCGCAGGTCTGGTACAAGGCCCTGACCGTCTACATGACCTCGACCACCAACTACGCGGGCGCCCGCACCGCCACCCTCAAGGCGGCGACGGACCTGTACGGCGCGAACAGCGCCGAGTACAACGCGGTCGCCGCGACCTGGGCCGCCGTCAACGTCAACTGACGTACCGCACCGGCGCATCGGACGCCCGGGGCCTCCTGCGGGAGGGCCCGGGCGTCCGCGCGTTCCCCGCCGGGGGCCGTCCGCCGCCACGGGGGCCGTCCGCCGCCACGGGGCTGTCAAGGCCGTCCGGCTGGCGGAGTCCCGCCAGGGGGGACGAACCGTCGAAAACCGGGCAACCGGCGGCAGCCGAACCATCCGTACCGGCACTGGCGGTTCCTGGCCAATCCCGGACGCACCCTGTCCATCCCCGCCGACAATTGTCATGCTTCTGACCAAGTCCCGTCCGATCCTCCGCCGCCCCACCCACATCCGGCGGAGTGTCAGAAGCCGCACGGGACCGGCACGTCCGCGCCCTACCGCCCCCAAGGTGCCAACCCCGGCGCCCCGGTACGCGGCGCACCCGCATCGCACCCGCGGGTCTCGTGGAAGGAACCCCCGCACGTGAAGCGAAAGCTGACTGTCGGAGCCGTACTCTCCGCCACCGCCCTGCTGGCCGGCGTCATCCAGATCGCCGCCGTCCCCGCCCAGGCCGCCGCCCCCTCGCCGGCGCAGCAGCAGTCCGCGCTGCTCGCCCTGGCCACCGGGCAGAGCGCCCCGGTCGCCCAGGCCCTCGCCCTCGGCGGCCAGGAGAAGCTGGTGCCCAAGGACGTGGTGGTGGACCGGGACGGCACCCGTCACCTGCGGTACGACCGGACCTACGCGGGCCTGCCGGTGATCGGCGGCGACCTGGTCGTCCACCAGAAGGCCGACGGTTCGGTGAAGTCGGTCGACCGGGCCTTCGCCGGACAGCTGGCGGTGACCAGCCTGACCCCGGGCCTCGCCGCGTCCCAGGCCGCCGAGGCGGCCACCGCCGCGGTGCGCGCGACCGTCGGCGTCGCCGCCGACCACGACGAGGCGGCGCTCAGCCGGGTCGACGGCGCCGGCGCGCCCGAGCTGGTCGTCTGGGCCGCCGACGGCACCCCGCGGCTCGCCCACCGCACCGTGGTCGAGGGCCAGCGCGCGGACGGCACCCCGAGCCGCCAGGAGGTGGTCACCGACGCCGCCACCGGCGAACTGCTCGCCAGCGACGAGAAGGTGCAGACCGCCACCGGCACCGGCAAGGGCGTCAACGTCGGCACCGTCACGCTGACCACCACCCAGAGCGGCAGCTCCTACCAGCTGAAGGACGCCTCCCGGGGCAACCAGTCCACCACCGACCTCAAGGGCGGCACCTCGGGCAGCGGCACGCTGTTCAGCAACACCACCAACTCCTGGGGCAACGGCCTGCCCTCCAACCGGGAGTCCGCCGCCGTGGACGCCCAGTACGGCGCGGCGGCCACCTGGGACTACTACAAGAACACCTTCGGCCGCAACGGCATCAAGAACAACGGGGTCGGCGCGTCGAGCCGGGTGCACTACAGCACCAACTACGTCAACGCGTTCTGGGACGACTCCTGCTTCTGCATGACGTACGGCGACGGCGCCAGCAACACCCACCCGCTGACCGCCATCGACGTCTCCGGCCACGAGATGAGCCACGGCGTCACCTCGGCCACCGCCGGCCTGATCTACTCCGGCGAGTCCGGCGGCCTCAACGAGGCCACCTCGGACATCTTCGGCACCATGGTCGAGTGGTCCGCCAACCTGTCCGCCGACCCGGGTGACTACCTGATCGGCGAGAAGCTCAACATCAACGGCAACGGCACCCCGCTGCGCTACATGGACAAGCCCTCCAAGGACGGCGCGTCGGCCGACTACTGGTCCTCCACCGTCGGCAACAAGGACGTCCACTACTCCTCGGGCGTCGCCAACCACTTCTTCTACCTGCTCGCCGAGGGCAGCGGCGCGAAGGTCATCAACGGGGTCAGCTACAACAGCCCGACCTCCAACGGCTCGACGGTGACCGGGATCGGCCGCACCAAGGCGGCCGCGATCTGGTACCGCGCGCTGACCGTCTACATGACCTCCACCACCAACTACAAGGCCGCCCGCGCGGCGACCCTGAAGGCGGCCACCGACCTGTACGGCGCGACCAGCACCGAGTACAAGGCGGTCGCGGCGGCCTGGAGCGCGGTGAACGTCAACTAGCCGCCCACCGCACGGCACCCCGGCAGGGGACGAGCCACCCCCGGTAAGAAACGGCGACAGGCTGCCGCGGCCCTTTGGGAGAGGAGGCCGCGGCAGCCTGTCGACCGTCCACGAGGGGGCCGGGGCTCAGGCGGTGGCTGGCTTCGGCTCGCCCCGCTCCTCGCGGCCGAGCATCCGCTCGGCGAAGAAGCCGCCGGTGGGCAGCACCGCCAGCACGAACATCAGGACGCCGCGCTTGGCGTCCCACTTCTGCGCCTGCCAGGCCTGGATCCAGAAGACCACGTACAGGATGAACAGGACGCCGTGGACCATGCCCATCACCGGGACGGCGTCGAACGAGGTGGTCCGCTTCAGCACCGAGCAGATCAGCAGCAGGATGAAGGAGACCCCTTCGGGGCCGGAGACCAGGCGCAGGCGGTGGACGGCGCTGCTGTTCACGATGGATTCCTCGATACGGGGTCGACGGCGCGGACGCGCTTGTGAAGCGACTCACAAGCCTTCCGGCCCATTATCACCGAGCACATGTGCGCTCCCCCGGCCGGGGGTGGCCCCCGTGGGCGATCTCACAGTGCCCGGCCCGCCCTGTCACAGCTGTGTGCCGGAACGCCGCCGAGCGCGACCGCAGGTCGCCGGGAACCCCTATCCTGCTGCCCGCGCGCCCACCGATCCGGGCGCCGACGCACCGCACACGGGGGTAACCGAGATGTTCGAGCTCGACTGGGACCGCAGGACCTGCGCCAGGCGCGGTCACATCACCTACGCGCCGACGGAGCCCGAACTGGCCTCCCGGCTGCACGCCTCCACCGCGCTCGGCGACGCCTGGCGCTGCCTGCGCTGCGGCGACTTCGCGCTGGGCGACCCGCACGGCTCCGGCCCGGCCGAGGACGCGCCGCTGGTGCCGCGCGGCAAGGCGCTGCGGGACCTGTTCATCCTGCGCTTCCTGGCCGTCGAGCGGGTGCTGCGCGGACTGCTGATCATCGTGGTCGCCTGGGCCGTCTGGAAGTTCTCCAACAGCCAGGACGCGGTGCACCGGGTGTTCGACGAGAACCTCACGGTCTTCAAGCCGGTCACCGACCACTTCCACTGGGACCTCGAACACGCCCCGATCGTCGAGACGATCCGCAAGACCTTCGACTTCAGGAAGAGCACCCTGCTGATCGTCGCGGGCGCGCTGCTCGCCTACGCGGTGATCGAGATCGTCGAGGCGGTCGGCCTCTGGCTGAACAAGCGCTGGGCCGAGTACCTGACGGTGGTCGCCACCGCGGCCTTCCTGCCGCTGGAGGGCTACGAGCTGAGCCACCACGTCAGCGCGCTGAAGGTCTGCACCCTGGTGCTGAACATCGCGGCGGTGCTCTGGATCATGCTCTCCAAGCGCCTGTTCGGGCTGCGCGGCGGGCTGGCGGCCTTCGAGGCGGAGCGCCACTCGGCCTCGCTGCTGGAGGTCGAGCAGGCGGCCGGCACCGTTCCGGCCGGACGGGGGGCGCGCGCCCGGGTGTGACCGGCGCGTTTGTCGCAGCCTGGTACCAGTTGTCCCGCGCACTCTCCCCGGGCCACGGCCGCAGCGGCTAGATTGCGGCCGTGGCTCAGTTCAGACTCCAGGGATCCCGCGTGCTCGCCGTCGATTTGGGCGGGGACGCCGTCAAGGCGCGAAACGGTTCGATGGTCGCCTACACCGGGCAGATGGCCTTCAAGAAGCTGACCGGCGGCGGGGACGGCCTGCGCGGCATGGTGACCCGCAGGCTGACCGGCGAGAAGATGACGGTCATGGAGGTGAAGGGACAGGGCACCTGCTACTTCGCCGACAAGGCCACCGAGATCAATCTGGTCCGGCTGAACGGCGAGACGCTGTACGTCGAGGCGGACAACCTGCTCTGCACCGAGGCCACCCTGCACACCGGCACCAGCTTCACCGGGCTCAACGGCATGTCCTCCGGCAACGGCCTGTTCACCACCAAGGTGGAGGGCCACGGCTGGGCGGCCGTCACCTCCAACGGCCCGGCCGTCATCCTGCGGGTCGACAAGAGCATGCCGCTGCGGGTCGACCCGGGCGCGTACGTGGCGCACACCGGCACCCTTCAGCGCAGCCTGAAGTCGGGCGCCGGCTGGACCACCGTCATCGGCGAGGGCGGCGGCGAGGCCGTCCAGATCGAGTTCACCGGCGAGGGCCTGGTGTACGTCCAGCCCTCCGAGAAGGTCACCGTCGGGGGCGACGTCTGATGGGCTTCACGAAGATCAACGGCAAGATGGTCGAGGCCCAGGTGGTGCCCGGGCAGCGGCTCTTCAGCCAGCGCGGCGCGATGCTCGCGTACAGCGGCGACGTGCGCTTCACGCCGAACATCACCGGCGGGCAGGGCGGCGTGATGTCGATGATCGGCCGCCGGGTGGCCAACGAGGACACCCCGCTGATGACCGTCGAGGGCCAGGGCCGGGTGATGTTCGGCCACGGCGGCCACCACGTCCACGTGATCGACCTGTTCGGCGACACCCTGTACGTCGAGGCGGACCGGCTGCTCGCCTTCGAGGGCACGCTGCGGCAGTCCACCATGTTCATGGGCTCGCAGGGCGGGGTGATGGGCATGGTCCGGGGCCAGGTCACCGGGCAGGGCCTGTTCACCACCAAGCTGGAGGGCCAGGGCGCGGTCGCGGTGATGGCCCACGGCGGCGTCTTCGAGCTGCCGATCGTCCCCGGCCAGTCGGTGCACGTCGACCCGCAGGCGTACGTGGCGCACCGCGGCGACGTCCGCAACAAGCTGTCCACGGCGCTGGGTTGGCGCGACATGATCGGCCGCGGCTCGGGCGAGGCGTTCCAGCTGGAACTGTCCGGGCAGGGTGCGGTGTACGTCCAGGCGAGCGAGGAGAAGCTCTGATGTCCTACCCGCCGCAGCCCCCGTACGGCTCGCCGCACAACCAGCCGACCCAGCCCGGCTTCGCGGTCCCGCCGACCCCGCCGACCTACGGTTCGCCGCAGGGCTACCCGCCGCCGCCCGGCGGCCACCCCCAGCAGGGCTACCCGCCGCCCCCGCCGGTCCAGCAGCCCCAGCAGCAGCCGTACGGCCAGCAACAGCCCTACGCCCAGGAGCAGTTCGGCGGCCCGGTGGCCCCGCTGCCGACCGGCCAGGGCGGCTCCGGCCCGGTGGTGTGGGACGTCCACAGCCTGCCGGCCGGCGACAACGTCAACCCGTACGCCTTCTCGGTCGACCTGAACGGCTCGTACTTCCTCCAGAAGGGCAAGATGGTCGCCTACTACGGCGACATCACCTTCCGGGGCGTCGGCGCCGGGGCGATCGACCGGATGCTCGGGCAGCACTTCAACTCGCCGATGCACGCGGCGGACTGGGTGATCGCCGAGGGCCGCGGCAAGCTGCTGCTGGCCGACCGGGCGTTCGACCTCAACTCGTACGACCTGGACGAGGGCAACCTGACCGTCCGCTCCGGCAACCTGCTGGCCTTCGACCCGACGCTTCGGCTCAAGCAGTCGATCATCCCGGGCTTCCTGACCCTGATCGGCACCGGCCGCTTCGTCGCCGCCTCCAACGGCCCGGTGCACTTCGTCGAGCCGCCGGTCCGGGTGGACCCGCAGGCACTGGTCGGCTGGGCGGACTGCCCGGCCCCGTGCCACCACTACGACCACGACTACATGCACGGGCTGATCGGCGGCCTGCGCCGGCTGACCGGCTTCGGCGGCGCCTCCGGCGAGGAGCACCAGTTCGAGTTCATCGGCGCCGGCCAGGTGCTGCTGCAATCGAGTGAAAAACTCATGGCGGAACTGCCGGTCGGCGCGGTCGGCGCCGAGGCGGGCGTCCCGATGGGCGGCGTGCCGTCCCAGCCGGGCACGGCCGGGCACGGCGGGGGGAACCCGAACATCCCCGGCCTCGGTAACCTGGGTGACCTCGGCCGACGTTTCGGTCTGTAAATTTGTACAAGATTGAACTAAATCGGCTATGCTGGGCCCCATGGATACGCACACGATCGACGCTGCGGACGACCCGCAGTCGCAGCCCGAGGAGGAAACTCCCTGGCTGACCGCCAGGGAGCAGCGGATGTGGCGCGCCCATCTGGAGGTCGCCAAGCTGCTGGAGTACCAGCTCAGCCGCGAACTCCAGCCGCACAACCTGGCGATCAACGACTACGAGATCCTGGTCGTGCTCTCCGAGGCCGCGGACCGCCGGATGCGCATGACCGACCTCGCGGCCGCCACCCTCCAGTCGAAGAGCCGCCTCTCCCACCAGATCACCCGGATGGAGCACGCCGGCCTCGTGCTGCGCCAGGAGTGCCCCGGCGACCGCCGCGGCCTCTACGCCCACCTCACCGAGCACGGCTGGGAGACCATGCAGCAGGTCGCCCCGGACCACGTGCGCAGCGTCCGGGCCCACTTCATCGACCGCTTCACCCCGGAACAGCTCGACGAGATGTACGAGGCCCTCGCCCCCATCGCCGAGCACCTCCGCGGCCTCCGCGGCAAGCCGTAGGGCCCTGCCGCACCGAAGGAGCCGAAGGGCCGGTCCCCGGGGACCGGCCCTTCGTCGTTCCTCCCGCGCGGGAAGTCGGCCCGGCCGACTTCCCGCGCGCGGGCTCAGCTCGCGGTCAGGCCGGCGACCAGTTCGTCGGCCGCGCCGTACGGGTCGAGGGTGCCGTCGGCCACGCGTTCGGCCAGGGCGGCCAGCCGCCGGTCCCCGCGCAGGTCGCCGATCCGGGCGCGCAGCTCGGCCAGCGCGATCGCCTGGATCTCCTCGGCGGCCCGGCGACGGCGGCGCGCGGCGAGCTCGCCGTGCTCCTCCAGCCAGGCGCGGTGCTTCTCCAGCGCCTCGACCACCTCGTCCACGCCCTCGCCGCGGGCCGCGACGGTCTTGACGATCGGCGGGCGCCAGTCCCCCGGCTCCCGGGCCTCGCCGAGGCCCAGCATGTGGTTGAGCTCCCGCGCGGTGGCGTCGGCACCGTCCCGGTCGGCCTTGTTGACCACGAAGACGTCGCCGATCTCCAGGATCCCGGCCTTGGCGGCCTGGATGCCGTCACCCATCCCGGGGGCCAGCAGCACCACGGTGGTGTCGGCCTGGGCGGCGACCTCGACCTCGGACTGGCCCACCCCGACGGTCTCGACCAGGATCACCTCGCAGCCGGCCGCGTCCAGCACCCGCAGCGCCTGCGGCGCCGCCCAGGAGAGCCCGCCGAGGTGGCCGCGGGTGGCCATCGAGCGGATGAACACCTCGGGGTCGGTGGCGTGGTCCTGCATCCGGACCCGGTCGCCCAGCAGCGCCCCACCGGAGAACGGCGAGGACGGGTCGACGGCGAGCACCCCGACCCGCTTGCCGAGCCGCCGGTAGGCGGAGACCAGCGCCGAGGTGGAGGTGGACTTGCCGACCCCGGGCGAGCCGGTCAGGCCCACCGTGTACGCCCGCCCGGTGTACGGCGCGAGCGCGGCCATCGCCTCCCGCAGCTGCGGCGCGGCGTTCTCGACCAGCGTGATCAGCCGGGCGACCGCCCGCGGCCGGCCCTCCCGGGCCTGCTCGACCAGCGTGGCGACATCGATCATCAGGAGCTCCTAGCGCAGACGCAGATGCCGAAAGGGGCTACGGACCGCGACACGCGGTCCGTAGCCCTGGAGGTCGGATCGGCCGGTCAGGCCTTCGGGACGCGCACGATCAGCGCGTCGCCCTGGCCGCCGCCGCCGCACAGCGCGGCCGCGCCGACCCCGCCGCCGCGGCGCTGCAGCTCCAGCGCCAGGGTCAGCACCACGCGGGCGCCGGACATCCCGATCGGGTGGCCGAGCGCGATGGCGCCACCGTTGACGTTGACGATGTCGGAGGAGACGCCCAGGTCCTTCATGGACTGGTGGGCGACCGCCGCGAAGGCCTCGTTGATCTCGATCAGGTCGAGGTCGGCGACCTCCAGGCCCTCCTTGGCCAGCGCGTGCCTGATCGCGTTGGACGGCTGCGACTGGAGCGAGTTGTCCGGGCCGGCCACGTTGCCGTGCGCGCCGATCTCGGCGATCCAGCTCAGGCCCAGCTCCTCGGCCTTGGCCTTGCTCATCACGACCACGGCGGCGGCGCCGTCGGAGATCTGCGAGGAGGTGCCGGCGGTGATCGTGCCGTCCTTGGTGAAGGCCGGGCGCAGCTTGGCCAGGCTCTCGACGGTGGTGTCCGCGCGGATGCCCTCGTCCTGGCTGAACAGCACCGGCTCGCCCTTGCGCTGCGGGATGGCGACCGGGACGATCTCGGCGTCGAAGACCCCGTCGGCCTGCGCCTTCGCGGCCCGCTGGTGGGAGGCGGCGGCGATCTCGTCCTGCACCTCGCGCGGAATGCCCAGGCGGGTGTTGTGCTTCTCGGTGGACTCGCCCATCGGGATGTTCTCGTAGGCGTCGGTGAGGCCGTCGTGGGCCATCGCGTCGAGCATCGCGATCGCGCCGTACTTGAAGCCCTCGCGGGACTTCGGCAGCAGGTGCGGGGCGTTGGTCATCGACTCCTGGCCGCCGGCCACCACGATGTCGAACTCGCCGGCCCGGATCAGCTGGTCGGCCAGCGCGATGGCGTCGAGGCCGGAGAGGCAGACCTTGTTGACGGTCAGCGCCGGGACGTTCATCGGGATGCCGGCCTTGACGGCGGCCTGGCGGGCCGGGATCTGGCCGGCGCCGGCCTGGAGCACCTGGCCCATGATCACGTACTGGACCTGCTCGCCGGTGATCCCGGCCCGCTCCAGGGCCGCCTTGATCGCGACGCCGCCGAGCTCGGCGCCGGAGAAGCCCTTGAGGGAACCCAGCAGGCGACCCATCGGGGTCCGCGCACCGGCAACGATCACAGAGGTGGTGTTGGTCATGGGACGGGCCCCTTCGCACGTCGTGGCCAGGTGAGGATGCGCTCAATGTACTGACCTGTTATCCGCCCGTCACCGGAGCGACGGTGTGATCGAGCGCACTGGCACCGTCCAGTCAACACCGTGCCGACCCGTTCCGGGTGAACCGCCCGCCGTGTGAGCAGGCTCGCACGCCCGGCACTGGCGTCCGTCGCGGGGCATGCGCTGCACTGGGTGCACCCTTCTCCCCACCACCCGGAGGCCGTCGTGCTGACCCGAATCGACCACATCGGCATCGCCTGCCGAGACCTCGACAAGACGGTCGAGTTCTACCGCGCCACCTACGGCTTCGAGGTCTTCCACTCCGAGGTCAACGAGGAGCAGGGCGTCCGCGAGGCCATGCTCCGGATCAACGGCACCGACGACGGCGGCGCCTCCTACCTCCAGCTGCTGGAGCCCACCCGGCCGGACTCCACGGTGGCCAAGTGGCTGGAGAAGAACGGCGAGGGCGTGCACCACATCGCCTTCGGCACCGCGGACGTGGACGGCGACGCCGCGGCCATCCGGGACAAGGGCGTCCGGGTCCTCTACGACGAGCCGCGGATCGGCTCGATGGGTTCGCGGATCACCTTCCTGCACCCCAAGGACTGCGGCGGCGTGCTGACCGAGCTGGTCACCTCCGCGCAGCAGGGCCACGACGAGCACTGATCCCCCTCCGGACCGCCCCGGGGCGTGCGGCGCCCCGGCGGCGGCCGACGCCCCGTCGGTCATGACCCGTCAGTAACCTGGTGGGAAGAGCCGGAAAACACCCCTGCGGCCATTCCCCCGCACCGCGCTCCCACTACAATGCCCAGGTGCGCGAAGGCTCCGGGGGACGGAGGCGACGGGCACGGCCGATGACAGGCCCGTCCGCCCTCCGGTGGTCGGCCCGTCGCAAGGGGAGTCCACAACGCGGGCACGGCTGAACAGTCGCAAGACGGATCTGTCACCATTCTCCACAAGGCAAGAGTTCGCCCAGGAGTCCACTCGGACGGGGGAACGCGGTACCCCCGCGCTCCCGCGCCCCGGATTCCGACGACCGCGGCGGGCGGCCCCGACACAACGGGGAGCCGTCCACCAGCCGTGGATGCAAGGACCAGTCGGACCGGCACCCGGGTATCGGGAGCCCGGCACCGGTCGGGTCGAGGACGCGACCAGGAGATGGATGGGACCGCGGAGTGCGGGGCAACGACCGCTACGAGGCTGACGATCACCTCTCCCAGTTCGAGGCCGAGATGGGTCGGACTCGGAAGGAGCGGGACAAGGCAGTCGAGCATGCCGAGGACCTCGCCTACCAGGTGGAGGTGCTGCGGGCGAAGCTGCACGAGTCCCGTCGCATGCTCGCCCAGCCGCGCGCCTTCGACGCCGTCTCCGGCCAGGCCGAGCAGATGCTCCGCACCGCCGAGATGCAGGCCCAGCAGCTGCGCGCCGACGCCGAGCGCCAGCTGCGCGACTCCCAGGCCGCCACCCAGCGGATCATGGCCGAGGCCGCCGAGCGCACCGCCCGGCTGGAGGCCGACCTCGCCGCCCGCCGCCGCCAGCTGGAGGACGAGCTCGCCGAACTGCGCCGCTCCGCCGAGCAGCACGTCAACGGCTGGGCCGAGCAGACCCGGGTCGGCTCCGAGCAGGAGGCCCAGCGGCTGCTCCAGGAGGCCCGCGCCGAGGCCGAGCGGATGGTCGCCGCCGCCCGCGCGGAGGCCGTCGCCCTCTCCGACCAGGCCCGCGCCCAGACCGCCGCCGACGTGGACGCCGCCCGCGGCGAGGCCCACGCCGCCGCCGAGGCCGCCCTGCTGCGGGCCCAGACCGACGCCGAGCGGCTGCTGCGCGCCGCCTCCGAGCAGGCCCAGCAGGCCGGCGCCCAGGCCGCCGCCGACGTGGACGCCGCCCGCGGCGAGGCCCAGCAGCAGCTGGCCGCCGCGCACGCCGCCGCCGAGGGACAGCTGGCCGCCGCCCAGGCCGAGATCGGCCGACTCAAGACGCAGGCCGCCGCCGAGCAGGCCCGGGCCGAGCAGCAGCTCGCCGCGGCCAAGGCCGAGATAGACCGGCTGCGCGCCGAGGCGATCGCCGAGGCGGAGCGCACCCGCCGCGAGGCCGCCGAGCTGCGCGCCCAGGCCGAGCGGGCCGCCGAGCAGCTCCAGGCCGACGCCGAGGCCGCCGCCGAGCGCAAGGTCGCCGACGGCGAGGCCGCCAACGAGCAGCGCTCGCAGACCGCCCGGGCCGAGGTCGCCCGGATGGTCGCCCAGGCCACCAAGGAGGCCTCGGCGATCCGCGCCGAGGCCGAGGCCGTCCGCGCGGCGGCCTCCACCAAGCAGGCCGAGGCCGACGCCGCCAAGGCCGCCGCGGCCGAGGAGAGCGAGCGGCTGCGGGCCACCGCCGAGTCGGTGGCCGCCGAACTGAGGGCCGAGGCCGAGGCGGCGATCGCCGAACTGCGCGCCCTGGCCGAGCGGGACGTCGCCGAGCTGCGCGCGCAGGCCCTGGCCGACGCCCAGCGGCTGCGCGGCGAGGCCGAGGAGGAGGGCCGGGCGGCCGGCGCCAAGGACGCCACCGTCCACCTCGCCAAGGCCGCCAAGACCGCCGAGGAGGTGCTCGGCCGGGCCAACCAGGACGCCGAGACGGCGCGCAGCGAGGCCGCCGCCGAGGCCGAGCGGATCCGTGCCGAGGCCGCCGCCGAGGCGCAGCGGCTGCGCGAGCAGGCCCAGGCCGCCGTGGAGCAGGCCCAGAACGCCGCCCTGGACGACGCCGCCGCGATCCGCGAGCGGATCGAGCGGATGCAGGACGAGGCGGCCCGGCTGCGCGCCGAGGCCGAGGAGCTGCGCGCCCAGGCCGCCGCCGAGGCCGACCGGGTGCGCGGCGAGGCCCGCCGCCAGGCCGTGGTCCAGATCGAGGAGTCGGCGAAGAACGCCGAGGAGCTGCTCACCAAGGCCAAGGCCGACGCGGACGAGCTGCGCGCGGGTGCCGCCGGGGAGATCGAGCGGCTGCGCGCGCAGGCCCAGGAGCAGGCCGCCGAGACCCAGGGCCGGGCGGAGCAGACCCTGACCCGGGCCCGCGCCGAGGCCGGGAAGATCACCCAGGCCGCCGAGCAGCAGGGCCAGGACGCGCTCGCCGCCGCCAAGGCCGCGGCCGCCGAGAACCGGGCCGCCGCCGAGCGGGAGACCGCCGAACTCCGGCGCGAAGCAACCGAGTTCGACCAGCGGGTGCGCGCCGAGGCGACCGCCGCGGCGGAGGCCCTGACCACCGAGGCGCAGGCCGAGGCGAACGCCGTCCGGGACGCCGCGGTGGCCGACGCCGAGCGGGTGCGCACCGAGGCCGACACCGACGCCGCCCGCACCCGGGCCGAGGCCGAGGCGGCCGCCGACGCGCTGCGCGAGGAGAGCCTGCGCGAGCGCGAGGAGGCCGCCGACGGGCTGCGCCGCGAGCGCGAGGAGACCGCCGAGCACCTGGACGCCGCCGAGGCCGCCCGCGAGCAGGCCGAGCGGGCCGCCGCGGCCACCCTCGCGGAGGCCGAGCAGGCCGCCGGGGAGCTGCGGGCCGTCGCCCAC